>JBBQLT010000013.1:0-76806 GCA_038328165.1 Gaiellales bacterium
GTGGGCCGACGAGCAATGGCAGGGCTGGTGGGGCGACAATCCGCCGTTCCACACGCCGACGTTCGTGCTCACCCACCACGTGCGGCCCTCCATTGATATGCAGGGCGGAACGACCTTCCACTTCATCGATGCCTCCCCGGCTGAGGCGCTCGCCGCCGCGCGCGATGCGGCTGGCGACCGCGACATCCGCATCGGTGGTGGCCCGTCGACCGTGGGCGAGTTCCTCGCCGCCGACCTGGTCGACTTCATGCATGTCGTCGTCGCGCCGATCGTGCTCGGCCGCGGCGTGTGCCTGTGGGACGACCTCGAAACGCTCGAAGAGCGCTTCACGATAGAGCCCACGAGCTCACCGAGTGGTGTCACCCATTACACGTTCACGCGCCGCTGAGACGACTTAGTTCGGCCGTCCTATCGCGGCTCGGCTCAGGGTCGCCACCGCGAGCGCGACGAACGGCAGTGCTCCGAACAGCAGGTCGCCGGTGATGCTGTTGAACGCGGGGACGGTGATCGGCGGGTAGCCGCCGCCGACGATCGGTACAGATGCGATCTTCGACTGCCAGTAGTGGTCGCAGCCCAGCACCACACTGATGCCGATCGCCGCGACGATGATCGAGGTCGCACAGCGAGCGACCCAGCCGAGAACCGAGTTCGGCAATCGGAGTTTCATATGCCCAACGTTATGTCTGCCGGAGGCGAAAGTCTGCTCGTCTGCCGGCGAGCGGCACTCCCGGCTCGTTGAGCGGCGCCAGGCGTCGTTCCGACACGCTGGCGCACGCGACCGTCGGCCATAATCGACGGGTAGGAGGTCATGTGTGCCGATCTTCAACGCGCACGTCGGGTGAAGTTCGGGGCCGACACGCTGGAGGCGGGCGGCAAGCAACTCCGTGAACTAACGGAAGCTGCGAGGTCCGTCGACTTCACGATGAAAACGCGCTCGTGTTGAACCTGCACTGTCGTCCCGCGATGGCGACGCAGACGGCTGGGCTACGTACGGGCCTGAGATCCCGTAGCGGTCCCCGATCTGAACACTCGGGCAACCGGACCCCCACGCGCCTGGCGGTGTCGTGAGTACCCAAGGTCACGGACGAATGAGCTTGATAGTTCGAGCGACCGCGAGATCAAGAGCCAGCGTCTGTCGGATCGTGGAAACATCGTGGAACCCGACTGCGTAGGTGTGCTGGCCGACGGTCCAGATCAGGACTACGTGATGGGCGAATGCGCTTCCGTCGTTTGTCGCGGGCGGGACGTAGACCTCGCGGATGTCCCAACCGTACATTTTGATCGCGCCGAGGACTTTGACCTTTTCGCCCGGGAGCCAGGCGGGGCCATTCACGACCTTCGCCAGGTTCTGGATCGGGTGTGGTGATGCGGTCAGGACGAGGTGCTGATTCGCTGTTTCGCTCGATCCGACGACCCAGCCGCGCCAGGCGAATACCGTGTCCGGGCATGGTTTGGCGGGCCCGATGATGTCGAACTTGCATCCCGGCCTGCCGATAGTCGGTGTAAGCCCTGCGGGGACGCGCAGCGGGCACGGCACCGGATAGCCAACCGCCCTGGCTGTCGACGCACACTTTGCAAGTAGCGCTGCAGAAGCCGGAACCAGCACTGTTGGCCCACCAGTGATCGTCCCGAAGGCTCCGCCGGACCCTGCCGATATCAGCATCAGTGCGATCGCAGGTGCGAGAAGCCGACGAACCTTCACCACAGCGAAGGCTAGCCTCGGGATGAACTTGCGAGCATCTCGCGGAGGCGACCGCGATCGGTGCCGCCCGACTCGTGGGGTGGGAGATCAAGGCTGTATGAGCTCACCCGCCGGACCGGGCTGTGTGCGAAAAGAGCGCGTACCATCCCTTGTGGTTTGCGCCCAGGCGGCCGGAGGCGGTCATGTCAACAAGCGTTCGACCTCGCGCCGGTCACTTGCGTGCGTGCGAATGGATCGCTGTCGCGAAGCGGCCGGTGACGCGACGAGCCCCGAGGACGGTGAGGTGGTAGGCATCGACGTACAAGATCCGGTTGCCGGCAATCGTCGAGCAGCCCCGCGCGGTACAGAAGGAATTCTCTAAATCGAGTGAGGAGACGCCGGGCAGCCCATGTGCAGCGCGCTCGTTGGCGGCGCGGGATGGAGCAAGCTCGGCATCGACGGCGGCGCGTGGCGCCGAGGCCGAGCACGTGCGCGTGAGCACGCGGACGACCGCGCACTCCGTAGGAGCGTCAGAGATGCGCGGGACTTGCTTGACCACGACAACCGGAATCGAGGCTCGGCTGAATGTCGCGAGGTCGCTTCGCAGCCCGGTTGTCCAGAGTCTGAGCCGCTCGCCGTGCTCGTGGCGGACAGCACCGCCCGACTGCGCGAGGCCTATAGGTCCGTCGACGTAGTCGTCGGTGCGGTTGACGAGGAAAACGAGGGCCGGCCGGAGAGCGAGGATTGTCCGCAACCCGACTCGGTCGATCTCGTCACACACGGCCGTGGAAGCCGTCGACCCGTAGACCTCCAGGGCGACGAATGGACAGCCGAAGTACGTTGAGACTGTCACGGCGTAGCCCGCGCGGTTGCCGGCGGCTATGACCGCCTCGGAAACCGCGCTTGCAGTCGAGTCCCCAACGAGGACGATGCGACCGCGCGGGTGAGGCACCCCCCAGGTGCAGGGCGGCACCTTCGAAGTGTCGAGAGGTGCCGCGCTCTCGCAGCCGCGCTGACGGTCGATGTGGTGCACGCTCGCCCGCACCCATTCTCTGCCGGGTCCCGTTCGTGCGAGTGCGTGCATCGCGCCGAGCAGCAAAACGCACGCGAGGGCGCCGATGAGGGAAGCGCCGACGGCGACCGTCCGGACGGACGTGCCTCCGAGCGCACGCCGACGGCGGATGGGATCTTCGACGTACGAGAACGAGGCCGCCGCCGGCAGAAGCGCTGCGAGAGCTGCCGCGGCCGGCACCCATCCCTGCACGGGCCACAGGGCGCGCGCGTAGACGATCACGGGCCAGTGCCACAGGTACCAGCCGTATGAACGGTCACCGATCCAGGTCGCGAGCCGGTTCCCGAGCAGACTGCGGGCGAGCAAACTCGTCGAGCCTGCCGCGATCACGAGGGCCGTGCCGCCGACCGGAAGCAGCGCCGCCCGACCTGGGAAGCCGGTCGTGCTGGTGATGACGAGCGCCCCGACGAGCACGAGCGCGAGCCCCGCGGCGGTGGCCGCTTCGACGACCAGCCGCGGGATGCGGACGCTGCCGGCAAGGGCGATCAGCGCACCGACGGCGAACTCCCAGGCGCGCGTAGGTGAGCTGTAGAAAGCGAGCTGTAGTGGCCGATGCTGCAGCGGGAGCAAGTGGCCGTGTGACAGTTCGAGGGAAAGCAGGAACGATGCCAAGGCAATGACGGCGACGACCGCCGTCGCGCCGCGGCGCCGGCCGAGACGCCAGCCGATCAGCAGGACGATCGGAAACGCTAGATAGAACTGCTCCTCGACCGCGAGCGTCCAGAGATGGAGGAAGGGGTCGTGCGTAACGGCAGCGACGAAGTAGTCGGCCCCGCGCAGGTAGAGGTAGGCGTTCGCGGCGAAGAACATGGATGCGACCCCGGTGAGCGCTCCGATGTGCAGGGCGTCGATTGGGGCCGCGAGGATCCCGAGCAGCGCGACGATCGCGACCATCAAGCCGAGCGCGGGCAGTAGACGAAGCGCTCGCCGGCGATAGAAGCCCGCGAACATGATCGTTCCGTGAGCCGCGAGGTCTCTCAGCAAGAGCGATGTGATGACGAACCCGGAGATGACGAAGAAGACGTCGACTCCGGTGAACCCGCCGTGCAAGCCGATTCCGGCGTGGTAGGAGACGACGAGGACGATCGCAAGGGCGCGAAGTCCCTGGATGTCCGCGCGACGTCTCTCAGCTTTCACCGCACGGAAGGTAGTCGCGCGGGAGGTCGGAGATCCCAACACCCGCCGGTGCTGTCGCCGACCATAATTGGCCGTCCTGCAGGACGCGACGTTGGAGGTCGTCGGGGCGGCCTACTACGCGCCCGAATGCTTCTCTGACGGAGTCTGGAATCTCCTCTTCCTCGCGATACGCAAAGGGCTGCACGCCACGCGGTTTCCCTGCTCCAGACCGGTGCCTGCGGTTTTCGCAAACGCAACCGGCACGACGAGCAAGTCGGCGACCAGCACGACAAGTGCTGTCTTCATAGGTCGGATCTAAGCGGAGAACGGCAGCGGAAGGCAGGCCGCGCGCGGACCGTCACGCACGTGATCGATTGCTCCGCGCGCAACGACCCGTTACGGTTTATAGGACTCAGTGGCATTCCCCGAGGAGCAGCGGAAGTACAGCACCGGCTTCAAACTCTTCATTGGAGGCGTGGGTGCTTGTTGGGCTTGCGGGGTCCTGCTCTCGGCGGCAGGTGTGGGGGCCGCTCTGCCGACGTGCCCGTCCAGACCAGGACTGTTCCTGCGCGTGATTCTGCCTGAGGTCAGGATGAGCGCATGACGCCACCTCCCACCCGCCTCGACGCATACGCCTTCGACCGCTACTCGCAGAACGGAGAAGACGGGATCCTCGATCGGATCTTTGAGCTTCTGGAAGTCACGGACGGGTGGTGTGTCGAGTTCGGAGCGGTAGACGGAGTCCACCTCAGCAACACGCACCATCAGATCAAGGAACGCGGCTGGCGAGCCGTGCTGATCGAACCAGACCTTCGGGAGTTCGCGAAGTTGACGGTCAACATGAGCGAGTTCGAAGGCGTGACGTGCGTCAACTCATTCGTGCGCTTCGAGCCGCCAGACGACCTCGACGGAATCCTCGCTACGACGCAGATTCCCCATGACTTCGCATTGCTCTCGATCGACGTCGATGGCATCGATTACCACATCTGGGACAGCCTCACTCGCTACCGGCCACGCGTGGTGGTCATCGAGATCAACCCGACGATGCCGAACCATGTGGCATTCGTCCAGGCCCGAGACCCAACCGTCAGACATGGATCGTCGCTCCAGGCGGTGGTCAATCTTGGCACGCAGAAGGGCTACAGCCTTGTCGCGACGACAACGTCGAACGCCATCTTTGTGCGCGACGAGCTCTTCTCACGGCTCGGCGTCACCGACAACTCACTCGACACCCTCCGGCCCGGTCATGAGCACGAGACGTCGATCCTGCATCTGTACGACGGAACCCTGGTCCTCGCCGGCCGAACCCGACATCCGTGGAACGGACTCGAGCTTCGCAACTCGAGGATCCAGATCCTGCCGAGGCTGTTGCGAGCGTATTCACCAGAGGCGTCGCCTCGTATACGAAAGCTCGAACGGTTGTGGCATTGGCTCTATAAGAACCGCCCCTGAGTCCCGACAAACGGCGTTTCGTGTGCGACTTCGGCTAGTTTCAGGGGAATGGCCGCCGCGGAGGAACTCCAGCAGTTCGAAGGCGAAGCGACGATCGAAAAGGTCGCCGCACTCTGCCGGCGCCGCGGCTTCGTCTTCCCGACCTCGGACATCTACGGGGGGCTCGGCTCGTCGTTCGACTTCGGCCATTACGGCGTTCTTCTCCAGCAGAACATCAAGAGTGAGTGGCAGCGCTCGATGATCCAGGAGCGCGACGACATGGTCGCGCTCGATTCCGCCGTGATCCTCAACCCACAGGTCTGGGTCGCTTCCGGTCACGTCGGCGGGTTCTCCGATCCAATGGTCGACTGCCGCACGTGCAAGCACCGCTACCGCGCCGATCACATCGCGGCAAGCGCATGCGGGAAGCGGCCGTCGAAGCACCCGGGCGAGCACAGCGAGTGCGACCTGACGGAGCCGCGCGACTTCAACCTGATGTTCGAGACACACGTCGGCGCGCTTCGCGAGGATGCGAGCGTCGCCTACCTCCGCCCAGAGACCGCGCAGGGGATCTTCGTGAACTTCAAGAACGTGACGTCGTCGTTGCGCGTGAAACCTCCGTTCGGGATCGCGCAGATCGGCAAGAGCTTCCGTAACGAGATCACGCCGGGAAACTTTCTCTTTCGCGTGCGCGAGTTCGAGCAGATGGAGATGGAGTTCTTCGTCCCTCCGGACGACGCGCCCGAGTGGCACGCGTACTGGATCAAGCAGCGTCTCGACTGGCATATCGGGCTGGGCGTTCGACCGTCGCACCTACGCGTCCGCGCGCACGGGTCTGACGAGCTGTCGCATTACTCGAGCGCGACGTCCGACATCGAATATCTCTTCCCGATCGGCTGGCAGGAGCTCGAGGGAGTCGCGAATCGCGGCGACTACGACCTGCGGCAGCACAGCGACGCGTCGGGTACGAAGCTTGAATGGATCGGCCACGAGGAGCGCTACGTGCCGTACGTGATCGAACCGGCACTCGGTGTGGGACGGGCGTTCCTCACGTTCATGTGTGACGCCTACGACGAGGAGGTCGTCGCCGACCGGCCGCGCACGCTACTCCGCCTCCACCCCCGCTTGGCGCCGGTCAAAGCGGCGGTGCTGCCGTTGATCGGCAGGGATTCCGGGATGGTGGAGCAGGCACGCGGGATCTACGAGGAACTGCGCCAATCGATGTCCACCGAGTACGACGACGCCGCCGCGATCGGCAAGCGCTACCGGCGCCAGGACGAGATCGGCACGCCTTGGGCGCTCACGATCGACGAGCAGACATTGAGCGACGGCACGATCACGCTGCGCGACCGCGACACGCTCGCGCAGGAGCGGATCCCGCTCGACGGAGCCAAGCGGCTGCTGCTCGACCGGCTCGAGCAGCCGTGGCACCCGCGCTAGTGCACTGATGGCCTGGCACGCCCACACGTTCACGTCGGAAGCGCTGCGGGACAATTCGCTCGGGGACCCTCACGAGCGGCCGTTGCACGTCTGGGCGCCGGAGGATGCAACGCTGCGCTACCCGTCCGTCTACGTGCTCCAGGGCATGACGGGGATCGCAGACGCCTGGTTCAACGTCGAGCCGTGGAGCGTGTCATACCCCGATCGAATTGCGGCGCTCGAGCCTCGGGCGATTGTCGTGCTCGTCGATGCGTTCACGGCCGTCGGTGGCTCTCAGTTCGTCGACTCACCCGCAATCGGCAACTACCACACCTATCTCTGCAACGAGCTCGTGCCGTTCGTCGACGCGCACTATCCGACCCTCGCCGCGCCGAAGCATCGCGGCATCCAGGGCAAGTCGTCGGGGGGCTATGGCTCGATGATCACGCCGTTGCTTCGGCCCGATCTTTTCGGCGGCCTCGCGACACACGCCGGGGACGCCCTCTTCGAGGTCTGCTATGCCCGCGACTTCGCACCGGCGGCGCGCGCGCTCAGGGAGGCATACGACGGATCGTACGACGCATTCTGGGCCGACTTTCGCTCCGGTCGCCCCGTGCTCGCTGCGCCACACGACGAACTTCTCGTGAACACCTACGCGATGGCCGCCGCGTACTCGGCCCGCGACGACGGCACCGTAGAGCTGCCCTTCGACATCGAGACCGGTGCGCGCATTGACGAGGTGTGGAAGCGCTGGCTGCGGTTCGATCCGGTCCTGCTCGCGCGTGAGCCCCAGCACGCCGAGACGCTGCGGAACCTGCAAGGGATCTGGATCGACGCGGGCCGCGACGACGAGTACCACCTCGAGCTCGGCGCAACGGCCTTCCATCGCGAGGTCGTCGCGGCGGGAGCGGCGCCCGAAAACGTGCGGTTCGAGCTCTTCCCGGGCACGCACCGCGGCCTGACATGGCGTTATCCGCTGTCGCTCGCGTGGCTCGTCGAGCGCCTTTCCATCAGCTTGTAGTCCGGCTCGCCGAAGCCGAACTTGCGATAAAGGGGGTGCTTGTCCGTCGTGTGGAGGATCCAGCGCAGGTGCGCAAGCGGGCCGTTCTCGATCATCTCCCGCACGAGCTCCTCGCCGAGACCATGACCGCGGTGCTCCTCGAGCACGTACACGTCTGCGAGGTAGACGAACGACGTCCCGTCCGATGCGGCGCGGCAGAAGCCGACCTGCAGCCCATCCTGGTAGAGACCTACGACGCGCGCAGCGCTTTGCACGAGACCGTCTTGCGTCTTGCGCGTGCGGCCCTTCGCCCAGTACGAGATCTCGGAGAGGAACCGATGAACTTCCGCGAGATCGATACGCGCCTTCGCATCGTCGAGCTCGAACCCGTCGCCGAGGTCGCGCGTCATCTGACGAAGCGCCGTGCTCGTGCGCTCACGCAGAGACCGTCCGCAGCCTGAAACCGCCGTGCTCCTCGTAGGTGGTCGTGACGACTGCGAGCGCGTCGCGGCGCGCGCGTTCGGAGAGGCTGGCGGGTGTCGCGTCGGCGAGCGGCGTCGAGAGCAGGCGCTCGATTCCCGCGAGCCCCTCGGCGGAGAGCCGCAGTGCGCCCGCTGCGTGCGCAGGGCACACGGCCCCGCCCGCGCGTGGCGAGAACGCAAGCAGGTCGCCGGTGGCTCCACACTCGACGCAGCTCGTCAGATGCGGCAGGTAGCCGGCGAGCCACAAGAGCTTCAGCTGGAACGACAGTCCAAGTGCGTCGAGCGCAGGACGGCTGCCCGCCGGCGGGGTCGCGTCGAGCAACTCGAGGAAGCGCGCGAGGGCGCCGAACGCTCGCTCGTTCGCCTCGGGCTCCCCGAACAGCCGCAGCATCGCCTCGGCGCCGATCATTCCGACGTGCAAGCGGTAGTTGTCCTCGCGCGTCGCCCGATGGGAATGCAGGAGCTCCACTCCGGTGATCGTCTGCAACTCTCCGCCGCCCTCGTGCAACATCAGCTCGACGTGCGAAAGAGGCTCGAGGCGCGCGCCAAAGCGGGACTTCGTCTTGCGGATGCCTTTCGCGATCGCGCCGAGCCGTCCACGACGGGCGGTGTAGAGATGCAGGATCCGGTCTGCCTCCGAAAAGCGCATCGAGCGCAGGACGATCGCCTCGGTCTTGTACGTCTTACCGGCCATTCGAGCCAGTGTAGAGCGGGCACCGGGGAATCCCTTTTCCTCGTTCTGCGTTGTACAAGCAATGGTTTCGATCACGATGTACACGACGCGCTGGTGCGGCTATTGCGTTCGCGCGAAGGCACTTCTCGATGCGCGCGGCCTGCCCTACGAGGAGATCAACCTCGACGACGACACCGGGTTTCGCGCGACGTTGCACGCTCTGACGGGCGGGTGGACGGTGCCGCAGATCCTGATCGGCGACCGGCCGATCGGCGGCTACACCGAGCTCTGGCGACTCGATCGCGAGGGCCGGCTGGACGACTTGCTCGACGCGGCGTAATTATCGGGGCGGTAGACCTGGCAGGTCGGGCAGTACCAGGTGCCCCGTCCGGCGACACGGATCTTGTCGATGGGGCTCCCGCAACGAGGACACGGGTCTCCCGCGCGTCCGTAGACGTTGAAGCGGTCTTGTGCCGCACCGGACGAGCCGTCGGGCAACCGGTAGTCGCGCAGCGTCGACCCCTGACGACGGATGGCGGCGTTGAGAGCCGTTCGCACGGCTCCGTGCACCGCAGCCACGTCCTCCGGTGTCAGCACTGAGGCAGGAGTGAGCGGATGGACGCGCGCACGCCAGAGGGCTTCATCGGCGTAGATGTTCCCGACGCCGGCAAGCGTCCTCTGATCGAGGAGCGCCGCTTTGATCGGCGCGCGGCGCGCGGCCAGGCGCTCCGCAAGGTGGCGGGCGCGATACGAGCGCGCGAGCGGTTCGGGCCCAACCTTGGCGTCGAGATAGCCGTCCACGTCGGACGGTTCGAGGAGGAGCCACGTGCCGAAGCGGCGGACGTCGCGGTAGGCGACGTCCGAACCGTCGTCTAATGTGACAACGGCGCGGCGATGGGGATCGTCCGGAAGCGTTCCCGTCGCGGCGTGCCGCAACGATCCCGTCATCCGGAGGTGAATCAGCAGAGCCCTTCCCGACTCGAATCGAACAATCAAATACTTCCCGCGACGATCGATTCGCGTGATGTGCTCTCCCTCGAGCTCCCGTGCGGTCTCGACCGGGTCGTGCGGTCGCGTCAGTCTCGGATCGGCGATCTCGACACCGTCGATACGCCGCCCTTCGAGCAGCGGCGCTAGGCGACGGCGAACGGTCTCGACCTCGGGCAATTCGGGCACGCCCGCACCGTAGCCACCCCGGGGTTAGTTGACGACCTCGAGCAGCACCGGACGCTTCGGCGGCGCCTCGTCTCCGATCACGTAGGCGGCAAGCACCTCGCGCACGCCGACCCGAGCGGCGTCCTCGGAGCGCGCGTGCACCTCCGCGAGCAGCTGGCCGGCCTCGACTGCGTCGCCCCGCTTCGCACGGCAGAGAACGCCCACAGCGTGGTCGACGGTGTCCTCCTTCGTCCGGCGGCCGGCGCCGAGGTGGGCCGCGGCGTTGCCGATCGCGATCGCGCTCAGTGAGCCGACGTGCCCGGCGACGGGCGCTGCGGCCTCACGCACGACCGGTGCCGACGGCAGCGCCTCGTCGTCGGCGGTGCCGCCCTGCGCCTCGATCCAGCGCGTCCAGGCGTCGTCGGCGCGGCCGTCGGCCACGGCCGCTTCGGCCCGGCGACGACCCTCGGCGGCGTCGATGCTGAGGTCGGAGAGCGCGAGGAGGCGGGCGCAGGCGTCCAGCACGAGCTCGGTGAAATCGGGCGGCCCCTGCCCGCGCACGGTGTCGTGCGCCTCCCGTACCTCGAGCGCGTTGCCGACTGCGGCACCGAGCGGCTGATCCATGTCGGTGAGAAGGCACACGACTTCGCGCCCTGCCTGCTCACCGAGTGAGAGCATCGCCTCCGCCAGGCGGCGGGCGTCCTCCAGCGTCCGCATGAAGGCACCGTCGCCGACCTTCACGTCGAGGACGATCGCCTGCGCGCCCCCGGCCAGTTTCTTCGACATGATCGAGGCGGCGATCAGGGACAGCTGATCGACGGTGGCCGTGACATCCCGGAGGCCGTAGAGGAGCTTGTCCGCTGGTACGAGATCGCCGGTCTGCCCGATGATCGCGCAGCCGACGTCGCGCACCTGCGCGACGAACTCGTCGAGCGAGAGCTCTGTTCGGTAACCGGGGATCGACTCGAGCTTGTCGAGGGTGCCGCCGGTGTGCCCGAGGCCGCGCCCGCTCATCTTGCCGAGCGGGACGCCGCATGCAGCGATGATCGGGGCCACGGCAAGCGACGTCTTGTCGCCGACTCCACCGGTCGAATGCTTGTCGACGACCTTGCGTCCGAGCGCCGCGCTCATGTCAATCGTCTCGCCGCTTCGGATCATCGCGTCGGTGAGCACGTACGTCTCGTGCGGTGTGAGCCCACGGAAGAACACGGCCATGCAGAACGCGGCCATCTGGTAGTCGGGCACTTCACCACGGGCATATCCGAGAATGAGTTCGGCGAGCTCGTCGTCGGGGAGCTCCTCTCCGTCACGCTTGCGCTTGATCAGTTCCGAGGGAGGGATCATCGGGTCGCGACGAAGATCGATGTCCTGGCGTGCACGATGAATGGCAGCTCGACGTCCTGCGGCACGTCAGCGACGGGAACCTGCATCGAGTCCCGGTACGCAACGAGCTTCTCGCGATCCCGCACGGTCACCGTCGCGTCCGCGTCGCTCCGCTCGACCCGCCCGAAGCACGCCGCAAGGAGCTCGGCGCCGTTTTCGCGGTTGAAGGTCTCCTCCTCGCCGCGCGGATAGTGAAGCAACTCGCGAAGCTCACGCAGGTGCTCGACGGAGTTCGTGACCGCGACGAGCGAGCCGCCCGGGATGAGGACACGCGCGATCTCGCCGAGCCCGCGCGGAATGTCGGGAACGTGGTAGAGCATCCAGGCAGCCACGACGACGTCGAACGACGCGTCAGGGAACGGCAGCTCTTGCACGTCCCCGACCCGAGCATCGAGTCCCCGTCCGCGCGCGAGCTCGACCATCCGAGGCGAGAAGTCGAGAAACGACACTTGCGCTCCGAGCTCGTCGCGCATCCATTGCGCGAGCTCGCCCTGGCCCCCACCCACTTCGAGGACGCGTTCTGGGGCGAGCGCGCTGAGTGCGCCGCGCAGAACGTCGTGCGCCTGCGTGCCGACCGTCTCCTCGTACAGCTCCTGCCGGGCGCGGAGATTGTCCTCGCGCGCATACTGCTCGGCGACCACCGTCGGATCGTCGAGGCGGCTCATGACCCTTCGACGATCGGCGCTCCTCGAACGCTCTTCGAGGGGGCGCGCCCGCCAAGCCAGGCGTTCACCGTCGCTCCGACGTCGCCGAATTCACCGTGCTCGTGCATTCGCCCGGCCGCATTTTTCCCCTCGACATAGGCGAGCAACAGCGCGTGCTCGCGCGAGTGGTCGGTCGACGGCGTGGTCGGATCGCAGCCGTGGTCCGAGGTCAGGATCAGCAGGTCGTTCGGGCGGAGCGCGTCGAGGATGTCGGGCAGCCGCCGGTCGAAATCCTGGAGACAGCGGTGGAAGTTCACCGGGTCGTTGCGATGCCCCCAGAGCGAGTCCGTCTCGACGAGGTTCGTGAACACGAAACCATCGTCGATCGTCCGCAAGAGCTCCTCCGTCTTCTGGATCCCGTCGACGTTCGACTTCGTCGGAAACTCCTCGTCGATGTCCTGGTGCGCGAAGATGTCCCCGATCTTCCCGACGCCGTACACCTTGTGCCCTGCGTCGCGAATCGTCGAAAGGTAGTTCGGTCGCCCCGGCTCCAGCGAGAAGTCGTGGCGATTCGGTGTGCGTTCGTACGCACCGGGCACGCCGTTGAAAGGGCGCGCGATCACGCGACCGACCGCGTGCTTGCCGGTCAGGATCTCGCGCGCGACACGGCACGCCTCGTACAACTCGTCGAGCGGAACCGCCTCCTCATGCGCAGCGATCTGGAATACCGAATCCGCGCTCGTATAGACGATCCACTTGCCCGTCTCCTGGTGCTCCTCCCCCAGTTCCTGAATGATCTCCGTGCCACTCGCCGGCTTGTTCCCGATGACGCCGCGCCCCGTCCGGTTCATGAACGGGTCGATCACCTCGTCGGGGAAGCCGAACGGGTAGGTCGGCATCGCCTGGGGGGTGACAACGCCCATCAGCTCCCAGTGGCCCGTGGTCGTGTCCTTCCCCTTCGACCGCTCGAGCAGCCGGCCGGCGACCGCGGGAGCACCGGGTTGTGGTGCGCAGCCCTCGAGCGATTCGACGTTTCCCAACCCGAGCGCTTCCAGTGTGGGCAGGTCGAGACCACCCACGGCGCGGGCGATGTTGGCGAGGGTGTTTGCTCCCTCGTCGCCGAACTCGGCCGCGTCAGGCAGCGCGCCCGCTCCGACGGCGTCCAGCACGATGACGCACGCCCGGGGCACGCGGCTATCCTACTTCCGTGGCATCAGTCCTCGGACTCATCGGAATCGCCGTCTTCATCGTGTGCGTAATCGCACTTGCAGCCGGCGTGACGTGGCTCGTCGTGCGGATCAGCCCGTCGCCCGACAAGAAAAAGAAGCCCGCAGCGACCGAGTCCTAGTGCACGACAACTAGCGCACGGAGAGCGGCAATACGTCGTCAAGCGGCGTGTAGTCGATGCCGTGCGCCTCGGCGACAGCCTCGTACGTCAGCCTGCCGTCGATGACGTTCACGCCCTTCGCGAGCGCAGGATCGGCGGCGACCGCCGCGCCGAGGCCGTTGTTCGCGATCGCTTCGACGTAGGGAAGCGTTGCATTCGTCAGCGCCTTTGTCGAGGTGATCGGAACTGCGCCCGGCATGTTTGCGACGCAGTAGTGGATAACGCCGTCGACGACGTACACGGGGTCGGCATGCGTTGTCGCGTGTGACGTCTCAAAGCAACCGCCCTGATCGATCGCGACGTCGACGACCACGGCACCCTCCTTCATGCTCGAGATCATTTCGCGCGTGACGAGTTTCGGCGCCACGGCACCTGGCACGAGCACCGCCCCGATTACGAGATCGGCTTCCTCGACCGCGGCCGCGACCTGAAGGATCGAGCTCATGAGGAGGGTGACGCGGCCAGAGAGGATCTCCTCGAGGTACCGCATACGATCGATCGAACGCTCGAGGATCGTCACCTGCGCGCCGAGCCCGAGCGCGATCACGGCCGCGTTGTAGCCGACGACGCCGCCTCCGACGATCACCACGCGGCCGGGGGCAACGCCCGGCACCCCCCCGAGGAGCAAGCCGCGGCCTCCGAGTGGCTTCTCGAGGAAGTAGGCGCCTGCCTGGGAGGCGAGCCGACCCGCCACCTCGGACATCGGCGCAAGCAGCGGCAGCGCCCCGCGCGCCTCGACCGTCTCGTAGGCGACGGCCGTCGTGCCCGAGTCGAGCAACGCACGCGTCAGGGGCTCGTCTGCCGCGATGTGGAGGTAGGTGAAGAGGATCTGCCCGTCGCGGAGCCGCGCATACTCGGACGCAATCGGTTCCTTGACCTTCAGCACGAGCTCGGACCCGGTCCAGACTTCGTCGACCGACGCAAGCTCGGCTCCGAGCCGCGCGTATGCCTCGTCGGAGAACGCACTGCCGACACCGGCGCCGCGTTCGACCACGACCTCGTGGCCACGGTCGATCAACTCGAGCGCACCCGCGGGTGTCAGGGCGACCCGGTATTCGTCTGGCTTGATTTCCTTGGCGACGCCAATCCGCATGCGGGCGGAAGCCTACATCCGCAGGATCAGCGTGCCGGTGAGGACCCCTCGTAGCTCATCCGACACCCGCAAGCCGCTCGCCGAGCGAACCCTGCTCGCTGCCGAAGTGCGCGCCATCGCCGGCGCGAGCCGCTTCGCAGCGGCACGAGGACCCTTCGACGTCGTCGGAATCACCTCATCGATGGCTCGTCGGCAAGCACCGACCATCCCGGGCAAGCGTCGCGTCGCCGTCGAACGCGTTCCAGCTTCCGAGTCCGACGACCGGGCCGAGACGCCGTTCCAGGATCACTCCACGCCCCTCTGCGCGTGCTCCGCTGCCAGGCGGCCGGCGGCGAACGCCGCCGCGAAGTGCGCAGAGTCCTCATCAGTCCCGCGCCCCATGTGCGAGAGCGGCAGCCCGGCGCAGGCCGCACGCCAGGCATCGTCGCTTGCAGACGCTGCAATCCGCACGTCGCCGAGCGCGAGGTCGAGGACGGCGCGCGTGTGATGCGACACGCCGCGATGCCGCGCACGTTCGTCGACCGAGGAGATGCGCTCTGCGAGGATCGGCGTACCACCGAGCGCCGAGGCGACGTTCGCAGCCTCGGCAAGCGACACGGCGCCGTGCCCGAAACGCGTGCCCGTTCCGATGATCCCTGGGCCGACCGCGCAGACAGCGATGTCGTGCGTCATTGCCGCCCAGAGCTCGGCCGATGCGACGGAGACACAGCGCACGTCTCCTCCGAAGCACGGGGCGACCGAGGCCGTCGCCGCGATCAAGCCGCGCTGTCGCAGCGCGCGCACGGCGTCGGACAGCGCCAGCCCGAGAGCGCCGCCGGCCACCTGGATGTACGCGACGCGTAACCCGGCCAGCGCGGCGCAGACGGGAACGACCTGCGAATGCACCGTGCAGAGCACGACCGGCATCCCGCCGAGCTCGTCCGCAAGCCCGCCGTCCTCTTCGGCGTGGCGGACGGCCCACTGTCCCGGGGCGTACGGAAGCGCCATCACATGAGCGCCCGGGTCGGCTGGCAGCTCGAGCCCCTGCGTGAGATTCGCGTAGAGCACGTCGAATCCGCCCGACCCCAGGCCAAGCTCCCGGGCCTGCACGTTGACGAGTACTTCGTCGCCCTCGCCGACGGAGCCCGTCAGCGACGGAAAGGCGACGCACGGTACGCCGTCGACCTCGCAGCGAACGAGGTCGGCGTAACGCTCGACCACGCGCGAGATGCGCCCACGCTTAAGCGAGAGCGCCATCGACCAGCGCGAGCGTCACATCGACCATCGCCTCGAGATCGGCGACCGAGATGCGTTCGTCGGGCGTGTGGATGTCCGCCATCCCATTCGCAAGGTTCACGACCTCGAGCCCGCGCTCGTTGAGCACGTTCGCGTCCGCCGCGCCGCCCGAGAGCTCATAGCTGACCGCATGTCCGCACCGTTCCAGCGCGGCCGCAGCAAGCGCGACGGCGCGCGCGGCTTTCGCGAGGCGGTAGCCGCGATAGCTCTTGCGCGCCTTCGTCTCGACGTCGCATTCGGCGACGCCGGCCGCGAAGGTGATCGCATCCTGCATCTCCTGCACGAGCGCAGCGAGGCCTCGCTCGTCGTGCGACCGAGCCTCCGCGACAAAGGTGCACCACTCGGGAACGATGTTCGTCGCGGTTCCGCCGCTGATCGTGCCCACGTTCGCCGTCGAATCCTCGTCGACCCGCCCGAGCCTCATCTCTGCGATAGCGCGAGCGGCTGCGGCGATCGCGGATCGACCATCCTCGGGCTGCATCCCGGCGTGCGCCGCTCGTCCATGGAACGTCACCTCGAGCGACTGTGAGTACGGGGCCCCGAGAATGATGACGCCGATCGGCGCCGCCTGGTCGTAGACGTAACCGACGCGAGCCCGCAGGCGGGTGTGGTCGAACGCGTACGCGCCCACGAGCCCCACCTCTTCCTTCGGCGTGAAGAGCAGCTCGATCCCCGCGTGCGGTCGGCCCTCCACGACAATACGACGCACGCCATCGAGCATAACCGCGACAGCGGCCTTGTTGTCGGCGCCGAGGATCGTGCCGGCGCCGTTGCGCACGATGCCGTCTGCAACAACCGGCTCGATCGGCGCCGTCGGCGGCACCGTGTCGAGGTGCGCGCACAGCAACAGCGGCTCGCCGGCCGCGGTCGGATCGAGTCGGCAGTAGATGTTCCCCATGCTCGAGCCGATGCCCGGCCCCGACCCGTCCTCGTCGCCGGAAAGACCGCAGTCGCAGAGGTAGGCGAGCACGAGGTCGGCGACCGCGCGCTCCTCACCCGGCGGGCTCGGGACCGACGCGAGGTCGGCGAACAGATCGAGGACCTCCGGCGCCACCGGAGACAGATCCTACGCTGCGGCAGGGAGCAGCACGCGCACACGCGTTCCCGAGCCCGGTGCGCTCTGCACCGCGATCGCGCCGCCGTGGCCGCGCACGAGGCCGTCGACCGCTGCGAGCCCCAGGCCGCGACCCTGGAATTTCGTGCTGAAGAACGGCTCGAACATGCGGCGCCGGACGTCGACCGACATCCCGGCCCCGTCGTCTGCGACGTCGAGATAGGCGAAGAAACCGGGCTCGGCCGAGACCCCGATCGAGTACGAGTCGAGCGCCGCGCGCGTGACGTGAAGCGATCCCGTCGAGATGGAGATGGTGCCGCCTCCCGCGCCGAGGGCCTCGAGTGCGTTATCGATGAGATTCCCGGTGATCCGCCGAAGCTGTGCTCGGTCAGCACGAACAAGGGGTAACTCGAGAGCGTTCGAGAGCTGCACGGTTATCCCGTCGACCGAGTCCTTGTAGCCGTCGTGCACCTCGTGCGCGTGCTCGCGCAGATCGACGTCAGCCAGGTCGCGCCACGCGTTGCCCGAGAACGCGAGCATTTGATCCGTCACGGCGGCGACGGCTCGGGCGCTCGCCTCGACCTGCTCCAGGTGGCGGCGGACGGGCGAGCCTTCGGGTACCTCGCCGAGCGCCATCGACGTGTGGCCGAGGATTCCGACGAGCAGGTTGTTGAAGTCGTGCGCGACGCCGCCCGCGAGCACGTTCAGTGAGTCGGCGAGCCGCCGCTCGGCAAGCTCGTTCTCGAGCTCGCGGCTGTGGACGTCGTTCGTCCGGTCCTGGATCTGCGACACGAACCGAACCGGAACCCCGTGCTCGTCACGCACGACGCTGACCGACAGAAGAACGGGGATGATCGAGCCGTCTTTTCGGATGTACCGCTTCTCCATCTGGTACGCGTCGATCTCACCCGCCACAAGCTGTTCGGTGAACGCGAGGTCGGCGTCGAGGTCGCTCGGATGCGTGATGTCCTGGAAGCTGAGCTCGAGTAGCTCTCGCTCCTCGTACCCGACGAGCTCGCAGACACTCTTGTTCACTTTCAACCACCGGCCGTCGAGGTCGACGAGGGCCATACCGATCGCGCTGTAGTGAAACGCCGATTCGAACTCCTCGGTCGCTTCGCGGAGCTGCCGGCCGGCCTCGGCACGGTCGGTCACGTCCTGCGCGATCGCCATGACACCGAAGATCTCGGAGCCGCTGCGCAGCGGGAAGATCTGAAGCCAGAATGTTCGTTCGCCGTTCAGGCTCGTGTAGTCGAGTGACTGCGCCTCGCCGGCGAGCGCAGCCCGGTGCCGAGCACACACCTCCGGGCGGTCGCGCAACACCTCGTCGACGTGCCGTCCGACGACTTCCTCGGCCTTCCAGCCGAGGGCCGCCATCGTCCGGTTGATCCGGACATAACGAAGGTCCGCATCGAGCACCATCACGAGCGCGTCGGGAACGTGCTCGAGGAGCGCCCGGTGCTCCTCCTCGAGCCGCTCAAGGCGGAGCCGAAGGTCGGACGTCTTCTGCGCGGCTGCCACTGGCGTCCCGACCTCGCCGTCCTCGACCGCAGCCTTCTGCACCTACTGGTTGTCGGCAGCCCGGAAGGAGAACAGTAGGTCATTCGGCCCAGCGGGTCCTCGGCTCCTACCTATTGAACCGACCCGAAGATCTGTAGAAGATAGTTCTGCATGGGGGTTTCCGAGCCGCTTATCCAGGCGTCGCTCCTCGGTGATGCGATCGAGCACGGCCCCGTTGCCGTCTTCGTCGCCGACGACCAGGGCCGCTACGTCGCGGTGAACCAAGCCGCGTGCCAGCTCCTTGGTTACAGCCGCGAGGAGTTGCTCACCCTGCGCGCTACCGATGTCGCCCGGTACGAGGAGGCGCCCGCAGAATGGGCCGAGATGGAGTTGCGCGGCAGCCACACCGGGGTCGCGACTGTCACCCGCAAGGACGGCTCGACGGTCGGGTTCGCCTACGTCGCGGGCGCGACGGTTGTTGCAGGGATGCCCGTCTTCGTCTCGGTCGGTACCGCCTCGATGCCGCCGAGTCGCTGAGTCGCTGAGTCACTGAGTCACTGAGTCCGACCTACGTCGGAGTCCTGGCAACCTCGGCGCCGCGGCGCACGCGGGAGCGTTGAACCGCGGCCGCAACGAACTCGCGGAAGAGCGGTGCCGGGCGCGTGGGGCGCGACTTGAACTCGGGATGAAACTGCGAGGCGACGAACCACGGATGGTCGGGCAGCTCGATGATCTCGACGAGCCGCCCTTCCTGGAAGGTGCCGCTGATGACGAGGCCGGCGTCGACGATCGCCTGCCGGTAGGCGTTGTTCACCTCGTAGCGATGCCGGTGGCGCTCGGCGATCACCGGCTCGTCGGCGTAGACCTCGCGTGTGCGCGTGCCGTCGGCCAGCTCGACCGCCTGCGCACCGAGTCGCATCGTGCCGCCCAGGTCTTCGACGTCCTTCTGCTCCGGCAGGAGGTCGATGACCGGGTAGGGCGTCTCCGGATCCATCTCGGTCGAGTTGGCGCCGTCGAGGCCGCACACGTGGCGCGCATACTCCGAGACGGCGACGTGCATGCCGAGGCAGATCCCAAGATACGGGATCTCATCCTCGCGAGCGACCCGGCAGGCAAGGATCTTCCCCTCCCAGCCGCGGGAACCAAAACCGCCGGGAACCAGCACTCCGTCGACGCCCGCCAGCTCGGCGCGAGCCTCTTCGAGCGTCATGTCCTCCGCGTCGACCCAGCGCACATGCACGCGGGTGCCGTTGTGGATCCCGGCGTGCTTGAGCGCCTCGTGCACCGACAGGTAGGCGTCGTGGAGCTTCACGTACTTACCGACGAGGGCAATCTCGACAGTCTCTTTTCGTTCCTTGATCCGGGTCGTCAACTCGAGCCACTCGGTGAGATCGGCTCCTGGTGCGTTGATGCCGAGCTTGCGGCAGACGAGCTCGTCGAGCCCCTGCTCCTGCAACTCCAGGGGAACCATGTACACGTCCGCCACATCCGAGTTCGTGATCACGGCGTCGACGTCGACATCGGCGAACAGCGCGATCTTCTCGCGGATCTCCCGGGGTAGCGACTCCGTCGAGCGGCAGACAAGGATGTCGGGATGGATACCGATCCGGCGCAGCTCGTTGACGGAATGCTGCGTCGGCTTCGTCTTCAGCTCGCCTGCCGTGTCGATGTACGGCACGAGTGTGACGTGGAGATAGATGACGTTTTCCGGCCCGACCTCCCGCCGGAACTGGCGAATCGCCTCGAGGAACGGCTGAGACTCGATGTCACCGACCGTTCCGCCGATCTCGGTGATGACGACGTCCGTGTTCGTCGCCTCGGCCACCGAGCGGATGCGGGACTTGATCTCGTTCGTGATGTGCGGGATCACCTGCACGGTCGAGCCGAGGTACTCACCCTTCCGCTCCTTGCGCAGCACGCGGTCCCAGACGGCGCCGGCCGTGTGATTCGCAGCGCGCGACAGGTTCTCGTCGATGAACCGCTCGTAGTGCCCGATGTCGAGATCGGTCTCGGCGCCGTCCTCCGTGACGAACACCTCACCGTGCTGAAACGGGCTCATCGTGCCGGGATCGACGTTGATGTAGGGGTCGAACTTCTGACACTGCACTCTCAGCCCACGCGCCTTCAAGAGGCGGCCGAGCGAGGCTGCGGTGATGCCCTTGCCGAGCGACGAGACGACACCCCCGGTCACGAACACGAATTTGGCCATTAGTGCAGCGCTCCGGAGGCCGCGTGCTGATCCTGGCGCGCGAACAGCAAGCCGGGCAAGGAGGCAGGAAGCCCCCATAGCGTGGTTCTATCGGGGCGACCGAGGATGCAGCCCGGCGCAGCGTTGCAGCCGCCAGGGCTCGCGAGACTTCCGGAATGTTGCACTAAACCCGCCCCCATTCGTCGACCCGGCGCAGCACCGGCGTCCGTTCGATCAGTTGACCCAGAGAGGTGCGCTCGCCGAGAGCGGTGAGGGCCAGCAGCGCTCCAATCAGGAGCCAGCGGCCTCTTCCCGTGATGCGTTCCACGGAATTCAAGCCTAGCAGCGCTCCGAGCGCGTTCGCTCCGGTATCTCCCAGCATCGCCATCTCGCGAAGATCGTAGGGAGCGAGCAGGACGGCGACCCCAAGCGGCGCCCCCACCGGGATGGCAGCGGCGAGGTAGGCCTTCAGGGCACGGCCCGGCCGCGTGTCGAGTTGGTTGAGCGCATTCGCCGACAGCCCGACGAGGAGCGCACCGGACAAACTGCGCGTGCGGACGAGGGCGTACAGCGGGATCCCTGCGAGCTTCAGCACGCCTGTCGTCCGACGCGCCCGGAGGTGCGCGCGAACACCGCGTTCCGGGCCCGACCAGAGGTCGTCCGCGAGGCCGATCGCGGCGACGACCGGCTCGTGGACGCCCGCCACCCAGCCGACGATCGGCAGACGGAGCCCACGGTAGTTGACACACAGAGGGCCGCAGGCGAGCAGGAGATCGACGAGCTGGCGGCCCCGATGCGCGAAGCCGTTCAGGTCCCGCCCGGTTGCACGGTGCTGGAGGTCGAGCTCGACCTCTTCGACCGGGACGCCGGCGCGCGCGGCATCGATCGTCATTCGCGTCTCGGCTCCGAACCCCGGTGCGAGCGGAAAGCAGGCCATGCGCGCCCGCACACCGAGCGCCCGCTGGCCCGACAGCGGCTCACTCACGTCGATTCCGGCGCGGATGCGGATCAGCCCGCGGGCGATGCCCTTCGCGAGCCCGACCCCGCCGCCTTCCCGCCGGGCGAACCGCGCGACTCGCAAGCCTTGCGCCGGGGTGGCGCAAAGACCGCGCACGTCGCCCCGGATGTCGGCGTCGAGCAAAACGAGCGCTCCCGGGGCTGCCGCGCGCTCGGCGGCGGAGAGCGCCTGGCCTTTCCCGCGGCGCGGAAGACGCAGGACCGTCGCGCCGGCATCTTCGGCGCGCGCCGCGGTCGCGTCGCGAGATCCGTCGTCGGCGACGATCACCTCGCTGCCCTCGAACCGGCCGCGCACGAGCTCGACGGTGGCCGCGATCCGCTCCTCCTCGTCGCGTGCCGCGATGAGGATCGTCAGCGGCACACCGGGCGTCATCCGGCGGGCTCGATCCGCGGCAGCGTCGAATCGGCGGTCGGCTTCAGGCCGAAACTCCCGGACGGCGCGCCGGCCAGCAGCAATGCGAGCGCGAGCTTTCCGGTGGGCGTGTCGACATCGTCGACCGATGACATTCCCTGGACCGCCTGCCACGACGAGACGAGCGACTGGGCGGTGTCCACCTTCTCCGCTCCGACGAGCGGCACACCACCGTCTCGGAGGCCCTTCAGGAGACTCGAGAGGAAGCGCTCCGTCGAGGCGTCCGTGGGCGGAGACCGTTCGACGACGACCACGCCGTCGACGGGTTTGCCGGTCGAGCCTCGCTGCTCCTCGACGAGCAACGACGACACCTTGTCGGCAACCGGCGTCACGCCACCGGTCACCCATTCCTGACCGACCTCGTGCGCGATATCGGGCAACGTCTTGAAGCCGAGCGTGCCGGTCAGCGCCGTTCGCAAAGGCCTGAGCGTCACGGGTTCCTTCACCGCGCGGTACAGCGCGATCGTTCCGCCTGCGTCCGCAAGCGCACGCGAGACATCGCTGCCTGCGGCGCCTCCACTCGGACCGATCACGATCACGGCAATCCGCTTCCCGGCAAGGCGATTGTGCATCAGCACCGGATACGCGTCCTGCACGAACGACGCCGCCGCCTGGCCCTGCTGCGCGAGCAACGCTTTCTGCGCGGCCAGCTGGTCAACCTTCGTCTGGAGCGCGGCGATCCGGTTCTGGAAGTTGCGACGCTCCGACTTGTCGACGAAACCCCGACCCGAGATCCCGACGCCGACGAGGATCCCGACCACGAGGGCAATGAAGACCGCCGAAAGCGAGGCGACGTGGTAGCGAAGGTCGAGCATCAGAGAGTCGCTGCAGTCTGGCAGAGGTCATAGAGGCGCTTCAGCGCGACGCCCGGCGAGCCGTTGCTGAGTGCGACCGTAGCCACCGTTCGGTGCTCGCCTGCGGCGCGCAGCCGGATCTCGACCTCGAGCTTCGTTGCAAGCAGGTGCCACGACCAGCGCTCGTACGGATCGATCTCCCGAATCAAGAGCAGCGTCTCCTTGCTGCGCGGGCCGGCGAAGATGTTGCGCCGGTTCACGACCACCTTCCAGCGGGCACCCGGGGCGAAGCCGCGCCGGTCGGGCTCGACGCCGGTGATCCCCGGCCACCAGTCAGTCAGGTGGTACGGCTCGGCGAGGAACGACCAGACATCTGCCCGAGACGCCAGGAGCTCGATCGATCCCGTACTCAATGCACCGTGCTCAAAACATCGTGCGGGCGAGGTCCTCGATCACGCTGCGCAGGGCCGGTGATGCCAGGATCGCAACGACGATCGCGAGCAGGCCGACGAGCGCGAGCACGACGAGCGGCCACAGCCCGACGCGCGGGGCGACGAGGAGTGAGACGCCCTTCGCATCGACGAGGATCTCACCGACCTTCAGGCGTGTCACGAACGTCGACGACATGCCGGCACGATCACGCTCGAGGAACTCGATCAGGTTGAAGTGCGTGCCCACCGCGACGATCAGCCGGGCTCCCTTGTCGTATGCGAGCAGAAAAGCGACGTCCTCGCTGATGCCGGGAACCGAGACCGTCTGGAAGTCGAGACCGAGCCGCTCGACGCGCCCCGCACCCGGTGCCGCGCCCCCTCGGTAGGCGTGCACGACCAGCTCAGCCCCGAGCGCGAGCGTTGAATCCGAGACGGAGTCCATGTCGCCGACGATCACGTCCGGCTTCCAGCCGGCCTCGACGATCGCGTCGGCCCCGCCGTCGATCCCCACGAGGACAGGGCGGAAGTGGCGCACGTAGGAGTTGACCATGCGCAGATCGCGTTTGTGCCCCGGCCCGCGCGCGACGACGAGCACGTGCCGGTCGCGAAACCGCGTGCGAAGCACGGGAAGCTCCGGCCCCTCGGTCAGGAGCTTTCCCTCTTCTCGGAGGAACGTCAGCGTGTTCTCGGCGAACGCCTCCAGGGCGCCCGTGACACGGGCGCGCTGATCGTTGAGCGCGCGCTCGAGGTCGTGGACGCCGAGCAGCCGCCCCTCGGCGAGGCACGTGCCGTTGCGGTAGAGGCTTGCACCGCGCACCGAGATCAGCTCCCCGTCGGAGACGGTCTCGAAGAGACCCGAGCCGAGCGCGTCGATCAGGCGCACTCCCCCGCGCACGAGCTCGAGCGGGCCCGGGTTCGGGTAGCGGCCCGTCTGGCTCTGCGCGACGTTGACGACCACGCGGACGCCCGATTCGACGAGCTCCTCCGCCGAGACGCGGTCGAGATCAGCGTGATCGATGATCGCGACATCGTCCGGCCCGATGCGCTTCGTCAGGTCCTTGGTACGGCGATCGAGCCGGGCGTTCCCGGTGAACTCCACGAAGCTCACGCACGGAGTCTAGGGCGCACCTCGTAGCAACCTGGTTCGCCGGTCGTGCGAACCAGGTAGCCGAGTTTCGGCCCCCCGCCCAGCGTCCTCGAGAAACTCATGAACCTGGTTCAAAAAGCGAACCAGGTTTCGCGCTGTCGGCCGTCACGAGCGCGAGGAACTCGGCCCCGCCGAGCATGCGTTCGACCTCGTCGCGGCGCTCGGCGTCATCCAGCGCCTCGATCCGCGTGTGCGCCGGATCGCCGTCGACCTTCTCGACGCTAAAGTGGCGGTCGGCGACCGTCGCGATCTGTGGCAGGTGCGTGATCGTGATCACCTGGGCGCGACCGGCGAGGCGCCGAAGAGTGTCGGCGACGGCGTGTGCCGTCGTACCGCCGATCCCGGCGTCGATCTCATCGAACACCATGGTCTCACCGCCTGCGACGGCGGCGATCGCGAGGGCGATGCGCGAGAGCTCTCCGCCCGAGGCCATCTCGGCGACCGGGCCGAACGGGAGTCCCGCGTTCGGCCGGATGAGGAATGCGACCTCGTCGGCGCCGGTTGCGCCGGGGTCCCGCTGGCCGAGGACGACACGAAACTCTCCCTCCCCGAGGCCGACGCCGCGCAGCTCGTGCGCGACGGCAGCGGCAAACGGCTCGGCGGCGGCTTCGCGTCCTTGACGAAGCTGCGCGTGCACGCGCGCGACCTCAGCCTGCGCCGAGGCCAGAGCCTGTTCGGCCGCTCGCACCGGGTCGTGGCCTTCCTCGAGCGCCGCGAGCTCCGCCCGTGCCGCTACAGCTCGCTCGAGCAGCTCGGCGAAGGTCTGCGCGCGGTAGCGACGGCGCAGGTCGGCCAAGCGGTCGAGCTCCGCCTCGACTGCCTCCAGACGCCCGGGCTCGGCCTCGAGCGAGAGCAGAAAGCCACGCAGCTCCGACGCGGTCTCCTGCAGCTGGAACTCGACCTGCCGCAGCGCAGCACCTGCGTCCGCGAGCTCGGGTGCGAGGCGCTCGAACGGCGCGACGGCCCGCTCGGCGCGAACCACGAGATCGCTCGCCCCGGCGCCCTCCTCCGGGGTGAGCACCGCCGCCGCGGTCGCGGCTGCCTCGGCGAGCTCGGAGACGTGACGGAGCCGCTCACGGTCAGCGCGGAGGTCGTCCTCCAAGCCCGCGTCGAGGCCCTCGGTGTCTCCGGCGAGCGCGCTCAGCTCGTCGAGTCGGGCCCGGGCGGCATCGGCGTCGCGGGTCAGCTCGTCGTGCGCTCGCTCGGCTGTCTGGAGCTCCCGCCAGGCTCGCTGCGCCTCACGCAGGTCGAGCTGCGCGAACGCGTCGAGCACGGCGCGCTGGTAGGCGGGCCGCGCGAGCCGGCGCTGCTCGAACTGACCGCTCATCGCGATCAATTGCTCGGCCGCGGCGGCAACGTCTTCGCGCGCCGCAGCGCGCCCCCACGCGTACGCACGAGTGCGCCCATCGGGAAAGATCCGGCGGGAGAGCACGAGCCCGTCTTCGCCCTCGGGCCGAAGCTCGGCGAGCGGGCCGAGGGCATCGTCGTCGACTGTGTCGAACTCCGCCTCGACGTAGGCCTCCTCGCCTGCGGCGCCGACGAGCGCCGCATCGCCGCGTGCCCCGAGCAACAGGCCGATGGCGTTCGAGAGGATCGTCTTGCCGGCGCCGGTCTCGCCGGTGATCGCGTTCAGGCCCGCGTCGAAGTCGAGGCCAGCGTCCCGGATCAGGACGAGGTTCGTGATCGCGAGCCGGCGCAGCATGGCTGAATGCTACGGCGAGCACCAGCGGGTGCCAGTGTCCGGCCCGGGTCAGGAGCCGAAGGTGGCGCCGTAGCGGCGAAAGAAGGTCACCTCGGGAAGGGTGGCAAGCAAGCTGCGCCGCTCCCCGACCCGGACGACCGCCGCCTCACCCACGCCGAGAGCGCCGATCGGCTGCCCATCGACGAGGACGGTGGCGTCGAAGCTCGTCGTCTCGTTCGTGATCGTGACGTCAGAGCCGCGGGGGACGACGAGCGGCCGGATATGCGTCGCGTGCGGCGCGACGAACGTGAGCACCATCGCGTCGATCCCCCAGACGAGCACGGGACCGCCATTCGAGAGGTTGTACGCGGTCGACCCGGTCGGAGTCGCGCAGATCAGCCCGTCGCAGGGCTGCTGCCCGAGCTCCTCGCCGCCGATCGCGTAGGAGAGCTCGACCATGCGCCCGAGCGTCCCGCCGGCCACGACGACGTCGTTCACTGCGACGCGTTGCTCGGTTCCGACGGTCACATCGACCGTCGCGAGCTCGATCGTCCGGTAGTCGCCTGCGAAGACCCGTCGGACCCCGCTCTCGAGTTCGTCTGCCTGGACTGCCGTGAGGAACCCGACCCGGCCGTAGTTGACGCCGAGCACGGGCACGCCCGAGCCGAGGAAGCGCGCGAGCGCACGCAGCATCGTGCCGTCACCGCCGAGCACGATCGCGACGTCGGGGACACGCCTGTCCGTCTCGTTCTCGACGAGCTCGACGCCGCAGGAGGCGGCAACCGCCCGCAGCCGAACGAGTGCGCCGGCGGTGCCGTCGCCACCGTGCGTGACGACCGCCGCCGTCTTAACGGACGGCATCGTCGACCCACCCGTCGAACTCGTCGGGGAGGCGTGGCTCGGCGGTGTCGGCGAGGAGGAGGACGAACTCACGGTTTCCCTTCGGTCCGGGCAGCCCCGAGTCTACGACGCCGCGCGGCTCGCCTCCGCTCGCGAGTAACGCCTCAGCAACGTTGCGGACGACGCGCGCGTGCACTGCAGGGTCGCGCACAACGCCGCGCGGCGCCTCCGCCCGGCCCGCCTCGAATTGTGGCTTCACGAGCACGAGCGCCTGCCAGCCCGGCCGGGAGAGACGGAGCGCGGGCGGCAGCGCGAGCTTCACCGAGATGAACGAGACGTCGCACGTCACGAGTTGCGGCGCGAACGGCAGCTCCGTGATCGAGCGGGCGTTCACCCGCTCGATCACGGTCACGCGGGGGTCGCGGCGCACCCGATCGTGCAGCTGCCCGTAGCCGACGTCGAGCGCGATCACTCGCGCTGCGCCACGCTGGAGCAGCACGTCGCTGAACCCGCCCGTCGAGGCCCCCACGTCCAGGCAGTCGAGCCCCTGCACGCCGAGCGCGAACGCGTCGAGCGCGTTCGCGAGCTTGTGCCCGGCACGCGAGACATACGGCGGCAGCGCCTCGACCTCGAGCGGCGCCTGCTCGTCGACCTGCTCCCCCGGCTTAAAATGGCCGGGTACCAGGCCGGCCATGACGAGCGCCTGGGCCTGCGTGCGCGATTCCGCGAGGCCGCGCTCGACAAGCAGGACGTCAAGCCGTTTCTTCGACATCAAGCCTCGATTACGCGGTTCGGACCTGAAGCCCGTCCACGATCTCGCCGAGCACCGTCGTGTCGGTGTCGATCTGCGCGAGCCGCGCCTGCGCGCGTTCCGCGGCCTCGTCCGCGAGCCGCCGTGCGCCCTCCTCGCCCACGCTCAGCACGAAGCCGTCCCCGTCGAGGACGTCGTCGACGACCTGAAAGAGCAGGCCGAGCTCGCCTGCGAACGCGCGCCACGGCGGATGCTCATCGATTCCGATGTCCGTTGCCCAGACCGCGCACATGATCGCCGCTGAGAACAGCGAGCCGGTCTTCAACGAATGCAGCTGCTGCAGGTCTGCTGCGCCCTCGAGGTCGAGTTGCTGCCCGCCGATCATGCCGATCGTCGCCCCCACGAGCTCGCGTGCGACCGACGGGGTCGGATAGGTGAGCGCAAGCCGGAAGGCCTCGGCGAGCAGTGCGTCACCCGCAAGGATCGCCGTCGCCTCGTCGAACGCCGCCCACCCCGACGGCGCGCCGCGGCGCTCGCGATCGTCGTCGAGCGCGGGCAGGTCGTCGTGCACGAGCGAGAACGAGTGCACGAGCTCGACCGCCGCCGCAGCCGCAAGCAGGTTCTCGACCGGCTCGCCGAGCGCGTCGCCCGTCGCGAGGCAGAGGACCGGCCTGATTCGCTTGCCTCCGAGCGCGTAGCGCATCGGCCCGGCCAGGTTGCCGAGCTCCGGAGCCAGTGCGAGCTCGTCGAGGTACGCCTCGACGCGCGCGCGCAGTTCGTTAGGTCGCAGGGGCATCGGGGCCTGGGGGCGTCGCCGCCTCCGTCTCGGCCGCTCGCTTCGCCCGCTGGAGCTCGGCCTCCACTTCCTTCGCCAGCTCGGCGAGCTCCTGCAGGATCTCGATCGCCGCATCAGGATCCTGCGTCTCCTCGAGCCGCGCTCGAGCGGACTCGAGTCTCGCGAGCAGATCTTCCGCATGCGACAACGACTCCTCGCTGCTCATGCTGCCTCCTCCCGTTGGATTCGTCCCAGAATGCCGTTCACAAGTCTCGCACCCTCGTCGGAGGCGTACTTCTTCGCGAAGCCGACGGCCTCGTTGATCGCCACCTCGGCCGGAACCTCGTCGTGCTGAAGCTCGTGCACCGCGACGCGCAGCGCGCTCCGCTCGACGGCGCCGAGGCGGTCGGCGCTCCAGCCGTCGGAGGCAGCCGTGATTCGCTCGTCGAGCTCGGCGGCGCGGGCCGCAACAACCTCCGCGACGCCGCGCGCCCAGGCATCGATCTCCCCCGCGAACTGCGAGCCGATCTCCTGGCCGGAGAGATCCCATTGGTAGAGCAGGAAGAGCGCCTGGCGGCGCGCCTGGCGACGTGAGAGCGTCATGCCGGCACGCCTCGCAGCTGCTCGAGGGTCGAGGTGGAGTATTCGCCGCTTCGGAACGGCTCGCTCGCGAGCACTTCGAGTGCCAGGTCGCGGGTCGTCGGCACACCCTCGATGAGCGTCTCGCGCAGCGCACGCTCCGCGCGCGCGATCGCAGCCGAGCGGGTTTCGTCCCAGACGATGAGCTTCGCGATGAGGGAATCGTAGAATGGCGAGATCACCGAACCGCTCTCGACGAACGTGTCGACGCGGACGCCGGGGCCCTGGGCGGGAGTGAAGCGCGTGATCCGCCCGGGCGACGGGCGAAAGTCATGTTCGGGATCCTCGGCGTTCAGGCGGATCTCGATCGCGTGGCCACGGCGCGGCGCGCGCCCGGACAGGGAGAGCCGTTCGCCGGCTGCGATCCGCAGCTGCTCCCGGACGATGTCGATGCCGGTGCAGAGCTCCGTCGCCGGATGCTCCACCTGTAGTCGCGCGTTCAACTCGATGAAGTAGAAATTCTGGTCGGAGCCAAGCAGGAACTCGAAGGTACCCGCGTTGCGATAGCCGACGGCGCGGCAGGCCCGCTCGGCAGCCTCCTCCATCGCCTCTCGCTGCTTGGGCCGGAGCGCCGGCGAAGGTGTCTCTTCGATCAGCTTCTGGTGGCGGCGCTGGATCGAGCACTCGCGCTCGCCGAGTGTCAGAACGTTCTCGTGGCCGTCGCACAGCACCTGGATCTCCACGTGGCGCGCCGGCACGAGTGCCTTTTCGAGGTACATCGTGGCGTCGCCGAATGCGGCGTCGGCCTCGTTCGCGGCCAAACCGAACGCCTCATCGAGATCCTCCGCGCGCTGAACGAGCCGCATGCCCTTGCCGCCGCCTCCGGCCGTCGCCTTCAGGAGAACCGGAAAGCCGATCTCCTGCCCCGCCGCGCGCGCCGCTGCGAGGTCCGTTGCCCCGTCCGTTCCCGGCACCGTCGGCACGCCGGCCGCTCGCATGGCGAGCTTTGCAGAGATCTTGTCGCCCATCGTTGCCATCACGTCCGCCGGCGGCCCCACGAAGACCAGGTCGTTCTCGACACACGCGCGAGCAAACGCCGGGTTCTCGGCCAGAAAGCCGTAGCCGGGATGCACCGCTTCGCAGCCGGTCGTCTCGGCGGCCGCGACCACGCTCGGAATGCGCAGGTAACTCTCCGACGCCGCGGGTGGGCCCACACAGATCGCGTGGTCGGCTAACTGCACGTGCAGCGAGTCGCGGTCGGCTGTCGAATAGATCGCGACGGCCTCGACATCCAGCTCGTGCAGCGCGCGGATCACCCGGACCGCGATTTCACCCCGGTTCGCGACCAGGACCCGGTCGAACATCACCGAACCGCGTCGAGCGGCCGACCGTTGATCGGCTCGAGCTCGAAGAGCAACTGGCCGTACTCGACGGGGTCGGCGTTGCCGACGTGGATCGTCCGCACGACAGCCTCGACCTCGGATTTGACCTCGTTCATCAGCTTCATCGCTTCGAGGATGCACAGGGGCTGACCGGCCGCGACGGCGTCTCCCTCCTCGACGAACGGGGGTGTGCCCGGAGCAGGAGAGCGATAGAACGTGCCAACCATGGGGCTCTCGACGCGCACGAGTGCGTCGTTCCGCGGTGCCACCTGCTCGACCTCGCCGGCCGGGGTCGCCGGCTGTGACGCGACGACCGGTGCCTCGACGGTGCGGCGCACGCTCACGCGCATGCCGTCCTCCTCGATCGTGATCTCGCCCACACCGGTTTCCTGCACGATTCGGACAACCTCACGAATCCTCTCCGCGCGCTCCTGGTCGAGGCCTCGAGCTGCGAGTGACTCCTCACCACCGGACCGCTCCCGGATCGAGCGCAGAAGCGGCTCCGCTTCCTCGCCGAAGAGCGCAAGTAGGAGCAACTCCTCTTCGCTCGAAGCGAGTCCCTCGGCGTCTTCGCGCACCTCGTCCAGCACCGGCTCTTCGCCACCGTTGCTGCCGCCAAGCAGCTCCACCGCGCGGGTGAGAGCGGGGTCGACGGATGCGGGCGTCCGTCCGAAGCGACCTTCAGCCAGATCGCGCAGTTCGTCGATCATCGTCGAATAGCGATTTGCAGAAAGAACGTTCAGCAGGGCCTGCGAAGCGATGATCTGTCCGATCGGCGCCGCGAGGGGCGGGGAGCCGACCTCGGCGCGCACCCGGTCGACCTCGTCGAGCACGTCATCGAGACGGTCGGCCGAGTCCTGCGCGCGCAGTTGCGAGTCGAGCGCTGCGACGAGGCCGACCGGAAGCTTCTTCTGGGCTGCGCGCACGGCGATCCGTGGCGCCACCGGTGCAACGGGCTCGTCTCCGATGTGCTCGTCGACGAGGTCTGCGGCCTCCCACAGCTTGTCCAGATCGATGCCTGTCGAAAGGCCGAGGCCGGCAAGCGCCTGCGCGGCTGCCTCGGCGGAGACGCGGTGCATCGTCAGCGCGACAGGGTAGCTCGCGGTGGCGATGATGTCCGCTCCCGCCCGCGCCGCCTCGAGCGCCGCTGCGAGGGCGTTACCGCCCGCTCCCTGGGCATAGAGCCCGACGGGCAGCCCGGACACCTCGCGGAGCTCGGTGACGAGCTCCCTCGCGCGATGGGGTTGGAGGAGTGCCGCCGGATCGTTGAGCAGGATTCGCGCGGCGCCGAGCTCCGGTAGGCGACGGGCCGCATCGACGAGCGCTTCATGCTTGCCGCTGCCGTACAGCAGGCCGGCTTCGAACTCGCTTCCGGAAGCGACGATCGCCTCGGCGGCCTCCCGCAGGTTGTCGACGTCGTTCAGGGGGTCGTGCAGGCGAAAGATGTCGATGCCACTCTGCGCCGCGCTCGCGACGAATCGACGGGCGAAGTCTCCGCCGACGGGCCGCGCGCCGACGAGGAACCGGCCGCGAAGCGCCAGGGCGAGCGGGGTCGATGTTCTCGCCTTCAGCGCCCGGATCCGCTCCCAGGGGCTTTCGACGCCGCGCCGAACGGCGCTGTCGAAGACGCCCCCGCCCGACACCTCGAGGTAGGCAAACCCGGCCTCGTCGAGAAGCTCGGCCAGGTGCAGCAGATCCGCCGTCGGCATCAGGCCGGCGAGCGGCTCCTGGCTGAGGACGCGGATCGTCGTGTCGACGAGACGCGGCATGAAGGTGGACCTTACCGCCGAACCGAGCCGGAGGGCCGAGCGTGCCTCACCGCTGCGGGTCGAGGCAACCTCCGGCTGCGGCGTCAGAGTTCTTGCCTACCCGGGACACGCTCGGCCCTTCCGTGCGCAGAATTGCAAGCCGGCGAACCGACGTCACCCGGCGTTTGGCTAGGGTCGGCGGCCCGATGGTCCCGATCGTTGCGGTGCCGCTTCGTTGCGGAGAAAGGAAGCTCTGGCCGAACGATCTACTACCGGCGGCCCCGGCTGCCCTGCCGCTCGCGGAGCAGGTCGATCTGACGGTGGAGTCGCTTCCGGGTCTGCGAGACGTCGCGTTCCTTCGTCTCGAGCCCGTCATTCGGGAACAGCGCCAACCGGTCGTGGAGTTTCCGGCGGAGCAGCGAGACCGTGCGCTCCTCGTCTTCGAGCTGGACGAGTAGCGCGGCGGCCTCCTTCGGGGTCAGGTCGCTCTGGCTCTGCTGGCGAAGCTCGCTGATCCGCGCGTGGAGGTCACGACGCTGCCGTGAGATCTCTCGCTCCTGCGCGATCAGGTCTTCCGTCGGAAAGCGTTCGATCTTGTCGTGCAGCTTGCGCCGGATCGCAGAGATCTGGCGTTCCTCGGCGTCGAGCTCCTCGAGCGCGGCTTCGAACTCGGTCTGACCTTCCTCGCTCACGTCACTCGGTTTCCAGCGGGCGCCGAATCAGCGCGAGCTGAGCCTTCAGCTGATCGATCCGCTCGTGCACCGCGCGGCGCTCGGTCGAGATCTGCTGCTCCTGCCGCTTTGTCACCTCGTTCGGGAACGCATCAAGGCGAGCGTGCAACTTTGCGCGGAGGCTGGACAGCTCGTGCTCGCGGTGCTCGAGCTGCCCGAGCTCGACCAGCAGAGACTCGGGGTCGGAGAGATCGCGGGCTGCCGCCATATCGGAGGTGTCGGCAGCCGGGCATCGCCACTTGAGCGCGCGTTCGCCATATCCATCAACGTCTAGCCGAAAGTAGGAGGCCAAGGGCGAATAAACGGCCCTATGTTCAGGCAGCGCGCGACACATCCCTCGAGCGAGCGACCTCATGACCACCATCCGGATCTCCGACAAATCGATGCTCGAGCTCCTGCTCGCAGACCTGACCGCTCGCCCCGACGTGGTTGCCGACGTGGTCTCGCCGGACAGTCTGAGGATCAGCATCCTCGGCTCGTTCAACCGCGATGCGCTGCGCCTCGCCACGTTGCTCCGAGTTCGTGCGTGGGAAGCAGCGCAACGCTCCCGCGGCCACGACGTGTACGTCGACCTCGAATAGCGTCGTTCCTTCCTCACGCGACCCCTGAGCGTTACATTGGTCGTGCGGTGGCGGAGCGCGATCAAGACGGTGAAGGGCAGACCGCGGTGCGAGGCGACTGGGTCGCCGAGCAGCTCGGCGATCGTTGGCAAACCTCGGGCGACGGGATCTACCGGCTCGTCGAAGCGAAGGAAGCTGATCTTCTCGACGATCTCGAGCCGTCCGGATCCGAGCCTCACCGCGGCGGCGACCGGCCCGCCCGTCGCGGGAGCCGCCTGACCCGCTGAGCGCGGGCGAGGCGCTAGCTGCGCCGCACGTCGCGTGTTACTTGCCGGAGATCGTCGATCAGGCTCGCGAGGACCCAGAACGCGGCCACGATTGCCACACCGAGCATTGCGCCGAGGAGAACGTTCGTGACTGATCCCATGCGTACTGATTCGGCACGAGGCGTCAGTTCCTTTAGTGCCGAGGCGAAGGTGCCGGCGGCGCTACTGTCCACGGTTCACGGGCGAGCGAGGGGGAGAACTTGGGGTCGAAGTGGCTTGATTCGAACTGGTACCGGTACCTCTGGCAGCGGCGTCTGCCCTTCGAGGCGAAGATTGCCGTCTCCCTCGCCCTCGCCGGGCTTGTGCTCGGCGGCGGATATTTCGCTGCCGACAAGCTCGCCTCGGCGTCGGCCGGCACGTCCTCGAGCGATGCGTACATCGTTCAGAGCACGACGGTCACGAAGATCGTGACCATTCGACGAAATGGCCGAACAATCGTCAAGCGCTATCCCGTCGTCCACACGATCCGCCTGAAGGCGAAGGTCGAGACCGTGCGGGACCTTCAGACCGTCACGGCGGCAGGACGCACGACGGTCGTGCCGGTCGTGAAGATCCGCTACGTCCCGGTGATACGGACGGTCAGTCACAACGTCACGAGCGTGGTCAGGGTGAACGGAAAGACCCGGACGGTCGTGACGACGAAATCGGTCACCGTGGCCCAGACCGTCCCGGTGACGGTCTCGCGCACTCAGACGCAGGTCGTGACGAATCAGCGCACCCAGACGAATAACGTCACGAACACGGTCGTCACGACCCGGCCGGTGACGACCACCATTTCGCGCCCCGTCACCTCCACGGTCGTCCGGACGAACAACGTCACGACCACGGTCGTCGTGACGACCACCGAGACCGAGGTGCGCACTCAGACCGAGACGAGAACGCTGCCGCAGGACACGACGACGGTAATCGTCACCGAGACGGTCACGCTCCCCACCGGCCCCTGAGAGCCTGCGCTTCGGTCTGAGCTATCTGCTAGGCGCGGCGGCTGACGACGAGCTTCACCTTCGCGTAGAGGTGGAGTCTGGTGCGCGCCGCGGGGAGTTGGGCGACCACACGCCCGGGCACGTGATTCGGCGCGCGCCTTGCCCGGATCGTGCCGAGGACACAGCCCGCGCGCTTGAGGGCACGCGCGGCAGCGTGAACCGTCTTTCCCATCACGTTGGGAACGATGCAGTGACGGACAACGGGTCTGGTCACCGGCGGCGTGAACGGAGCAGCTGCAACGGCAAGCGTCACCGTCGCCGCGTTGTTCGCGAGGTTGGAGTCGCGGTCGCCCGATGCCGTCCCGTTGATCGCCTGTGAGCCGACCGCGTCGGCCCGCACGTCGAAGACGACTTTTGTCGCTTGCCCGGCAGGGATGAAGTCGAGGAAGCAGTCGATCGTCTGCGTCCCGGTGCAGCCGGATCCGCGCTCGTAGTACGGCGGCCCGAGGAGGCTCACACCGGCAGGCAAATCGATCCTCAGGTGAACCTGGGCCGATGTTGCGACACCGTTATTCGCAACGTTGATCGTGATCTCGTCGCTCGCGCCCATTTGCGGGGCAGCGGCGGACGCCGACATCGTGACCCCGAGGTCGGGCAATCCGCCTCCGCCGCTTCCGCCTCCGGTCGGGGCGGGTGAGCTCGCAACGGCCGCCGTCTGGTTGCTTGTTGCGGTTGCGGTGCCGGCGGTGTTTCGGGCGGTGATGGTGGCGCGGAGGGTGGAGGCGATGTCGGTTGTGGTTGGGGTGTAGGTCTGGCTGGTTGCGGCGGTGATTGGGTTGCAGGTGTTGCCGTTGCTGTTGCAGCGCTGCCATTGGTAGGTGTAGGTGGGGGTCGGGTTGCCGTTCCAGCTGCCTGTTGAGGCGCTCAGCTGCTGCCCTGTTTGCGGGCTGCCGCTGATCACGGGCAGGGCGGTGTTTGTCGGTGGGGTTGTGCTGCCCGAGCCGATCGTGACGGTCACGGTCGCGGGCAGGCTCTTCAGCCCGCGCGGGTCGGTGGTTGTGTAGCTGAAGGCATCGCTGCCGGAGTAGCCGGCGGCCGGGGTGTAGGTGGCGGTGCCGCTAAGCGAGCCGCCGGAGCTGTAGGAGACGGCGCCGTGGGCGGGCGCCGAGGCGGCCGCGAACTGCAGCGTCCCGGTCGCGGTTGTCGTCACATAACAGGCATAGACCGCCGAGGTTGGCGCACAGGAGCCCGACTGGCGGGCAGGCACCGACGGGCCAACGATCGTCCCCGACAACCCGATCGCGACCGCCGCCCCGACCGCGGTCGAGGCAGAGGCCGCTGCCGCGGTCGCCCCCGGGATCGTCCGGGTAACCGTCTGGCTGTTATTCGAGCTGTTCGACTCATCGATGAACCCCTGCGGGTTGACCGTCGCCGTCAGCGTGTACGACCCCGGCGCAAGCCCGGTCACATCGACCCACTGATCGGTCACCTGGCTGTTATAGAGATCATAGGTCCCCGGCGAGATCCCCATCCGCACAAACCCCGCCGACGGGTTCCCCGGCGCACAAAACGTCTGCGCCCCCCCGTTGGTCTGCCCATACGGAAAATACCTCGGATTCGAATCAGCCATACAAAACCCGACCTTCGCCGAGTTCCGCACCCCACCCCCCGGCAGATTCAACACATACCGCGCCGCCGCCTGAAAATGCCAATGATTATGGCCAACAGCCGACGAATACACAAAACTCGCCCCCCGCAACACCGACAAATCCTCATAGCTCGCCGCCGGATCCGACGGCGCCACATTCGGATCAACATACCCACCCGCCGTCAACTGCGACGGCACCCCACCCGGCCAAATCACCTGCATCGCATCCCCACCCGAACCCCGATACACATCCAACGTCCCACCCTGATTCACAATCTCCGAATCAAACCGATACAGCACATGACCCGGCTGCACAAACGAATCCACGAACACCGGCGCCACCTGATTCACATACGGAACACCCGGCAAACTCGCCATCAAATCAGGCTTATCCGCCAACGACGTCGCAGCAGAGGCGAGGCCCGGCACGCCGAAGACGGCCAGGCACGAGAAAACGCAAAGCACCAAGCGCGCCGAGCGCACCCCGAATCCCCACCGTCCGCTCATAACGAGTTCCCCCAAACTCTTGACCGAATGACAAACCGACCGTAACCAGCTCTATCTTGCCTCGTCAAGCAGCCGAATGAGGTTGAGGAACGTAAAATGTAGGTTTGGCCTTACCGCCTGCGCGTGCCGGTTGTGCCGTGCATCAGATCGTGCCGGCGTTTCAGGGCGAGCTCGCGCAGATGTTCGGGAAGCTGGTCGATCGCGTGCAGGGTCGCGCTGTGTGCCGCTGCGTCGATCAGATCGACCTCGAGCTCGCCCTCCAGCTTTTCGCGAACGACGAAGGCGAGCTCCGTCCACTTACCGTCAAGGGTGTCGGGCTCGGGCGGGAGGACGTCGCGGGCGCCGGGATCGAGTGCGTGCAGGCGGGCGTGCGCATCCGCAAGGGCGGCGCGTGTCTGGTCGAGGCGTTGCAGCGCGTTGAGCGAGGCGTCGAGCATGTCTGCGGCCTGCCTGACTGCGTGATCACGGACTTCGACGGCAGCGGTGAGATCGGCCCTGGCTTCGTCGATCCCGAGCACCGCCAGCTTTTCGTTCAACCGTTCGAGGTGCTCCTCGAAGTCGGAGATTCCTCGCCGGGCGATCTCAGCGCTACCGAGCAGTGAGACCCGCTCTTCCTCGAGCGCAGCGAGGCGCTCCTCGTTGTCGGCAAGACGGCGAGCTGCTTCTTCCCGTCGCGCTTCAGCGGCGGCAAGCTTCTTCTCGATCTCGTGCCGGTCCATGGGAGGAATTCTTACAGCTTCTAGGCCCGGCTGATGTAGCGGCGCTCGCGCGGGTCGACTTTGATCTTGTCGCCCACGTTGACGAAGAGCGGAACCGCCACGATTGCGCCCGTCTCGAGAGTCGCCGGCTTCGTCACGTTCGAGACCGTGTCACCCTTCACACCCGGCTCGGTGTCGGTCACCGCGAGCACGACTGAGGACGGCAGGTCGACGCCCGAGGGATCGCCGCCGACGAACATCACCTGAACGCTTGCTGAAGGCTGCATGAAGGGCAGCTCGTCCTCGAGCAGCGCATGCGGCAGGGACAGCTGCTCGTAGGTCTGCTCGTCCATGAAGACGACGTCGTCGCCCGAGTCGTAGAGGTATTGCATGTTCTTCTGCTCGGTGCGAACGCGGGCGAACTTCTCGCCCGCGCGAAACGTGCGGTCGACCACTGAGCCGCTTCCGAGCGACTTCAGCTTCGTGCGCACGAATGCACCACCCTTGCCTGGCTTCACGTGCTGAAACTCGACGATCCGCCAGGTCTGCCCATCGAGCTCGATGTGCATGCCGTTTCGAAACTGGTTCGTGGAGACGACCTCGGCCATCGGCGGGTGAGTGTAGCCGGGGGGAGCTCCGGCAGCCGTCGTCACGGAAGTGCCACGAATGCCGAACAAGAGTGGGCACAAACGGTCGTGTTCGCCCTCTCGGTGCAACGATGCCGGGGCAAAACCGCTTCGGATCGACATCCCCGGCGGTCACTTCCTGCTGCTCCGACGACCGACCGGGGCCAACCGCCTTCGTCCGCCTTCGTCGGCAGCCGTCGTGACGAAAGGGCAACGGAGATGTTGCGAGGGCGAGAACTCGGCTCGCGAAACGCGAACCGGATTCCCGTCAGCCGACTTCGCTGAGCTCCTTCGGGAACGAGGTCAGCAGCTCGACGCCGTCGTCACGCACGATCGCGAGATCCTCGATCCGCACGCCGCCGAGTCCGTCGAGGTAGATGCCGGGCTCGATCGTCACCGCGTTGCCCGGCTCGAGCACATCGTCGGATTCGAACGACAGACGCGGCGCCTCGTGCACCTGGAGGCCGACGCCGTGGCCGAGGCCGTGGCCGAAGTTTGCCCCGAACCCTGCGTCGGTGATCGGCTCGCGCGCGAGCACGTCGGCCAGGGCCCCCGTCATGCCGGCCTTGATGTTCGCGCACGCCCGCTTCTGAGCCTCGAGACAGACGTCGTAGGCCTCGCGTAGGCGATCGGGCAGCCGTCCGGTGGAGAACGTTCGCGTGCAGTCACTGGAGTACCCGTCGACGCGCGCGCCCCAGTCGACCGTCACGAGCGTCCCCTTCTCGATGATCCGGTCGCTCGGATGTGCATGCGGCAGGGCGCCATTCGGGCCCGACGCGACGATCGAGTCGAACGAGAGCGCATCCGCGCCGTGGGCGTGAATGAGCTCCTGCAAGCGCCAGGCGACCTCCTTCTCGGTACGCCCGATCCACGTCTCCGCGGTGAGCGCCTCGAGCCCCCGGTCGGCGATCTTGCAGGCGCGCAGAAGCTTCGCGACCTCCTGGGGCTCCTTCACTGCGCGCAGCGCTTCGACGATGCCAGAGCTCGGGACGAGCTTCGCCTGCCCGGCAGCGAGACGCTCCCACTCGGCGTACGGCAGGACGTCAGCTTCGAACTGCACACGACCTTTCAGCCGTCCGCCGACGTCCGCGAGCAGGATCCGCTTCGCGATCTCGACATCGACGCCCGCGACGCCGCGTGCGGACTCGGCGTACCGGAAGTCGGTGTAGAGAGTCGCAGCGCCGCCCGGCGCGACGAGCAGCGCGGCGTTCGACGTGTCGAAGCCGGTGAGGTAGAAGATGTTCGTCAGGTTCGTGATGAGGAGCGGTGCGTCGAGCCGCTCGGCCAGCGCGTCGAGGCGCGTGCTCATCCGGCCACCTTGCCCGCAAGGAACTCGAGCGCCTCGCGATAGCCCTCCGGGCCCTTCCCGATCACTCGATGCGACACGACATCGGCAATCACACTCGTGCGGCGCCATTCCTCGCGCTCCTCGATGTTCGAGAGGTGCACCTCGACGACGGGGACCTCGAGCAGTTCGAGCGCGTCGCGGATCGCATAGCTGTAGTGGCTCCACGCGCCAGGGTTCAGGATCAGGCCGTCGACGTTGTCGTACGAGTCGTGAATCCACTCGATGAACTCGCCCTCGCTGTTCGATTGCCGGCAACGCGCGCTGATGTCAAGCGCGTGCGCCCACTCGTAGATCCGTGACTCGAGCTCGTTGACGCTGATCCCGCCGTAGAGCTTCGGATCGCGCCGCGCGAGCATGTCGAGGTTGACGCCGTTCAGGACGAGGATCTGCATCAGGCGATGAGGCTATCGAGAGCTGCACGCACCTCGTCTGGCGGCCGCGGCTCGACAACCGGGCCGTCCGCACCCAGGAGCACGAGGTTGATCGCCTCGCCGGTCCGCTTCTTGTCCCGCTGCAGAGCCTGCCAGGCACGCTCGGAATCGACCTCGACGGGGCGCGGGTCGAGCACCGCCTCGACCCGCGAGGTCGAGCGGCCGCTCAACCGGAGCGCAGCGAGCAGGCCGAGCGCGACCGCCTCGCCGTGCGGCAGGTCGAAGCCGGCGGCGGCTTCGAGCGCGTGCGCGAACGTGTGCCCGAGGTTCAGCCACTGCCGAGGCCCACGGTCGTGCGGGTCGCGCAGGCAGAGCGCAGCCTTGTAGGCGGCCGCCGAGCGGATGTCCAGTTCGCGTCCGGCCAGGAGCTCGGTCTTGACGAGCTCGGCCTGCCCCTGGCGCCGCTCACGCTCGGGCAGGGTCTCGAGGAGCGCCTCGTCGATCACCACGCTTGCGGGCCAGTGGAAGGCGCCGACGAGGTTCTTACCTTGCGCGGTGTCGATTGCGGTCTTGCCGCCAATACCCGCGTCGACCTGGCCGACGAGCGTCGTCGGCACCGCGACCCATGGGATGCCACGCAGGTAGGTCGCGGCGGCGAAGCCCGCGGTGTCGGTAGCGGCACCGCCCCCGACCGCAACGATCGTGCCACCACGGTCGAGCAGCAGTTCCGACCAGAGGCGCTCGACGACCGAGAGCTGCTTCGCCGCCTCGCCGGGCGGCAGCTCGTGCACCGACCGCAGCCGGTCTCCGAGTGCCGTCTGCGCGACTCTGCCGTGGATGCCGAGCACCGTCGAGTCCGCAACGAGTGCGACCGGGCCGTCGCCCGGCACGAGCTCGCCGAGCTCCTCGAGCGAGCCGAGCTCGTGGTGCACACCGGCCGCAGCGAGGATCACTCCGTCAACGTCACCGCTCGCGACGACGGCGTGGGCGGCGGCACGATAGAGCGGCTGGCGCTCGAGGTACAGGCTGCGAAACTGCTGCTCGCCCTGGGCGAGAGGGCGATCGCTTCCCCGGACGCGCGCCCACGCGGTCTCCACATCGACGTCGAGCAGCACGCAGAAAGCCTCGGCAAGCAATTGCCTGGTGTCCGAGAAGGTGACCGCCCCGCCGCCGACGTCCAACACCGTCGGTCGTTTCGTCTCGAGCTGCCGGCCGAGCACGTGATTCTCGACCTGACGGAACCTCGTCTCGCCCTCGGCGAAGAGCCCGGGGATAGCGCCGAACTCACGTTGGATGTCGCCGTCGACGTCCACCACCCGCCGACCGAGCCGAACCGCGACCTCCGGGGCGATCGTCGTCTTCCCGGCCCCCATGAAGCCGACGAGGGCAACGTGACGGTCGAGCGCGTTCAGCGCCATTCGATGCGCGCGAGATAGGCAGCGTGCGCGGCAACGAAGTCCTGGAGGGCGTCGCCGCCGAACTTCTCGCGAGCTGCGACGGCGAGCTCCCAGGCGACCGCCGCCTCGGCGACGACCGCGAGCGCCTCCACCGCAGCGACATCCGATCGCTCGACGAGCGCCTCGGACGCTTGGCCCGTGGCCAGATCGACCGACGCGAGCGGCTTCATCAGCGTCGGCAGCGGCTTCATCGCGGCGCGCACGACGATCTCCTCGCCGTTCGACACGCCGGCCTCGATGCCGCCGGCATGGTTCGTGTCACGGCGACGATCCGGCCGGATCTCGTCATGTGCCGACGAACCGCGGACCGATGCGAGTGCGAAGCCGTCGCCGATCTCGACACCCTTCACCGCCTGAATACCCATGAGGGCGAACGCGATCCGCGCATCGAGCCGGTCGTCCTTCGTCGCGTACGAGCCGAGCCCCGGCGGGACAGCCGACGCCCGCACCTCGACGACGCCACCGACGGTGTCTCGCTCCGCGCGCGCCTCGTCGACGCGCGTCTTCAGATCGGCTTCGTCGACGACGCTGCCTGCGACAGCTACGCCGATCGTCGCGAGCAAGGCCTTGGCGACCGCACCGGCCGCCACATGAACCGCGGTGTGCCGCGCCGAGGCGCGCTCGAGCGCGTTGCGCACATCGTCGTGGCCGTACTTCAGCGCTCCTGCAAGATCGGCGTGGCCCGGCCGAGGGAGGGTGACCGGCCTCGTGCCTTTCCCCACCGGATCGCCCTCGGGCGGCCACGGGGACATCCCCCACAGCCAGTTCTTGTGGTCGACGTTTTGCACCATCAGCGCAAGCGGTGTGCCCAGTGTTCGCCCGTGCCTGAGGCCGGCCAGCACCTCGACCCGATCCTGCTCGATCTGTTGCCGCGGCGAGCGGCCGTACCCCGCCTGCCGGCGCTGCAGATCGGTGTCGATCGCGTCGCGGTCGAGCATCAGGCCGGCAGGGAGACCGGTGAGGATCGCGACGAGCGCAGGCCCGTGCGACTCGCCGGCGGAGCTGAGACGAAGAGTCATGTGCGAGAGCCTAGAGTGCGCGGCGTGGCGGTCGCCGTGGTGGCGTGATCTAGGTCCTGACCGCGGCGCGCATCGCCTCGAGCGGAGGCGCGAACCCCGTCCAGATCCGGAAGCTCGCTGCTCCCTGGCGTACGAGCGCCTCGAGGCCGTCGATCACCGTGCAGCCGGCGGCGTGTGCGGCAGCGACGAGAACGGTCTCGTCGGGACCGTATGCGAGGTCGACCACCGTCTGCCCCGCCTCGGGCGAGACGAGCAGCTCGTCGCGGATAGGCGTCGCGTTCACGATCAGGTCGCAACCGCTTGCGTCGGGCGGCCATTCGCCGGAACGCGAGTAGACGCGCGTGTCGTGCGGCAGCGCCGGAGCAAGTGCGCGGGCAGCGCCGCCGGCGCCGATCACGCATGCTCGCTTCGCCTCGATGCCCGCAAGGATCTCACGGTCCGTGTTCCAGCCGAGCACACGCCCCTCGCGAAACATCAACGTGTTGACTGCGTCCCCGTCGGCCTCGTCGCACACCGCAACAACCGCCTGCTTGTGGGGCCGCGTGACGTTCGCGCCGACGAAGCCGAGTGTCTGAAGCGCCGAGATCGCGGCGAGCGGGTCCTCGACGTCGTACGCCGCGTAGCTCCAGTCGAGCCCGCGCGCGGCGAAAGCAGCGTTCTGCATTCGCGGTGATAGCGACCGGGCGACCGGATGACCCAGCAGGGCGACCTGCTTCGTCGGCATCAGCAGCCGTATCCGTGCGCGCATTCGTACTGCGCGAAGGCGGTGTCGCTGGCCGTGAAGAAGTGATGCATCTTGTCCGGCTTGCGGACGAAGTAGAGGTAGTCGACGTGAGCAGGTTGGGCCGCCGCTCGGATCGAAGCCAATCCCGGGTTCGCGATCGGTGTCGGTGGCAGTCCGGGGAGCTTCCGCGAGTTGTACGGGTTGTCGCTTGCGAGCTGCGACTGGAGGATCGACTGCGTGGGCGCGATGTGCAACCCGTACCGCAACGTCGCGTCGATGCCGAGAGGCATATGCGCGTGCAGGCGGTTGTAGATCACGGCCGCGACGAGCGGGCGCTCGGTCGGGGCAAGCGTCTCCTTCTCCACCATGGAGGCGATGATCAGCACGTCGTACGGCGTGAGGTTCTTCTTCCGCGCGTAGCTCAGGTCGAGCAGGCGCCATTGCTTGCAAAAGGCCTGGAGCTGATCCCGCACGAGCTGCAGCGGTGTCGTCGAAGAAACGAAGTCGTAGGTCGCTGGGAAGAGAAACCCCTCGAGGTGCTTCTGCAGCTTCGGCCGAAAGCACGGGAGCGCCGCAGAGCGCGTCGCTCGGTCGTAGGCGGCGAGATTCAGCTTCACCGGCTTGTGGCTCTTCCGCCGGGCAATCCGCGCGACGTCGCGCACGCGCACGGCCATTTGCGCGCGCGTGAATCCCTCCGGGAACACGATCCGGAACGGCTTCGGCGGCGGCGGCGGAGCAGGAAGTGCGTGCGAGCGGTGCACGTGCGGCAACGCAACCACGATGGCGAGGACCGCCCCGGCGATCATCGCCATGATCGCGACCAGTGCAACGGCGCGGCGGCGGCGCGCTTGCGCAGGCGACGGAACACGCCGGCGCCGCGCCGGCGTCAGCTCTGGGTGCTCTGCCACTCGAGGTACGTCGCAAGAAGGTGTGCCGCTGCGCGTGCATCATCGCCACCCGCGAGCACGGAGGTGAATCGTTCGTCGTACGTCTCGATCGGCAGCTCGAGCGCCTCGCGGAGACGATCGACGAACAGCTCGGTTTCGCGCGCCTGCTCGCCGACGTCGCCACGCAGGGTCAGGGGCATGCCGACGACAACGAGCTCGGGCTCCTCGGCCGTGATCACAGCGAGCAGCTTTGCAAACCCCGCGTCCGTGAGCGCACGTTCAACCGTCTCGACCGGGCGCGCGACGGTCCCGGTCGGGTCGGAGACCGCGACACCGGTCCGCGCCGAGCCGTAGTCGAGGGCCAGCACCTTCATGCGTGGATCACCCCAGAGCCGCGACGAGGGTGTCCCGCCCCGCTTCGAGAGCGTCGCGCAATCCCGCCGGATTCTTACCCCCCGCCTCGGCGAGCGTTGGCCGGCCCCCGCCCCCACCTCCGATGTGCGCGCCGAGCACGCGTACGAGCTGCGCCGCATCGACGCCACGGGCGACCACCGAGTCGTCGAGGTTGATCACGAGCGCAACCTTGCCGTCGCCCACGGCGCCGACGACGACAGCGGACGCCTTCTCCTGTGCACGCAGTCGGTCCGAGAGATCCTTCAGGCCGCCACGCCCGGCGGTCACCTCCGCAACGAGCACATCGCCACTGCGGTCCTGCCAGACGATCGTGGTCTCGTCATCCGTCTGCTTCGGCTTCTTCGCATCGCGGCGCGCCGTCTCGAGCTCGACCAGCACCGCGTCGAGCTCGCGCGAGCGCCCCTCGAGGAGAGCCCAGGCTTCTCCGGCGGTGACGGCCTCGATGCGCCGGGTGCCCGAGCCCACGGCCCGCTCCGACAGGATCACGAACGGCCCGATCTCCGCGGTCGACCGGACGTGCGTTCCGCCACACAGCTCCTTCGAGTAGTCGTCGATTTCGACGACGCGGACCTCGTCGCCGTACTTCTCGCCGAAGAGCATCATCGCGCCGAGTGACCGAGCCTCTTCGATCGGCGTCACGAACGTACGCACAGGAATCGCCTCGAAGACGCGCTCGTTCACGATCCGCTCGACACGCGCTCGCTCCTCAGGCGTGAGCTGCTTCTCGTGCGTGAAGTCGAACCGCAGCTTCTCTGGACGCACGGCTGACCCGGCCTGCCTCACGTGGTCACCGAGCACGTCCCGCAGCGCCTGATGCAGAAGATGCGTCGCCGTATGGTTGGCCTGCGTCGGGAACCGGTCGCCCCAGTTCACGACCGCCTCGACACGCGCGTTTGGCGGCAACAGCTGCCGTCCTTCCAGTTCGACCACCAGCACCTGATCGTCGCCGAACTTCAACACCTCGACGACATCGAGCTTCCTGCCGTCGCCGTCGACCTCGATCGTGCCGCGGTCGCTGACCTGGCCGCCGCTCGCGGCGTAGAACGGCGACTGGTCGAGCTTCACGAGCTGACGGCTCCCTGAAAGATGCGCGACATCCGTGATCGAAGTGAGGACACTCGTCTTCGAATAGCCGACGAATTCCGCCGGGCGCTTCCCTGCCCCGACGAGTTGCGCAGCCAGTTGCTGCGTCGAGCCATCGGCGCCTCCACGCGAGACGTCGCGATGGTCCTCCATCAGCGCGCGGAAGCCGTCCATGTCGAGGGGCTGGCCACGCTCTTGGGCCAGCTCCTGAGCAAGCTCGATCGGGAAGCCGTACGTCGCCACGAGCGCGAACGCGTTCTCGGCGGTGATCGTCTCCTGGCCAGCCAGATCGTCGAAGACCTTCATGCCGCGGGCGAGCGTCTCCGAGAACCTCTCCTCCTCCGCACGCACGATCCGCTCGATATCAGCCGCATGCTCGCGGAGCATCGGATACGCGTCACCCATCTGCTCGATCACCACGGCCGGCAGCCGGTAGACACGGTCGAGGCCGATCCGTTGCGCCTGGTAGATCGCGCGGCGTAGCAGGCGTCGGCAGATGTAGCCACGCCCCTCGTTCGAGGGCTCGATCCCCTCGGCGATCAGGAAGCTCACGGCACGCCCGTGATCGGCGAGGACGCGGTGCGCGCGCTGCGAGACCTCGCTGTCTCGGTATGCGACGCCCGACTCCTGCGCGACCCACCGCATGATCAGCTGGAAGCCGTCCGTGTCGAAAACCGAGCTCACATCTTGCAGCACGCAGGCGGTGCGCTCGACGCCGTTGCCGGTGTCGACGTTGGGGGTTGGCAGCGGGACTAGCACGTTGCCCGGCTGCAGGTCGTACGCCATGAAAACGAGGTTGTAGATCTCCATGATCCGGTCGCAATGGCCGGGGCCGCAGTTCGGGTCGCCGCAGGCATAGACCTCGCCCCGGTCGTAGAAGATCTCGGTGCACTGGCCGCATGGCCCCGTCTCGCCGGACTGCCAGAAGTTGTCCTTGCCGAGCCGGACAATGCGTTCGGCGGGGACGCCGACACGCTGCCAGGCCGCGATCGCAACCGTGTCCTCTCCGAGCTCGAGCACCGGGTCGCCCTCGTGCACGGTCGCCCAGAGGCGCTCGGGCGCGAGCTCGAGGACAGTGGTCACCCACTCCCATGCGAAGTCGACCGCCTCGTCCTTGTAGTAGTCGCCGAACGAGAAGTTGCCCATCATCTCGAAGAACGAGCAATGCCGCTCCGTGCGACCGACCTCGTCTAGGTCGTTGTCCTTGCCACCTGCGCGCAGGCAGGGCTGCACGCTCACGACACGCTTGCTCGGCGGCTCCTTCGTGCGCAGGAAGTACGGTTTGAACTGCTGCATCCCGGCGCTGATGAAGAGCGTCGACTGGTCTTCTGCGGGCGGGATCAGTGAGTGCCCGGCGACACGCAGGTGCCCGCGCTCCTCGTAGAAGCGCTGGAACGCCGCGCGCAGCTCGTTCGTCGTCATCGCCACCGCGACAGTGTACGGACGCCCCGAGTCGAGAAGAGCCCGCGCACGGTCACGATCTCGCCACGCTTTCGTAACTGTTTCGTGCGCGTGGCTGACACCGGACGCGGCCCCTCGAGCGGAGTCCCGGGACGTCCTTCAGCGCCTTGCGGGCTGAGGGACGGCAAACGTCGCGTCTCCGAAGAGCGGCCGGATGGTCGGATCAGGCGGCGCGATCTGGGTCGAGCTCGTCCGCGGCGATCTCCTCGCGAATCTTCTCGAGGGCACGGCGAATCAGGCGCGACACGTGCATCTGCGAGATCCCGACCTGCTGGGCGATCTGAGATTGCGTAAGCCCTTCGAAGAAGCGCAGGCGGAGAATCTGCCGCTCCCGCTCGTCCAACACCTTGAAGCCCGGCGCGAGCACGGCGCGATCCTCCGACACCTCGTACTGATGCTCGATCTCTCCGAGTGACTCGAGCGGGTCGAGGTCCTCACCGTCCTCGGAGCCGCCGCCCGTCGAGAGCGACAGCGACGAGTACGCCCGCCCGGACTCGAGCGCCTCGAGCACCTCTTCCTCCTCGACACCCGCAGCCTTCGCGAGCTCGGGGATCGTCGGCGAGCGGCTGAGCTGCACCGTCAACTGCTCGACGATCTTCGAAAGCTGGACGTTCAGCTCCTGGAGGCCCCTCGGAACCCGCACGGCCCAGCCGCGGTCACGGAAGTGGCGTTTGATCTCGCCGATGATGTTCGGCGTCGCATACGTCGTCAGCTCAACGCCTCGCTCGAGATCGAAGCGATCGATCGCCTTGATCAGGCCGATCGAGCCGATCTGGACGAGGTCGTCCAGCTGCTCCCCGCGGTAGCTGTACCGGCGCGCGAGCGAACGGACGAGCGACATGTATTGCTCGATGAGTTGCTCGCGCGCCTGAAGATCGCCGGCCTCGTGGTAGCGCCGGAGGAGGGCCTTGTCGTTCTCACCCATCGTTTCTCTCACCATCGCGCGCAACCTTCTTCGTCAGGCGCACCGAATCCCCGTCGACGAGAACATCGTCGACGGTCGACTCGAGGACGCGGCGCAGGCCGAGACCACCGTCCTGCTCACGCTCGACCTCGTCGAGCACGTGCGACGGGAGCGGCCCGATGGTGGTCTCGAGCGCGCCTGCTCGCACGGACATCTGCACCGTCACCGCGTCGCCCTCACTGTCGGCTCCATCGAGGATCGAGTCGAACGCGATCTGCAGGTCTTCGAGATTCTCGACGGTGAGGTCCATCCGAACCGCGAGCCCGCCGAGCACGAGGTGCGCGACGCGATGGAAGTCATGGCGGGGTGGGAAGGTGAGCGTGATCTCGTCAGCCATGCTTCGCCCGGAGCTCCTCATCGAGGTCGCTCTCCCGGCGCGCGGCTGCGGCTTTGGCCTCGTCGACCGCTTCCCGCCAGTTTCGGCGCGTGCGGAACGAGTCCCATCCATGTGCAACACCGGACGAGAGGCCGGCGAGCTTCTGGACCGGCCTCTTCACGGCGAAGCTCACTGCCCGCACCGCCTCGTCGACGGCATCGACTGCGTCGACAGCGCTGTCGGTCGCCTGATCGAGCTTGTCCAGCTGCGCATTGACGCGGTCCACCGAGGCCCCGACCTTGTTGATGACCGGCAGAACCTCGCGCTCTGCCCCACGGATCAACGAGGAAAGGCGATCGAAAGTTACGGCCAACCGCAGAAACGCCCAACCGAGCCCGAGCCCGACCGCAACGAGGAAGACAGCGAGCGCGAGATCGGCGAGATTCCCGTAAGTGAAGGCGAGGGGCACGATCGGGAACACTAGATAACCGCGGCGGAGGTGACCAACCCGGAACCGACGACAACGTCTCCGTCGTACAGGACGGCGGCCTGCCCGCGGGCCACGCCGTAGGCCGGCTCGTCGAGGGTGAGGCGGAAGCCGCCCGCCGTCGGCTCGACGGTCGCCGACACGGCGGGTGAGCGATACCGGAGCTTCGCCGTCACCCGCGCGGCCGGAACGAAGAGGCGCCCCCTGGCGGCGACGCGCCTCCGCGCGAGGGACGCCCTCGGTCCGACGACAACCGTATTCGTCCGCGCGTCCGTCGCGATCGCGTAGAGGGGCTCCGCCGCCGAGATCCGGAGGCCGCGGCGCTGGCCCGGCGTGTAGCGCCAGAAGCCGTCGTGCGAGCCGAGCACCTCGCCGGAGGAATCGACGATCGAGCCCACATCGCCCGCAAGCCCCTGCCGGGAGAGGAAGCTGCGGTAGTCGTCGCCCGCGAGGAAGCACGCTTCCTGGCTCTCCGCTCGATGAGCTGCGGCGAGTCCGGCGGCTTCCGCCTCGGCGCGCGTCTCGGCCTTCGTCTGATCCCCGAGTGGGAACCAGATGCGATCGAGGAGCCTCGGATCGAGCCGCGCCAGCATGTAGCTCTGGTCCTTCGTCGCGTCGGCCGCGCGCGCGAGAAGCAGCTTCCCGTCTCGCTCGACGATGCGTGCGTAGTGACCCGTTGCGAGCCGTGCGGCGCCCGCCCTGCTCGCAAACGCAAGCAGCTCGGCGAAACGGAAGCCACCGTTGCAGCGGATGCACGGATTCGGAGTCTCTCCGCGCGCGTACCCCCGCACAAATGGCGTGACGACGGCGCGAACGAACTCCTCGCGCAAGTCGAGCGTGACGTGCGGGATGCCAAGGCCGTGGCACGTCTCACGCGCAGCGACGACCGCGGCTGGCGAGCAGCACGCGCGTTCCGAGTCGGGCCCGGCGGGATCGAGCCACAGCCGCAGGGTGACGCCGATCGCGTGTGGGCCGGCCTTGACGAGCGCAACCGCGCTGTCGACTCCACCGCTCATCGCGACCGCCACGCGGCGGTCGTCGCGCGGCGCCCGAAAGTCGGACGCGAGCGCGTTTGCAAGAGCATCCGCGGCGAGGAGCTCGCCCCCGACTGCGGCAGCCTCGAGCAGGGTCAGTCCGCGCAGGTCGCGATCAAGGCCCGTCGCCTCCGCATCGACGATGCGGTCGCCGTCGATGAGCAGCCGGACAGCCGCCCAATCATCGCCACGCGCCGAATCACCGTAGAGCTCCATCGTGCGCCAGGGTACTCCGGGAATACGTGAGGGGAGCCGTGGCTCCCCTCACGATGCTCCGACCTCGCCGGTTGGGCCACGCCCGTGTGAACCTGGACGAACCCAGGTGGGTGCCGTGCGAACCATCGGCGCGAGGCGCCTAGGCCCGACGCGGGCTCCCTTTCACATGTCGTTGGTTCTACATGGACGCGCGGCGTACGAACGACGTCGAGCCGACGCAATGTACCCAAGGGGCTCTCAACCAGCGCGTGCGTACGACCACTGGATCGGATGCACGCCGCGCAGCCCGAGGCGGCGCGCGAGCGCATCTGTGAGGTCGAACTGCCGCCCCGGCTCGAAGGGCCCGCGGTCGACCACCTGCGTGAGGACGCGGACACCGTGGAACGTGAGGAAGATGCGGGCGCCGCAGGGGAGCGTCGGATGCGAGACGCCCTGCGTGTCGGGGCGCATGACGCCGCCACAGGCCGTTTCTCGACCGAAGGCCGCCGGGCCGCTCGATCCGGCAAGTGCCGTGTAGGAGCCCTCTGGCTGCGGTGCCGAGCCGTTGCCTCCTCGCGTCTGTTCGGTGATCGCGAGCGAGCTGACAGCGGCGAGGAGGGCCACGCCGGCGAGTGCAACCTCGCGCACGGCAAGCGGCGATCTCACGGAGCGGTCATGGTCTCAAGCGGCCGGGACGCGAGCCATGACTGGGCCTCGCCGGAACCTCGACCGTGGCCGCAGGCTCGCCACGGCCGCGGCCAAACCGCCGGCGCGCCGGCGCCTCCGCAAGCGGGTCGAAGCTGTAGCGCGCGAGGCCGCCGGGTGCCGGCGAGGACGCGTCGACAGGGTCGTCGGTGTGTGTCGCCACCGTGAAGGAAGGCTCCTCCTCCGGCTCCGGCTCCGGCTCCACTTCCGGCTCGGGCTCGGGCTCCAATTCCGGCTCGGGCTCCAATTCCGCCTCCACCTCCGGCTCGGGCTCCACGTCTGACCGGGGCGGCACCAACTCGGGCTCGTCCGCAAGCTCGCCGATGGGCGCAACAGGCAGCGCGGCGACGAGCCACGGATCATCACTCGCCTCACTCGCCTCACTCGCCTCACTCGCCTCACGCGCCTCACTCGGCTCGCGAGCTTGCCCCTCCGCAGGGATCGCGACGGGCCATTCGCCGAGCATCTCCTCGCGCAGCGCCGCCGAGGCGATCCAGGTCGGCGCTTCGTCGCGCGCCGCCTCGGGATATCCCGTGGCCACCTGTTCGAGCGGCTGGGCAGGCGGCAGGTTCAGCCGCGGCACGTAGTACCGGGGAGGAAGCCCGCTGCCGTAGTGCGGCTCCCCGCGCCAGAGAGCCCATTCGAGCGCGGCGACGATCAGCCAGCCGAGGAGCATCACCCCGGCGATTTCGAGCGGCTTCCGTTCGGCGAGCGTGAGACCGACCGCGAGCGCGACGAGAAAGAGCACCTCGAGAATGAACCGCGATCCACGGCGATCAGGCACGAGGCTCTCCTTCGGCTACGAAACGCGCACGGCCCATCCGGGCGAGGTCAGGCGCAGCCACGTCGCGAGTATGCCCGTTCTCTCGGCTGGAATTCAGTCCTTGCCCGAGTCTTCCTGCGGCAGCGCGGCGATGCCGAGCTCCCGAAGTGCCGCGGCCGGATAGGGCGTCGGCGCGCCGGTGAGGGGGTCCGAGCCACTCGCGATCTTCGGAAACGCGATCACCTGCCGAATGTCCGCCTCGCCGGCCATGCGGGCAACGAAACGATCGATGCCCATTGCGAAACCCCCGTGAGGAGGCGGTCCCATCGCGAGCGCCTCCAGCAGAAAACCAAACTTGTCGTTCGCGTCGTCGCGGGAAAGGCCCATGGTGCGGAAGACCTTCTGCTGCACGCCCACGTCGTGGATCCTGATCGAGCCCGAGCCGAGCTCCCAGCCGTTCCAGATCAGGTCGTAGTGCTCGCCATGCGCCGCGGCGGGGTCGGACTCGTCCCAGTCTTCGTGACCCGGACTCGGCGCGGTAAAGGGGTGGTGCGTGAACGTCCACCCACCGTCGTCCGTTTGCTCAAAGAGGGGGAAATCGGTCACCCAGTGGAACAGCTGCGCCCCTGTCTCCATCAGGCCGAGTTCGCGGCCGAGCTGCAGTCGCAGGCCACCGAGGACACGCGCGACGGTAGCTTCCTCGCCCGCACCGAACAGAACGGTCGAGCCGGGCGGCGCCTCGAACGCCGCGAGCTCGGCGTCCGAGAGGAACTTCGCGATCGGCGATCTCACCTCCCCGCTCTCGTCGACCACGATGTACGCGAGACCTTTCGCTCCCCATTCCTTTGCGACGTCTTCGAGCCGCGAGAGCTCGGCGCGCGAGAAGACCTTCGGCGCGACGATGAAGCGGACACACGGTGCATTTGCGAAGACGCCGAACTCGGAGTCACGCGTGGCCGGAGTCGCATCCTGGATCTCCATGCCGAATCGAAGGTCAGGCTTGTCGTTTCCGAACCGCGCCATCGACTCGGCGTATGTGAGGCGCGAAAATGGGCGCGACGGCGCAGAGCGACCGAGCGCTTCGAACGCCGACACAACGGCGGCCTCCATCACCTCGAGAACCTCCTCGCGCTCGGCGAACGCGAGCTCGAGGTCGAGCTGGCGAAACTCGAACTGCCGATCCGCGCGCAGGTCCTCGTCGCGCCAGCACGTTGCAATCTGGTAGTAGCGGTCGATTCCACCGACCATGCACAGCTGCTTGAAAAGCTGCGGTGACTGCGCGAGCGCGAAGAACTTGCCTGGCTGCAAGCGCACAGGGGTGAGGAAGTCCCGTGCACCTTCGGGAGTGCCTCGCGTCATGCTTGGCGTCCACACGTCGATGAAGCCAAGCCCGTCCATTGTGCGACGGATCGCCGAGATGGCGGTGTGTGAGAGACGCAGGTTCGACTGCATCCGGTCAGTGCGCAGGTCGAGCCAGCGGTACCGCAGACGCAGCGTCTCGTCGACATTGTCTTCGTCGAGTTGGAATGGAAGCGGCGTCGAGCGCGAGAGAATCGTCAGGCGCTCCACCTGGATCTCGATCTCCCCCGTCGGCAGGTTCGCGTTGACCGCCTCGGGAGCGCGCGCAACGACTTCGCCTTCCGCCTGGAGCACAAACTCGTTGCGAATTTCGCGTGCGACCTCGGCCGGTTCTGCCGCGCGGTCGGGGTTGATGACGAGCTGGAGCTTGCCCGTGTGATCACGCAGGTCGACGAAGACGAGACCGCCATGGTCGCGGCGTCGGTCGGCCCAGCCGGCAACGATGACGCGTCTGCCGACGTCGCCGCTTCCGAGTTCGCCGCAGTGGAGGTCACGCCAGCTCATGGGTTGATGAGGGTAGCGACGACGTCATCCAGCGAGACGACCTGCTCGGCCGCGCCCTCACGGCGGATGGCAGCGTCCGTGCGGGTGACGACGACGACGACGCCGGCCCGAGTCCGACCGGCCTGCGTCAGCTGTCCCTTAACAGAGCGGCCGGCGTAGTCCGCGTCTGCCGAGATCCCGGCGCGGCGCAGCTCCGCGAGCTTGCCGAGCACCTGCTCGCGCGGCGCGCTCTTGTCGATGACGAAGAAGACATCGAGCCGCGCCCGCTCGGTGGTGCGAGCCTCGAGCTCGAGCGCGAGTATCAGCCGCTCGAGCCCGGCTCCGAAACCGATTCCGGGCGTTGGAGCACCCCCGATCGACTCGACCAGGCCGTCGTACCGGCCGCCCCCGCAGATGGAAGAGTTCGCGTTTTCGAACGGTGCGATGAACTCGAAGGTGGTGCGCGAGTAGTAGTCGAGGCCTCGCACAAGGGTCGGATCGAGGACATACGGCACGCCGTACAGATCGAGCTGCGCTCGCACGGTCTCGAAATGCTCGTGGCAAGCGGCGCACAGTGATTCGCCGATCTTCGGCGCCTCCTCGAGCGCCGTGCGCAGCACGGGATTCTTCACGTCGAAGACCTGAAGCGGGCTCGTCGCGCGCTTGTGCCGGGCGTCCTCGTCCAGGAGGTCCGCGTGCTCGTCGAGCCACGCGTTCAATCGGTTGACGTACGCGGGTCGGCAGTTCGCATCGCCGATCGAGTTGAGGTGCAGCTGCCACTTCGTCACGCCGAGCCGGCGCAGGAGCTCGACGTAGAGCTGGATGATCTCCGCGTCGAGCGCAGGATCCGCGGATCCGATCGCCTCGACGGAAAGTTGATAGTGCTCGCGATAACGGCCCTTGCCAGGTGCTCCGTAGCGATACATCGGTGCGATCGTGTAGGCCTTCACCGGCTGCGGCTCGCGATGCATCCCGTTCTCAAGATAGGCGCGCGCGATCGGCGCGGTGCCCTCGGGGCGAAGCGTGAGCGGTCGGTCGCTGCGGTCGGTGAAGCTGTACATCTCCTTGTTCACGACGTCCGAGGCCGCACCGGCCGTGCGCGCGAAGAGCCCGGTGTCCTCGAACCCTGGCGTCTGGATGCGTCCCCAACCGTAGAGCGCGGTTACCTCCTCCATCGTGCGAACGAGGTGCCACCAGTTCACGTCCGACGGCAGGACATCGTGAGTCCCGCGCGGCGCCTGGAACTTGCCGCTCACGCCCCTGGAGCCCGAAGCTCGCGCAGATACGGATTGGACGCGAGCTCGCGACCGAGGGTCGTCGCGGGCCCGTGACCCGGGTGAACGACGGTCTCCGGAAGGAAGCGCTCCGTAAGAGCGCGAACCGACGCGAGCAGCGTGTCCCAGTCACCGCCCTCGAGGTCGTACCGTCCGACGGAGCCCGCGAAGAGCACATCGCCGGCGAAGAGATGCCCGTCCGAATGAAACGCGACGTGCCCCGGGGAGTGCCCCGGCACGTCGAGCACGTCGAAGGCGATTCCCGCGACCTTGATCGAATCGCCTCCGGTGACCGCATGAGCAGGGTCGTGGGGCGCGACCGGAAAGCCCCCGCGCGGCGAGCCCGAGCGCAGCGCTTCGATTTCGCCGGCCGGGGCCCAGACCTCCGCGCCGGTGCCGCCGGCGAGCGCCGCAACGCCCCCGATGTGGTCGACGTCGGTGTGCGTGACGAGAATGCCCGCCGTGGTCGCGCCCATCCGCGCGAGATCGAGTCGCAATTCGGTCGGGTCGTCCCCCGGGTCGACCACCGCAGCCTCCGACGCGCCGCGCTCGGAGCGCACGACGTAGCAATTGCTCTTGAAAGGCCCCATGACGAAGCTGTCGACGGCGAGCGGCATCGCGAGCGTTTGAGTCTATCCAGGGCCGGAAACGCTTCTAGAATGCAGCGCTGGGATCTTCTCTCACTCGACGCGCCCGAGGGCAGACGCGATCCGATCGTCCTCCACTCCGACGACGGAGCGCGCGCAGTCCTGATCGTGCTCAGCCCCGGGCAGTCGCTTGGCGACCATCAGGTGAAGGAGAACGCGTGGGTGACCGTGCTCGACGGCACCGTCGAGATCGGCATCGACGGCGCGTCGTCGCAAGCCGAGCCGGGGACGCTCGTGCGCTTCGACCCCGACGAGCGACACGCCTTGCACACCGAGACCGGCGCGCGCATCCTGCTGCTGCTCGCCCCATGGCCAGGCGATGGGCATTACCGCGGCGGCGGAGCGTCCGCGGCGGCGTAGCTCTCTTTCTGCGCGATCTTCCCTCTTACTTTTGCTGGCTTTTCGCGAGGCGGCGTTCGTAAGTGCGGTAGGCCGTTCGGTCGATCCAGAACGTGAGCGGAATGAACGCGAGCCCATAGAAGATGCCGATCCCGAGGCGCTGAGGCAGGGGGCCGCTCTTGAAGATGAAGACGAAGGCAACGAGCATGAGGGCGCCCATCGTCCCCCCGCGCTTGACTGCCCGGCGCCACGACGGCAGAGGTGGCTTCCGCATCGGCCGAGACGCGCGGGCCGTCTGCTTCCCCTTGGCGCCGGCGGGCTTTGCCCGGGCGCGATCCTTCTGCTTCGCCTCGCGCTCGGCGCGGAGGTCCTCCGGGTCGAGCGCGATCTCGTTGCCATCGCCGTCGAGCAGCACGGTCTCGTACTCGTGCCGGAACGTCTTCTCGCGACGGCGGCGCTGCTTGCGGGAGGGCATGGAGGATCAGGTTAGCGCCGGTACGCGATGCGTCCGGCGATGATGACTGCGGCAACGAGGTCCCCGCCGAGGTGGTAGGCGAGGTAGCGCCAGTCCGGCGCGTCGAGAAGGACGAGGTCGGCGCGCAGCCCCGGCGTGATCCGACCGCGATCGGTGGCGCTGTCGAGCACGTGCGCGGCGTTGACCGTGACGGCGGCGAGCGCTTCGGCAGGGCCGAGCTTCAGCTGGGTGCAGGCGAGCGAGCAGACGAGCGGCAGGCTCGTCGTGAACGAGCTACCCGGATTGAAGTCGGTCGCGAGCGCGATCGCCGCACCTGCGTCGACGAGCGCCCGCGCCGGGGGCATCGGCCGGTCGAGGAAGAGTGCGCTCGCCGGTAGGAGGACACCCGTGGTCTCGCTCGCTGCCAGGGCTCGCGTCCCCTCCTCGCCGGTCGTCTCGAGGTGGTCGACAGATCGCGCCCCGAGCTCGATCGCAAGCGGGATGGCACCGCTCTGCGTGAACTGGTCTCCGTGCAACCGCAGCGCGAGCCCGGCGTCGCGGCAGGCAATCAGGTAGCGCCGGGCCTGCGTCGCGTCGAAGGCCCCGCGTTCGAGGAAGACGTCGGCGGCGTCCGCGAGCGAAGCGGCGCCGGGGAGCACCTCCGCCAGGGCGAAGTCGAGATACTCGTCCGCGCTCTCGAACTCTGGTGGAACGGCGTGCGCGCCGAGCCACGTCGGCGACGCACCTGCTGCTCCAATCGCGCGCAGCGACGAGAGCTCGGTGTCGCGGTCGAGCCCGTAGCCTGACTTTCCCTCCCACGTCGTCGTGCCGTGGCGCAGCATCCACCCGGCGTGTCGCTCGACGCGCGCCGCGAGGTCGTTCTCTCCGAGCGCCCGAGTCGCCCGGACGGTCGAGAGGATGCCGCCCCCGGCCGCATGAAGCTCCTCGTACGGAGCACCGCCAGCGCGGAGAGAGAACTCCTCGACTCGGTCGCCGCCCCACGCAGGATGCGTGTGGCAGTCGACCAGCCCGGGAATCGCACTGAGCCCGGTGCCGTCGAGCTCCTCGACGTCGCCGTCGAGTGGCCGCAGATCCCGCATCCGTCCGGTGGCTTCAATCGCGCCGTCGCAGGCGAGGATGAACGCGCCGTCGATCACATCGACAGCGCCGAGCTCCGCGCCACGCAGCGCCAACCCTCGGCGGGCCGACGGGCTGTTGGCTGGTGACGCAACCTGCGCGAGGTCGCGGATCAGCAGGCGAGGCGGGCCTGACGGCACGCTCAGGCGCGCTGGCTCGGCGTCGTGAGACCGTGCTCGCGTGCCGCCGCTGCGGCGTCGGGATAGCCGGCGTCGAGGTGCCGTACGACGCCCATGCCGGGGTCAGAGGTGAGGACCCGCTCGAGCCGCGCCGCCATCTCGTCGGTCCCATCGGCGACGACGACCATGCCCGCGTGAATCGAGTTGCCGATGCCAACGCCGCCACCGTGGTGGACGCTGACCCAGGTCGCGCCCGCCGCCACGTTCACGAGCGCGTTCAGGATCGGCCAGTCGGCGATCGCGTCCGAGCCGTCGAGCATCGCTTCGGTCTCGCGGTAGGGCGAAGCGACCGACCCGGCGTCGAGGTGATCGCGCCCGATCACGATCGGCGCCGCCACCCGTCCCGTGCGAACGAGCTCATTGATCGCGAGCCCTGCCTTCGCGCGGTCGCCGAGGCCGAGCCAGCAGATGCGCGCGGGCAGTCCCTGGAACTCGACGCGCGACGGCGCAAGTGCGAGCCAGCGCTGCAGGAGCTCGTCGTCGGGAAAGAGCCCGAGCAGCAACTCATCGATCGCCGCGATGTCGGCCGGGTCTCCGGACAGAGCTGCCCAGCGAAACGGCCCGATGCCTCGACAGAAGAGCGGCCGGATATAGGCCGGGACGAAGCCCGGATATGAGAAGGCCCCGCTTACGCCGGCTGCTTCGGCCTCACCTCGCAGATTGTTGCCATAATCGAAAACGTAGCTGCCGGCCCGGACGTACTCGAGCATGGCCGCCACATGGCGGGCGATCGACTCGCTCGCCCGCCGCAGGTACGTGTCCGGATCGGCCGAGCGCAACGCAGCGGCTTCGTCGACGTCGAGGCCACTCGGGATGTAGCCGGTCAGCGGATCATGCGCCGCCGTCTGGTCGGTGACGAGATCGAAATGCTCACCCCGGCGCGCGAGCTCGGGCACGACGTCCGCCGCGTTCCCGAGCAAGCCGACCGACAAGGCTCGCCCGTCACGCGCAGCGGCCCGGACGCGCGCGAGAGCATCGTCGAGCGACTCGGTCGCCTCGTCGAGGTAGCGGGTTTCGAGCCGCCGCTCGATTCGCGTCGGATCGACTTCGATGCAGAGCACCGCTGCACCTGCGAGTGTCCCGGCGAGCGGTTGGGCGCCGCCCATCCCGCCGAGGCCGGCGGTGAGGATCGTGCGCCCGGCCAGCGATGACGATCCGAAGTGCTTCTGCCCCGCGGCGGCAAAGGTCTGATACGTGCCCTGGAGGATTCCCTGCGTGCCGATGTAGATCCACGATCCGGCTGTCATCTGGCCGAACATGGTCAGTCCCTCCGCCTCGAGCCGGCGGAACTCGCCCCAGGTGGCCCACTTCGGCACGAGCAATGAGTTCGCGATCAAGACGCGCGGCGACTGCGGCGTCGTCCGAAACACCGCGACCGGTTTGCCGGACTGGACGAGCAGCGTTTCGTCGTCGCCGAGTGAGAGGAGCGAGCGAACAATCGCCCTCAGCGCGTCATGAGAGCGCGCCGCCCGGCCGGTACCGCCGTAGACCACGAGGTCCTCTGGGCGCTCGGCAACCTCCGAGTCGAGGTTGTTCAGCAGCATCCGCAGCGGCGCCTCGGTCGACCACGAACGCGCGTTCAACTGCGAGCCGCGCGGGGCGCGCACCGCGGAGAGGTCTCCGCAGAGGGATTCGACCAGTCCGTCGAGCGACGAGGCGAGCGTCACGGGAGGATCGTCCCATCGCCCGCTTCGCGGCGTGCGGCCGCCTTCGCCTTGACCCGCCAGCGATACGCATTCCACCCCGAGGCGATGGCGAAGAAGCCGAGCGCGACGAGCGCTGCCTTCCCAACCGCGCCACCGGTCGCCCAGGCGACGCCGACGACGATCATGGCGAGGACGCCGTAGACGAGCACCGTGTCTCGCACCGGGTGCTTCGGAGGCGGCGTCTCGGGCAGTTCCCACTGCAAACGGCGTGGCCGGCTCATTCGAGCTCTCCTAGCTCCGCCTCGACGGCGGCAAGCAGCGTTCCATCGCGCACGGAATCCGCGACGGCTTCGATGTCAGAACTCAACGAACGGTCGTCGCGCAGACGCGGCGAAAGCGACCGAACGTGCTCGTACGCTGCTCGGGTGCCGCGCCCCGGTTCGAGCGGGGCAAGGAACTCGACCGCCTGCGCGCCCGCGAGCAACTCGATCGCGAGCGCCCGCTCGGAGTTGGCAACGACCTGCCAGGCCTTCAGGCCCGACGCGTTGCCCATCGACACATGATCCTCCTGGCCCGCACTCGTCGGAATCGAGTCGACCGACGCGGGGTGACAGAGAGATTTGTTCTCGGACACGAGCGCGGCGGAGACGTACTGCGGGATCATGAAGCCCGAGTTCAGGCCGCCGTCCGTGGTCAGAAAGGCAGGCAGCCCGTCGCTCAGATTCGGATTGACGAGGCGCTCGAGCCGCCGCTCCGAGATGCTCGCGAGCTCCGACACCGCCATTGCGAGGGCATCGAGCGCGAATGCCAGTGGCTGACCGTGGAAGTTTCCCGCCGACACGAGCATGTCCTCGTCGACGAGAACGAGCGGATTGTCGGTCGCTGCGTTCAGTTCGACCGTAACGGTGTACTCGACGTAATCGAGCAGGTCGCGCGACGCGCCGTGCACCTGAGGTGCGCAGCGCAGCGAATAGGCGTCCTGCACCTTGTCGCACCAGCGGTGCGCTTCGATGATCGCCGAGTCCGCCAGCAGCCGGATAACGTTGCGAGCAGATGCCGCCTGCCCGCGCAACGGGCGCAACGCATGGACCTGCGGGATGAACGAGTTGCGAGATCCCTGAAGCGCCTCGAGCGACAACGCGCACGCGCAATCGGCAACCCGGGCGAGTCGGCGGGCGCGGACGAGCTCGAGCGTCGCCTGTGCAGCCATGAACTGCGTTCCGTTGATCAACGACAGTCCCTCCTTCGCGCGCAACCGCACGGGCTCGAGACCGACACGAGCGAGAGCCACGCTGCCGTCGAGCAGCTCACCGTCCACCCATGCGCGGCCCTCGCCAATGAGTGGCAGCGCGAGGTGCGCGAGGGGCGCAAGATCACCGGAGGCGCCAACCGAGCCGCGCGCCGGGACGAACGGCAGCAGATCGCGATTGAGGCACTCAAGCAGTAGCTCTACCGTCTCGATCCGGGCTCCGGAGTTTCCTTTCGCCAGTGCATTCGCGCGGAGGAGCATCGCGGCACGAACGACGGGGTCCGGATACGGCTCCCCGACGCCGCAGGCATGCGAGCGAAGGAGGCGGACCTGCAGCTCTTCGGTCAGCTCCTCGGGAATCTGCTTCGAAACGAATCGGCCGAAGCCGGTGTTCACGCCATAGGTGTGCTCGCGCGTGCCGTGTGCTGCCCGCTCGACAACCCTGCGGGCAGCGCGCATCTGCTCCCGTGCGCCATCCGAGAGGGGCGCGGCCGGCCGCCGCTCGACGGCGACCGCCCAGACGTCCTCGAGGGAGAGGTCGTCGCCCGTCAGCGCACCGGTTGCGGTCACAGCGCGAGTGTAGAGGCTCGCTTCGGCAGACTCACTTTCAGAGTCTCGATGGCAGATCCGGTCCTTGACGTCCCGCGCGAGCTCGAGCCTGGCCCCACCGAGCCACCGGCGCGCGCTCTGCATCTCCTCCGCCGTCCCGATTTCCGACGGCTGTACCTCGCGGTCGTTGCGAGCGAGCTCGGCGACTCGCTTCACTACATCGCCCTGATGTGGTTCGCCTTCGACGCAGGCGGGCCGCTCGGCGTCGTTGCCGTTCGCCTTGCAGACAGCATTCCCGCGATCGTGTTCGGGCTACACGGCGGTGTCGCGGCTGACCGCTGGAGCAGGAAGCGTTTGATGGTCAACGCGGACCTCGTACGCGGAATCGTCTTGGTGCCGGTGGCCGCGGCAGGACTGACGGGCTCGCTTCCGCTGTGGGGCCTCGTAGTCGCGGCGTTCATCCTCGAAGCAGCCACGAGTTACTTTGCGCCCGCGTACGGAGCGACCGTGCCCGCGCTCGTCGAGCGCGCCAACGTTCAGCAGGCGAACGCGCTTGTGCAAGCAACGGCGCAAACGCTCTCGATCGGCGGCTGGGCCGTCGCAGCAGCCCTGCTCACCTTCATGCCGCTCAGCGTCTTCTTTGCAGCCAATGCCGCGTCCTTCTTCCTCTCGGCCGCGCTGATCGCGCAGATCCGCCGGGCGGACGCACACGATTCACATGCCGCACGACCGCGGATCCGGGAGGGGCTGACGGCGCTTGGGCCGTTCCCGGCCCTCGCCGCGTCGGTGATCGCGCTCGGTGTCGCAGTGACGATCACCGCCGGTTCGTGGATCGGTGGCATTCCCACTCTTGTCCGCGACGGGCTCCATCACGGCGCGGGCGGCTTCGCAGTCGTGATGACGGGGTACGCCGCAGGTGCGATCGTGAGCGGCGCGTTGCTCGCGCGCCTCGCGATCCATCGCAAAGCGCGCGCGAGCCTCCTTGCTTGGGCGATGTACCTTCCCGGTTACGGGTTGGTCGCGCTCGCTCACTCTCTTCCGCTCGCCGTCGCCGGCGCGTTCTTCGCAGCGATCGGCCAGAGCTCGTCGGTGGTCCTGATCAACTCGGCCGCCCAGGAAGACGTTCCCGACGCGGTGCTCGGACGAGTGCTAGGCGTGATCTCGCTCACCCATCGAGGAGCGCACGCAACCGGCCTCCTGCTCGTCTCGCCACTCTTTGCGTTCGTCGGCGCAAGGATCGTCTTCGGCGCGTCGGCACTGGTGGTGCCCCTGGTCGGTCTCGTCGCGCTCGCCTGCGCCGCGCTCGCTACGCGTCGTCGAGCAGCCTGAGCTCGAGCAAGCGACTCGGTTCGAAACCATCGATCCGCAGCATCGCCCCGGCGGCTGCCGCCGCCGCACCGGCGGGCATCAGCCCCACGAGCTCCGCTCCAAGCACGCGAGCGCCACGCGCAGCGGCCTCCGCCTCCACCCGAGCGACGATCTCGTGCAGCGCCGATGCTTCCCAGTCCTCGACGTTCATCGACACCTGAACGACTCCCGCACGGGGAAGATCGAGCCCGAGCGCCCGCACCCCCGGGAAGCCACCTCCCTGCTCGCGAACGAGCGCAGCGATCTCTTTCGCGACAGCTGGTGGCCCGTCGAGATTGACGTTGAAGGCGATCAGCGGCCGGCGCGCGCCAAGGATCACGCCGCCGGCTCTCGGGTGCAATTCGGCAGGGCCGAAGTCCGGAACCAGATCACCTTCGTCGAGGCGTTGCTGGAGACCCGCGGTCCCCCCGCGACGGTAAAAAGCCGGCCCGCGCTCGGGCGGCGCGTAGACGAAAACAGGTAGCCCAAGCTCGGCTGCGATCCGCGAGCCGATCGCCTGCGCCGCCTCGCGCGCGCGGGTCATGTCGTCCGGGACGATCGGGATCAGCGGAACGACGTCGGCGGCACCGACACGTGGATGCGCTCCTTCGTGCGCGCGCAGGTCGATGCGCTCGATCGCGACGGCGATCCCGGCGAGCAGCGAGTCGGCGAGCTCGTCCTCCGAGCCGACGACCGTGAAGACCGAGCGATTGTGGTCGGCGTCAGCATGCACGTCGAGGAGCCGCGCGTGCCGAGCGAGCGCCCGCCCGATCGCCTCGACGATGACCACATCGCGGCCCTCGCTGAAGTTGGGAACGGTCTCGAGCGGCGGCACGACCGTACTCTAGGGGTGACGTGAAGACGTACTACGACACGCGGGCCCCGGAGTACGACGACTGGTACCTCGGCCGAGGGCTCTTCGCGGATCGGGCTCGCCCCGGCTGGGATGCCGAGCTCGCAGCGGTGACCGCGACGCTCGGATCGCTGCCACCCGCCCGGACGCTCGACGTCGCCTGTGGCACCGGCTTCCTCACCCGGCATCTTCGCGGGGAGGTCGTCGGACTCGATCAGAGCGCGCGAATGCTGCGCGAGGCGGTTGGCCAGGCTTCCCACGCGACGTTCGTCCAGGGCGACGGGCTGGCGCTGCCGTTTCCGAATCGAAGCTTCTCGCGAATCGTGACCGGGCATTTCTACGGCCACCTCCGCGAAGCCGAGAGCGACCGATTCCTGGCCGAGGCACGACGCGTCGCCGATGAGCTCGTGATCGTGGACTCATCCCGAGCGCAGGGCCCCCTCGAGGACGGTGTCCAGGAGCGGATGCTGAACGACGCGACGCGCTGGCAGGTCTACAAGCGCTGGTTCACCGGCGCCGAGCTTGCGTCCGAGCTCGGGGGTGGTGACGTGCTGCACGAGGGTCGCTGGTTCGTCATCGTGCGTGCGGCCCGGTGACCCGCCGCCGCCGCACCTACCGCTCGCTCGCGTCGCTGAAGCACGACCAGCGCGCCTGCCGTGCCTGCGTAGCGGCAGGCTTCCCGCTCGAGTCGCCGCCGGTGACCGCGCCCGGTGAAGGCCAGCCTGCCTACCTGTTCGGCCAGGCCCCGGGCATCATCGAGGGCCAGGAGCGACGGCCCTGGCGCGGCCGCGCGGGTCGAACTCTGCGCGGCTGGTTGGAGATGGACGAGGACGCGTTCTATGCGATCTTCTACTGCGCGTCGGTGACGCGCTGCGACCCGGGTCGAGCGCCGTCAGGTCGCGGAGACCGAACGCCCACTCCGACCGAGCAGCGTCTCTGCGACTTCTGGCGCGAGCGCGAGCTCGCGTTGCTTCGTCCGCAGCTCGTCGTCACCGTCGGTGGTCTCGCCGCCCGCCGTCTGCTCGGCACGCGAACCGTCGGCGAATCCGTCGGCCGTCGCTACGCGCTCGGTGACGCCGTGGCGATCCCCCTCCCGCACCCCTCCGGTGCGAGCAGCTGGCTGAACGTGCCGGGAAACCGCGCGCGCGTGGCCGAGGCTGTCGCGCTGATCCACGCAGAGCTCGCACTGCTCTGACCCTCGTTATCTGCGCGGTACCCTCAATCTCCAGTGCAGACGCAGCAGCAAGCGCAGAGAAATCGCGGGACGTTCCTGCGTCTCGTCGGTTTCCTCAAGCCCTACAAGTCATCGATGCTCGTTTCGGTCGTCCTCGCGATCGGCTCGCAGGGCGCGGCTCTCGGGGCGATCCTGCTGACCCGGAGTGTCGTCAACGCGCTCCGCCACAACGCGTTGAACCGGCTCCCCTTACTCGTCGGGCTTGTCGTCGCGCTTGGCCTGGCGCGCGCGGTGATGATGAGCGGACGCCGGTTGATCGCGGGCAAGCAGGCGCTGCTCGTCGAGATGGACATGCGCACGGCGATCTACGCGAAGCTCGTTCGGCTGTCGTTCGGCTTCTACGACCGTCATCAAACCGGCCAGTTGATGAGTCGAGCGACGGTCGACCTGCAAGGCGTTCGATTCTTTCTGGGTTACGGCCTGATCTTCTTCTTCCAGCATCTGTTTACGATCGTCGGGGTCGGGATCGTCATCTTCCTCATCTCCTGGAAGCTCGCCCTGATCACGATTGCGATCGCACCCGTACTCGTTGTGGTCGCCTATCGCTACAGCCACGTCTCGCATCCGCTTCTGCGCGACGTGCAGCAGAAGATGGCGGACGTCGCCACCGTCGCCGAGGAGAACATCGTCGGCGTGCATGTCGTGAAGGCGTTCGCGCAGGAGCACGCAGAGGAGGCGAAGTTCAGACATAGCTCCGAGGAGGTCTTCGACCTGAGCGTGAAGGCGAACCGACAGCGCGCGTTCTACGTGCCGCTCCTCGGCTTCCTCCCGTTGCTCGCCCAGGGAGCCATTCTGCTCGCGGGGGGTCGCATGGTCGCGCACGGCTCCCTTGCCCTCGGCGATTTCGTGGTCTTCAATCTCTTCCTCGCGCTGCTCGTGCTGCCGCTCCGCCAGCTCGGAATGTGGATCGGGCAGGCTCAGCGCGCGACGGCATCCGGCGAGCGCATCTTCCAGGTGATTGACGAGCCCGAGGACATTCGCGATCAGCCTGCCGCGCACGATCTGCCCTTTGGCCCCGGGCTCGTGACGTTCGAGCGGGTGACGTTCGGCTACGACCCCGGGCGTCCGGTGCTCCACGACCTCGACCTCGAGCTGACGGCGGGGCGCATCGTCGCGTTGATCGGCCATACCGGCTCGGGGAAGACCACCCTCGCCGCGCTCGTGCCGCGCTTCTACGACGTCCAGGCGGGCTCCGTCTCGATCGACGGCTACGACGTCCGCGAGCTGACGCTGACCTCACTTCGTCGGGAGATCGGGGTGATCGCACAGGATCCGTTCCTCTTCTCAGCGACGGTCCGCGAGAACATCGCGTTCGGACGCCCGGGCGCTCGAGACGACGAGGTCGAGCGCGCGGCGCGGCTCGCGCAGGCCCACGAGTTCGTCGAGGCATTGCCGGAGGGCTATGAGACGGTGATCGGCGAGCGCGGGATCACGCTTTCGGGCGGTCAGCGACAGCGCGTCGCGATCGCGCGTGCCCTCCTCGTCGACCCGCGCGTGCTGATTCTCGACGACGCGACCGCGTCGGTCGATGCAACAACCGAGGCCAAGATCCGCGAGGGACTGCGGGAAGCAATGCGCGGCCGCACCACCATCATCATCGCTCACCGGCTCTCGACGATCGCGCTCGCCGATGAGATCGTCGTGCTCGAGGATGGCCGCATCGCCGCGCGCGGCACACACCACGACCTCATCGAGGCGAACAATGTGTATCGCGAGATTTACGAGCACGGGCACCTGGACCGCGGGTTGACAGAGGAGGTCGCGTAATGCGCGTGCACCAGCCGGGCGCGCACCTCATGCGCGGAGGTCGCCCTCAAGTCGAAGATTGGTCGTGGGCGAAAACGAAGCGTCGGCTGGCTGCGCTCTCCCGACTCGCTCGACCGTACAAGCTGCGTACCGCACTTGCCGTTCTGTCGCTGCTCGGGGCGACCGCAGTCGCGCTCGCGCCTCCGTACCTCGTCGGCCGCACCGTCGACGAGGTGCGGCACGGCCACACCTCGAAGCTCGGATGGCTCGTAGCAGCGTTTGTGGCAGCCGGCGTTCTCGGCATCGTGTTCACGTACGCGCAGACCTACTTCACCGGCTGGACCGGCGAGCGGATGCTCGCGGATCTGCGCCGCCAGCTCTTTCGCCACCTGCAGCGTCTCTCGCTCGGCTTCTACGAGCGCAACCGTGCGGGAGTGATCATCAGCAGGCTCACGAACGACGTCGAGGCACTCGACCAGCTCGTCACGGACGGTGTCACGTCGCTCGTGCAGAACACCCTCACTCTTGTCGGCACGGCCGTGATCCTCTTTTTCCTGGATTGGCGCCTCGCACTCGCGACGATGACGGTGATGCCTGCAATGGGCTTCGCCACGGTCTGGTTTCGGAAGCGGTCCGGTCGCGCCTACCGAACTGTTCGCGAGACGCTCGGTGCGGTGACGGCGACGCTCGCGGAAGACATCGCCGGGATGCGCGTCCTCCAATCGTTCACGCGCGAGCAAGCAGCCCGCGAGAACTTCCGCGACGTCAGCGACGCTTACCGAATCGCGAACCTGCAGACGGTCACGCTCAGCGGGCTCTACTTCCCGTTCGTCGACTTCCTGTCCTCGGCCGCGACCGCCGTCGTCCTCGGGTACGGCGGCTGGCTCGTCTACCACGGCCACGTTTCGATCGGGACACTGGTCGCGTTCCTCGGCTACCTCTCGAACTTCTTCGATCCGGTCCAGCAGCTCTCGCAGCTCTACAACACCTTCCTCTCGGCGGTCGCGGCGCTCGACAAGATCACCGACCTCCTCGACGAGGAGCCCGAGGTCGAGGACGCACCCGGCGCGCTCGCTCTCGGGCGCATCGCAGGGCACGTCACCTTCGAGGACGTGCACTTCTCGTATGGTCGCGGCGCGGAGGTACTGCACGGAATCGACCTTGTCGTGCCGGCAGGCACGACGATCGCGCTCGTCGGGCATACGGGCGCCGGCAAGTCGACGATCGCGAAGCTGCTCGCGCGCTTCTACGACCCGACCGGCGGGCGAATCACGATCGACGGAACCGATCTACGCGACGCCGCGCAGCTCTCGATCCGCGGCCAGCTCGGCATCGTGCCCCAGGAGGGCTTTCTCTTCGCCGGCACCGTCGCCGACAACATCGCGTTCGGCCGTCCTGCGGCCGGCCGTCAGGAGGTCATCGGCGCAGCGCGCGCAGTCGGCGCCGACGAGTTCATCGACACGCTCGAGAACGGCTATGACACGCAGCTCGGCGAGCGCGGCTCGCGGCTGTCCCTCGGCCAGCGACAGCTGATCGCATTTGCGCGAGCATTACTCGCCGACCCGCGGATCCTCATTCTCGACGAGGCAACGAGCTCGGTCGACATCGGCACCGAACGCAAGATTGAACACGCGCTGCGGCGGCTGCTGCGGGGCCGCACCGCGTTCATCATCGCCCATCGACTCTCGACGATCCGCGATGCCGACCGGATCGTCGTCCTCGAGCAGGGGCAACTCGTCGAGCAGGGAACGCACGACGAGTTGCTCGCTGCCCGAGGCCTCTACACCTCGCTGTACGGCGACTGGTCTGCGGACGCCGCGTAGCCCGGTTCGAGACTGCTCACGCCGACGTCGGATGGTCGGATACCGGTACGACGACGGCGTTCGCGAACTTGTCGTGCCAGGTCTGGCGCTCGGAGTCCCACAGCATCCACAAGTAGCCGAGGAGGAACACGATGGCAGACACGAAGCGGCCGATCCAGCGGATGAACGCGCGTCCGTACCCGATCGAACCTCCGCCGCCGAAGTCGATGACCCGGATGCCGAGCGCCTTCTTTCCGAACGTCTGCCCGGTCGGCCCGCCCTCGAAGTAGGTGAAGTACGCAAGCGACACGAGCAGGCCGATGCCCGAACCCCCGCTGGTGCCGAGAATCGCGCGCAAGACGAAGTTGACGATCCCGATCAAGATCCCGTCGACGAATGCGGCCGCAAAGCGGCGCCAGAACCCGGCGCGTGGGCCGGACGGACGTGACATACGTGCCTCCTTGGTGGTCTCGATGAACCTTCCTAGACGAACCCGAAACGGTGCAACTCATAGAGCCACGTTCCTGCAAGCGACGCCAACACGACGACCCACGGGACGACGACCCGCTTCGGCCGAACAATAAGGAGGGCAGCGGCGAGCACGACTGCTGCGAGCCCGGCGGGGCTTGCGGCGAGCGCGCCGCGCAGGTCGCCGTGCACCGAGTCGACGGCGCTCGTCGTCATCCCGCACAGGGGGCACGGCACGCCGGTCAGCGCCCGAAGCGGGCACACGACGCCGGGGTGGCCCGGCAGGGCGGGGAGTGAAAGAGCGCCGGCAAGCATCGCCGCCCCCACCGGTCGCAGTTGACGCGCCTCGAAGTCGGGCATGCCCGCCGAGCCTAGTCGACCCGTCAGACCAGGTCGTCCCAGTCGGACGGAGGGAAGGGCCAACATAACGCGCTCCGAGTCACACTTCCGCAACGTCAGCAACCCGACCGCCGCCAGGTTTGGAGCCAATTGCTGAGCGTTTGTGACACTTCCGCCGAACTTGGTCTGACCAAGGGTCATGTCTCGACGCGGCCTGGCCTCGGAGGACGGCGCCTGGGCTCGGTCAGGACGTTCGACGGTCTTTTGCGTCGACGAGCGCCAGAAGGAACTGCTCGCCACGGAGATTCGTAGGCGCGCCGCCGACTTTTGGGCGCAAACGCTCGGCGAGCGTCACGGCGAGTTGCGTTCGCGCGTGACCCTCGACCCCGTGACGTCGATCGAGAAACTGGCGAACGGCAGAGAGCTCCTCCTGCGTCACGCGGCTCGTGTCCCAGGTCGCGTATGGCGATGCGACCTCGGGTCGCGGCGACGAGACCGGTCCCCAGGTGGCCGGCGGCTGCACCGTGGCCCTCCGCTCGCGCACGACGACAGTGCCCGCGGCGATATCACCAAGCCGCTGGTTTCTCCGCGTGGTGAGGATCACGGCAGCGCCGAGCAGATAGGCACTCGGCAAGAAGTCGATTGGCCGCATCAGATTCCGAACGGCGCTCGTGACGAACCCCACGGGGTGCCCCTCTACCCTGACCACGCGCAACCCGTTCAACTGCTTCCCGGGCGTTCGCCCCGACCGAAATACCTCGAAGAAGACGTCGTAGAAGGTAATGACCGCGAAGCTGATCACGAACCAGGCCAGCACGGCCACGCCGCCGCCGCCGAGGCCGCTCTCCCCCGCGGTGCCAAGAGCGACCGCGACGCACACGAGCAGGACCAGTTGGATGAGAATGTCGACGATGGCCGAAACGAACCTCGACGCCGGACCAGCCAGGGTCAGTTGCATCTCGATCCCCTCCGGGGTCGAGATGGTCAAGACATCGTCGTACTCCACCTCGTGAACTTAGATCGTTTCAGAGGCGACCGCGGCGCCTCGTGGGCGGAGCTCGACGAGCTCCTTCGCGTTGCGGGCAAGCGCCCCGAGAGGTTGGGCGCCGCGGGCGTGCGGCGCCTCGGCGAGCTGTATCGTGCCTCGGCAGCCGACCTCGCGCTCGCACGCAGCCGCTTTCCCGGCGATCCCGTCACCGCGGCGCTCGAAGCGCGGGTGTCACGGGCCCGGCATCTCGTGTATGACGCGCCGACCAGGCGCGAGTCGCTTCGTGCATTTCTCGCCCGCGACTACTGGCGGGCGGTTCGTGCACGGCGCCTGCAACTCGCGATCGCAGCCCTTCTCATGTTCGGCTCCGCCGGCGTGAGCGCCGTCTGGGCCGATCATGACCCGGGCGCTGCCTCGGGGCTCGTGCCGGGGGCGTACCGATCGGTCACCCAACACCGGCCGCATGGCGCCGATCTACGTCTCCCACCCTCGGAACGCAGCGCGCTCTCCGGGCAGATCTTCACGAACAACATCCGCGTGACGCTGCTCTCGTTCGCCGCGGGCATCACCGCCGGAATCGGCACCGTCATCCTGCTGCTCGTCAACGGTGTCATGCTCGGCGTCGTCGGCGGACTCGCGATTGGCAGCGGCAACGGCCGGGTGTTCTTCGAGCTCGTGACGGCGCACGGCGTTCTCGAGCTCTCATGCATCGTCGTCGCGAGCGCCGCCGGGATGCGAATGGGCTGGGCGCTGATCGAGCCCGGGCGCGACACGCGCGCGACGGCCCTCGGCCGCGAGGCGCGCGAAGCGATCAAGGGTCGTGCTCGGAACGGCTCCCTGGCTCGTGGTCGCTGGGCTGATCGAGGGGTTCCTCACCCCCACGGGTAGCGGCCTCCCCACCGTGATCGGCGTCGGGTTCGGAGTGGCGACCGTCTACTGGGCGCTGGTCGTATTCGCGGGCCGCGCTACACGCGCGCCCGGACCTTCGCCCTGAGGTAGGCCCTGACGCACGCGGGCGCAAGGCCGTCGGGCGATGCGTCCACCACGTCGATTCCCCGGCGCCGCAACTCGGAGACGACACGCCCGCGGGCGCGACCGGCGTCGAGCGCGACAGCGGCGCGATAGACGTCGATGCGATCACGTGGTGACCCGGAGAGAATCTCTTCGATATCGGGATCGACTGCCGATGCGACTGCGACGACGTGGCGTCGCGCGAGCGTCGGCAGCGCGTCGAGCAGGGGACGCGCGGCTGTCACCTCCAGCAGGTCGGTGAACAGGATCACCCACGCACGCTTGCGCTCCGCAAGCCTCGCGAACGCCGCGAGGTAGTCGCTTTCAACCGGGACGGGCTCGAGATCGAAGAGGGCCTGGACGACCGCGCGTCCACCTGCACGCCGAGGCGCAATGTCTCGCGACACGCGCGAGTCGAAGGCGATCGCGCCGCAGCGATCTGCGAGGACGTCGGCCACCGCTCCGATCGCAGCCGCCGCGTCGACGGCCGCATCGAGTCGTGTCCTGTCATGGAGTGGTGCCGCCATCAACCGACCGCAATCGACGAGGCAGATGACGTCGCGGTCGGTATCGACCCGATACTGATTGGACATCGGACGCCCGACGCGCTGAGTCGCCCGCCAGTTCACCTGGCGCACGTCGTCGTCGGGCTCGTAGTCGCGGATCGACTCGAACTCCGTCCCCAGCCCGAGTGGCCCACGCGCGCGCCCCTCGTGTCGAAACCGTCCTCGTCGAACCGCCGTCGCGAGCCGCTGCGCGGTCGGCAGGTCGGGGTAGACGAGCACCTCCTCCTCCACGCCGGCGCGGCGGTACCAGGCGGCCAATCCGAGCGGCCCCACGCTCCGGGCGGCGGGCGCAGGCAGCAGGTGCCTCCCGCGCCTGCGCGCAGTGATCGTCGTGCCGAACGTCGCCTCGCCCTCCTGCTCGCCGAGGACCAGATCCGGCGCGGTCGCCTGCCTCACGCGAATGCGACCCGGCACCGGAGCAACGTCGAAGCGCAGCTGCGCCGGCACTCCTCGCGCAAGGATCGAGGGCATGGAGCGGGAAAGGTCGACGGGCCGGCGCGCGACGAGCGCGTCGGCGAGGGTTGCGCCTGCGAGCGCGAGCACGAGGATGGTTGCTGCCCACCAGGGCAGCGCGACCGCGGCGAGAGCAATCAACCCCAGCGAGAATGCGGCGCGACCGGTCGGGCTCATCGTGGCACGGGCACCGACTCGAGGACGGCGGTGATCGCGTCGTCGGGCCGGAAGCGCTCGAGCTCAGCCTCGGGGCGCAGGATCAGACGATGGCGAAGCACGTCCCGCGCGACGGACGCCACGTCGTCGGGAGTGACGAAGCCACGGTCGTCCATTCGCGCGAACGCCTTGGCGGCAGCGAGCAGGTGCACGCCCGCGCGCGGGCTCGCTCCGAGCTCGACACTCGGCAGCTCGCGCGTCGCACGCACGATCGACGACACGTATCCGAGCACTTCGTCGGTCACACCGGTGCTGTCGACTTCGTAGCGAACCTGGCGCAGAGCCTCGAGATCGACGACAGGTTGCACGTCGGCAAGCGTCGCGGGCGCGACACCGCGATGGCGGAGCATCAGGATGTCGCGCTCGGTCGCCTCGTCCGGATAGCCGATGTCGAGCTTCATGAGGAAACGATCGATCTGCGCCTCGGGCAGTGGATACGTCCCCTCGTACTCGATCGGGTTCTGCGTGGCGACGACGAGGAACGGATCGGGCAGCGGACGCGGCTCGCCCTCGATCGTGACGTGGCCTTCCTGCATCGCCTCGAGCAGGGCGGCCTGGGTCTTCGGAGGAGTCCGGTTGATCTCGTCGGCGAGAAGAACATGCGTGAACACGGGCCCCGGACGGAACACGAGCTCGCCGGTGCGGAGCGTCATCGTCCCCGTCACGTCCGACGGCAACATGTCGGGCGTGAACTGGACGCGCCTGAACGGCAAGCCGAGGGCCCGGGCTGTCGCGTTGGCGAGAAGCGTCTTCGCGACACCCGGTGGCCCTTCGAGCAGCACGTGGCCGCCGAGGAGAAGTGCAGCGAGGATCTTCGTCGCAATCTCATCCTGACCGACGACGACCTTCGAAATCTCGGACACAACGAGGTCTCTCAGATCTCTCACAGTTGTCTCCTCTCCGTAGCGGTGCGGGCAAGTGCACGTCCGATCGCAAGCTCGTCGAACGGCGGCTCGGACCTCAAGAAGGCGTCGACCTCGTCCTTCGCAAGGCCGAAGCGAGCTGCAGCGGCGCCGACGTCAGCGTCGGGAGCATCCGGGCGCTGCCCCGCTCGCCGAGTGATGCGATCACGAATCTCCCGGCGAACCGGGGCGAGCGCCGCGCCCCGATCACGCGTCCGCGCGAGCGTGGCGGCCAGCGCATCGATGTATTCGCGGCGGGCGGGCGCAAAGGGCCGCGAGGCGAGCTCAGGCGGGCCGAGCCGGCGAATGCGCGCCAGCATGAACACGAGCCCGGCGAGGCAGGCAAGCAGGATCGCGACCCGCCATTGGGGTGGGATCGCGCCGAGGCCCGTTCCCCGCCCGTAGCCGTGGTAGCTCTCGAAGAACAGGACGCGTCGAGACGGAGCACCCGCGAGCGCGGTTGCAAGACGGGCGTTGTCGGCCCGGTCGAGGTACCCGTTCTGGAACGGCGACGAGTCGGCGAGCAGAAGCGCGCGGCCCGACCCGACGGGCGCCACCGCGAGGACGCTTGCCTCGGCGTTTCCGAGCGCAGCGATCGCGCCGCCCGCGGAAACCCACGCGCCGTCTCCCGCCAGCTCGATCCTGCGTACATCTCGGAGCTCGGCGACTGGGGCGATTGCCACGGCGCGCCGTACGGAGCGCGAGCTCCAGACGGGAGGCGTCGCGACGACTCGCCGAAGCCAGGCTGCTCCATCCGGTGCTGCGAGCAGCCGGCCGCCGAGCACGAGAAACTGCCGCAAGGCGTCCGCATCGGCCGGCAGGACGTCGGGCGCATCCAGGACGACGACGGTGTCCCGTGGATCGAGAGCCACGTGCTGCGGCGTCACGCGCTCGCGGACGACGTCGTGACCGGCGCGCTCGAGGAGCGATGCGAAAGCGGCAGCGCCCTCTCCTGCCGTTGCGTACGACGACGAGGTTGGCCCGCCGGGGCTTCCGCCGGTCACCGCACGGAGCGCAGCCAACGCGACGTTCAGGCCGACGATGCCGGCGAGGACACCGAGCGCAATCCTCCAGCCGCGCGTCAAGCCCGGACACCTTTCTCCTGCAGTACGGTGAGCCAGCGCTCGCGTGCGTCGACCGCATCCTCAAGCCGGGCGGAACGCCCGCCGTAGACGACCTCGTCATGCGTCCAGGCGAGGTCGTCGAAGTCGTCGAGCCGCACGAGCCGGCGCGCCTCGCCACTCGTCAACGAGTCGCGCAGCGGAACGACCCGCGCGCGGCCGAGCCGCAGGAGCCCAGCTCGAAAGCGCAGCCGCAACGCGGTCGCCGCGTCGCCCTCCGCCTCGGCCTTGTCGGCCTCGCGCTCGAGCTGACGCGGATCGACCGCCCCGCCGTCGTGCGCGAGCTCACCGCGCGCGATCTGGCTCGCCCCGCGCCGCTCTGCCGTTCGCGCCGCGACCGCAGTGCTACAGAGAACGACGATCCCGGCGAGCAGGATCCACAGTGCCGACGAACCGCCCGGAATGCGTCGCGCAAGCCAGTGAAACGCGCGTGTGACCGGAGCGAATCGCTGGCCGAGCCAGACGAGGGCGCCGTGAAAGGGTCGCGGGACACGACTGCCATGAAAGCGACCCTGGCCCAGGATGCGGTGTGCTTCGGCAGTCGCAGGGAACGCAGGCTCGGCGGGCGGCCCGGAGGCAAGCGCCTCGAGGCGCGCCCCGAGCTCGCGCCGCGAAGAGGTCCGAAGCGCCCGTCGGAGGTCGACGCGCCGGCCGTCGACGGCGGTGATCGAGCGCAACCTCCCGAGCGCGGCGGGATCCGTCCGGGCTTCTGCGGCGAGTCGGCGAACCTGTCCGCTCGTCGCAGCCGAGGCGGGGCCGACGAAGACGAGGACGCCCGCCGTCACCGCAAGGGCGCGTCTCACTCGTCGAGGCCGCCGCGAGGCTTCCAGCCTGGTGGCGGCGGCCAGAAGGGCGGCTGGTCGCCGGAAAGCTCGAACGGCCCGACCGGCGCGGGCTGCTGGAGGAGCGCGCCCTCGGGGGGCTCGACGCCGATCCGCTCCGCGAGCAACTGCAGGTCGAACGCCTCCTTGCGGACACGAAGATCGAAATAGACGACGATGACAAAGGCTGCAACGAATGGCGTCGTGACGAGCTTGCTCCCTGTTCCCGCGACGACGCTCACGACGACCCCGGTGAACGACGAGTCGCCGCTTCCCACCGACGTCAGCCCGACGACAGCGCCCTGGATCGCTCCGGAGAGGATCGCCGACAGGAGGTAGCCGAGGAAGACGATCCCGGCGACGCGCCACCAATAGTTCTTGACGAGCGACTTCGACCGGCCAAGCGCTTTGCGACCACGTTTCCCCTCGGTCAGCAGCACGGGCACTGCGAGCGAAAACGCAATTCCCCAGTAGATGCCGGGCAGAACGCACAGGAGCGCACCGAACCCGGCCGCGAGGGCTGCGAGCACCGTGACGAGGATGACCGAGTGCAGGTGGCGCAGCGCGTAGCCGAGGGACGATCTCCAGTCGGTCTTCTCGCCGAGATATGCGCTCGCGATCGCACGAAAGCACGCCGCCGAGGCGAGCGTCGACGAGAGGAGGCTCAGGACGACGACCGCCAATCCGTAGCCGACGAACGCCTTCACGTCGGATGAGGTCAGGACCGGGGCCTGGCCGGGCTGCGACTGGACGGTGAACGAGGTGCCGGAGCTCAGCGAGTCCGGTCGCACGGAGAGCGCGAGCAACGCGAGGACGATCTGCACCGGCAAGACGACGAAGACGACGACGCGAACGAGTGTGCCGGCGTTTCGCCAGACGATCTTCAACGCAACATCGAGGACCTCCCCGATCCCCAGCGGGCGCAGCTGTATCGGGGCGACCGTCACCGCCGACATCTTCGCAAGTACGGCAGTCGGAGTAGCCTCTCGGGGTGGAGGTCGACCCCGAAACTCAAAAGCGAATCACGCAGCCGGCCTCGGACGAGGCCGAGCGCGAGACCCGCCTTACGCCGTCGCAAGCGATCACACAGATGCGCATTCGCGTTCCCGTGCGGGGCGATCGGAAGCTTCGCACGGTCATCGACCGCGTCAACCACGACGACCAGCTCAAGGCGTGGTGGCACGTCGCGAACGTCAACGCCGTGGCGCGGATGGAGATCAACGACCACTCCTGGGTGCATATCCAGATCGTCACGAACATCGCCCTGAAGCTCCTGCGCCAACTGACGAAGCACGGCGTCGAGCCGGCAATGGTGACCGACTACGGCATGACGCGCGACGATTCCGAAGTAGTCGTCGCGCTGACTGCGCTGACCCATTGCATCGGCATGTCAGTGCACCGCAAGGGTCACGAGGACTTCAGCCTCTTCCTCGCCGAGCCGAAGCTGCGGCAACTGCTCCAAGGCATCTACGAAGAGCCGGAGTTGACCGTCGTCGTGTCGGAGGTGTTGCAGGGAATCATCAGCCACCGCTCTGACGGGGAGCCGCTCACGCTCGAGGCGGGCATTCTTCGCGTCGCGGATGCGCTCGACATGGAGCAGGGCCGTTCCCGCATCGCCTTCGAGCGGGGTCGAGTCGGAATCCACTCCCTCTCGGCCGCCGCGATCGAGGAGGTCGAGATCTCCGACGGAGCCGAGAAGCCGATCCAGATCTCGATCCGCATGAACAACTCTTCCGGGATCTACCAGGTGGACGGTCTGCTCAAGGCGAAGCTCCGTGGCTCCGGTCTCGAGCCCTACGTCGATGTGATCGCACATATCGACACGGACCGAAAAGCGCCTGGTGCCCCTGTACAAGCTCGATCTATGAGACCGATTCGAGAGCCGCGCCGCTACAATGCGACCCCTCTGCGGGATCGTCTAATGGTAGGACGCCGGACTCTGAATCCGGTAGTCTAGGTTCGAGTCCTAGTCCCGCAGCCTGACGAAAGCCCTGCAAGCGCGCCGAAGATCAGGAGCGTCGCTTCAACGGCAGAGGGCAGCGCAGAGGGCGGCAAGAGCTGACCGCTGACCCCGCAGGGGCACTTCGCCGTGCCGGCGGCGGGGCGGGCGGCGGGGCGGCGGCGCCGGGTAGCTGCTGTCGCGTCTGGCCGGGCCGCTTCGAGCCATGGCCCTTGGTCAGACCAAGTGTGGCGTCTCTGTGACCGGCGAGAGCCGGCAGCGATCGCGGCTTGCGGCGGATCGGGGCCCCGACCGGCCAGCTCCTCT
>JBBQLT010000014.1:0-68504 GCA_038328165.1 Gaiellales bacterium
GAAATCAAGCCGAAGCTCGGACGTGCCGGGGGACGGACAGGTTGCAGTCGCGTCACACTTGGTCTGACCAAGGGCCGTGCTCTCAACGGCCGTGGCCCGCAGCGCCAGGTCCGTCCGTCCGTCCGTCCGTCCGTCCGTCCGTCCGTCCGGATCAGCGATGTCGACCCGCGGGGGGCTAACAAAAGGTTTACGACAAGAGAGGGAGATTCCTCGTAAACGGAGAATAGGTTCATACCGATGAGCGCTCTCGCAATCGATCTTCGGCGCACCGCCGGCTTCCTCGTCGCAGACGCACGGGGCCGTGTGGTCGGCACGGTCGAGTGCCCGATGTACGGCACGAGCCCCGAGATGCCAGATGCCCTTTCGGTTCGCTCAGGCTTCTTCGCACGCCGCCGCCGGATCGTCCCCGCCGAATCGATCGAGCTGATCGACGATGGCACGAAGGTGATTGGCCTGCGCGTCGAGCGCGAGTCGATCCGCACGTTCCTTTAGCGGCGTCGTTAGAGCACCCCCAGATACCGGTCGAGCTCCCACTGCGTCAGCTGGACGCGGTAGTCGTCCCACTCCTTGCGCTTCAGCTTCACGAAGGCGTCGAAGATGTGGTCGCCGAGTGCGCGCCGCATCAGCTCCGAGCCTGCGAGCTCGTCGATCGCCTCGCCGAGCGTCTCGGGCAGCGAGACGATTCCCTGCTCGCGACGTTCTTCCGCCGTCAGGTGGTACAGGTTCGTCTCCATGGGCAACTCGAGCTCGTAGCCCTGCTCGATCCCCTCGAGACCCGCGTGCAGGAGCGTCGCGAACGTGAGGTAGGGGTTGCACGCCGGATCGGGGCAGCGAATCTCGGCGCGCGTCGCCTGCTCCGAGCCCGGCTTGTAGAGCGGGATCCGGATGAGCGCAGAGCGGTTGCGCTGCGACCAGGCGACGTAGACGGGCGCCTCGAAGCCCGGCACGAGCCGCTTGTACGAGTTCACCCACTGCGCGAAGATCGGCGCAAGCTCCCGCGCATGGCGGAGCAGGCCGGCGATGAAGTGCTTGCCGACCGGCGACAGGTTGTACTGGTCGTTCCCGTCGAAGAACTGGTTCCGGCCGTCCTTGAAGAGCGACATGTGCGTGTGCATTCCCGAGCCGTTCTCGCCGAAGAGCGGCTTCGGCATGAAGGTCGCGTACACGCCGTTCTTGGCTGCCACCTCTTTGACGATCAGCCGGTAGGTGATCGTCTGGTCGGCCATGTCGAGCGCCGAGGAGTAGCGCATATCGATCTCGTGCTGAGAGGGCGCGACTTCGTGGTGGTGGTACTCGATGCCGATGCCCATGTGCTCGAGCGCGTTGATCGTCTCGTTGCGCAACTCGGTCGCGGCATCGAGCGCGGTCATCGCGAAGTAGCCGCCTTCGTCGAGCGTTTCCGTCGACTTGTTGTCGCGAAAGAGGAAGTACTCGAGTTCCGGCCCGACGTTGAACGTGTCGAACCCCAGCGACTGCATGCGCTCGAGCGCACGACGGAGCACAAAACGCGGGTCTCCTTCGTAGGGCACACCGTCCGGCTTGACGACATCGCAGATCATCCGTCCGACCTTCGCTTCGCCCTCGCGAGTCGGCATCAGGCGATAGGTGGACGGATCGGGGATCGCGACCATGTCCGACTCCTCGATCGCGTTGAAACCGGTGATCGATGAGCCGTCAAAGCCCATGCCGTCGTTCAGCGCGCCCTCGATCTCCGACGGCGTGATCGCGAAGCTCTTCAGGTGCCCCTCGATGTCGGTGAACCAGAAGAGGACGTACTCGACGCCCTCCTTCTTCATCTGCTTGATGACGTCCTTACGCGCCTCCGGGTCAGAGGTCGCACGGTCTTTGCTCTCGATCATCGCCATGGTCGTCGCTCACTTCCGCTCGGGTAACTGAGACCCTCATCGTTTCAAAGCGGCGCCCGACGCGAGCGGCCCGATGAGGTGAACCCATTCGAACCTTCGCTCGTAGCCGAGCTTTTCGTTGACGACCCGCATCGCCGCGTTCCCGAGATCGTTCTGGGTGCGGAGGAAGGACCAGCCGGCTGCCTTCGCGGCGGCGATCTGCGCTCGCTTCAAGGCGCTCGCGACGCCGCGTCTACGCGCGGACCGAGCGACGCCGGTCATCCAGTGATCGGCGGTGTCGACGGTGTGCCGGCCGAGGATCGCGTACCCGACCACCCTGCCCCCCTCGAGGGCGACGAACGACAGATCGCGAAGGATCAGGTCGCCGAAGAGCCGCGCCTGCCACTCCTCAAAGGCCTCCGGCACGAGCGGTGCGGCGGCGGGAATGTCGGGCTCGGCTTCGAGCGCAACCTCGTACACGCCACGGTGGTGCTCGTCGAGAACCGGGACGATTTCGATGCCGTCGGGCGAACCGACGACGACATCCGCTCGCGAAAGGTCGAGCGTCACGTCCTGCATCCGGCCGCGCTCCTCGAACCCGCGGGCGCCGTAGAACGCGAGTGAATCGACGTCTTCATCGCGTACCACCGTCATCGTCGCCGACTTCCCGAGCGTGCGCGCATGCTCCGACGTCGCCGCGAACAATGCCGCGCCGACGCCGCGCCGACGCGACTCTCGGAGGACGCGAAGGGTCGTGTACGCGAGCTCGCCTCCTGCGTCGCCGCCGAACTTCGAGACGGTTGCGACGCCCACCGGCACGCCGTCGAGGGCCGCAAGCAGATCGAGGTTGTCGGACCTCCGCCGCTGCTCGAGCACCCACTCGCGCGGCATCGGCGTCTGCGGGTGCACGCGGTTTCGGACGTCGAGATACACGTCGATGTCTGCGTCTGACGCGACGGCGCGGACGTCAATCACGGCAACGGCCCCTGGTAGGTGATCACCTTGCTCCTGTCGGTGTAGCTGAGACTGCGGTTCAGCGCTTGCATTGCCTCGTTGCCGCGCTGCGTCCAGGTCACAAGCTGGGTGACACCGTTCGCAGCAGCCCAGTGCAGCTGGGCAAGCTTCAGGGCTCGCCCATACCCCTTCCCGCGCCGGTCGCGGCGCACGACGGTGAGCCCGTGCTCGGCCACCGTCTCGCCGTTCGCATGCTCGACGAGACCGGCGTAGCCGACGAGCTCATCGCCCTCGAATGCCGCGAACGAGCCGCCGGCCCGAGTCGCCTCGCCACGAAGCCACGTCTCTTTCTCGTAGGTGATGCCGCCGGGAACCGGCATGTCCTCGTAGCCCTGAAGCGCGACCGGCCAGGCCGCATCGAGTAGCTCGTCACGCCGCGTCTCGAACGAGACGAGCGCGAGCCCGGCGGGAATCTCCGCAGGCGGCTCCTCGCCGACGGGGCGTACCTGCTCGAGTTGGTAGTCGACGTCGGCGAGCCCGAGCGACTCCGCGAACGCGATCGAGTGCGGCTCGTCTGCGTAGACGAACGCGTTCACGCCGTCGAGGCCGAGCGAACGGGCGTGGCCCGCGAGTGCTTGGAGGAGTGCGGTTGCGACGCCTCGACGGCGGTACTCCGGCAACACGCGCACGGCGATGAAGGCACGGCCGCCGAAGCTCGATCGATCGGCGATCCCGCAGCCCGCGAGCACGCCGTCCAGGTCGGCGAGCAGGAGCCGTCGCTCGGGCTCGTGCTGCGTGCGCAGCTGCTCGACCATCACGGGCTCATTCGGGACGACCGCGCTCTTCAGCGCGGCCCACGCGACCAGATCGTCAGCGGAGAGGACGGGGCGCAGCTCGATCATCCCGACCGCTTCAACTTCCCGTGTTGTTTCGCGTACCGCTCGCCCGCGCGAAACACGACGAGGCCGATTGGGATCGAGAGCGCACCGATCACGAGCAGCGGCCACACATCGCCGAAGCGCAGGCCCGCGCCGAGGAGGATCTGGTCGCGATTGCCGCGCAGCGCATACGTCGCCGGCGAGATCTTCGCAATCCATTGCATCCACGACGGCAAGACGCTGACTGGGTAGTAGACACCCGAGACGACGAGCATCAGTCCCTGCGCGACAAACCCGAGTTGCGTTCCTTTCTCCGGCGAGATCAACGGCAGGACCGCGGTCATCATGCCGACCCCGATGAAGGAGATCGACGCGATCGCCAGCAGCGCAATCGCTGCGCCGTAGTTCGCGTGCGGCAGATGGATGCCGATGAACAAGACGACGGCAACGAAGACCGCCGCCGCACGCACGAGGCCGTAGAGTACGGCGTACACGCCCATGCCGATCAGATGCACCGGCCGTGAGACCGGCGCCATGAACGTGTACTCGATCGTCCCTTCCCACCGCTCCCATGCGACCGTTTCCGTGACGATCTCGAAGATGATCCCGAGGAACGCCCAGATGACGCCGCCGACGAGCAGCTTCGTCGCGAGCTCGTTGCGCGCGGCAGGAGCCAGGTCGACGCCGCGCGAGATGAAGACGATCGTCAGCGTGTTCGCAATCGTCCACAGCAGGAACGCGAGGTCCCACAGGAAGTAGCGCTTCGTCAGGTAGAGGTTGCGCTCGACGACGCCGTAGAGCCCGATCAGCTCGTTGCGCAGCACGCGCCTACGGCTGTAGGTGGTATCGACGGTGGCCATGGCTAGGCGAACACCTCCCTTTCCTCGTCCTCCTCGGTTTTCTCGTCCTCGAACGTGCGGCCGGTGGCGGCGAAGAACGCCTCCTCCAGGGTCTCGACGCCGTATCGGTCCTTCACGGCTCCCACCGGCTCGAGGAACAGCAGCTCGCCGCGGTCGAGCAGGCCGATGCGGTCGGCTAGATCCTCCGCCTCGTTCATGTCGTGTGTGCAGAGCAGGATCGTGGAGTCGTGCTGCTGCCGGATCTCGCGGACGAAGGTCTGCACCTCCTGCTTCGAGCGCGGATCGAGACCCGTCGTCGGCTCGTCGAGCAGCAGCAGCACCGGCGAGGTGAGTAGGGCGCGAGCAAGCGCGACCTTCTGCTGCATGCCGCGCGACAGGTTCTCCATGGACTCGTTGCGCCGAGACGACGGGAAGCCGACACGCTCGAGGATCACCGGGATCTTCGCGTGCGTCTCCCGCGGCCCCATTCCGTAGAACCGCGCCGCGTAGGCGAGGTTCTCGGCCGCGCTCATCTTCTTGAAGAAACTGGCCTCGACCGACACGCGGTTGACGAGACGGCGGACGGCGCGGGCTTCCTTGAAGACGTCGTGCCCGAACACGTGCGCCGACCCGCCGTCCGGCAGCAGTAGCGTGGAGAGCAGGCGGACGAGCGTCGACTTGCCGGAGCCGTTCTGGCCGAGAATCGCAACGCACTCGCCGCGGTCCATGGCGAACGAGACGCCCTTCAGCGCAAAGCGGCGCCGCCGGTGGACGAGGCCCTTGCGGCGACTGAAGACCTTCTCGAGGTCACGTACGACAACTGCTTGTTGCGACGACACACCATGCTCCTTGGGATCGAGAAACGAAGACCGAACGACGACGCACTGCTCCCGCTAGAAGCGGGAGGTGCAGTGTGGTGCGTTCGAGATCCCTGACATGGCCCGGGCAAGGATACGGAAGAATGCTCGGCCCCGCAAGCGAGGATTCCCGGGTCGCTCCCCGAGCGAACGCAAGGCGCAAACTTCGCCTATCGCCCGCGCGTCTCAACCTACGATGGCCCGTCTGCTTGTCGTCGTCACCGTGCTCGCGTTGGGCCTTCCTGCCATCGCGCGCGCTGATCCCCGCCAGGTGAAACCCGATCGCAAGGCGATCGGCAAGCTGCTCGATGCGTTCGTCCCTGCGGTCGTGGAGCAGAAGGATCTGAAGGCCGGGTGGAATCTCGTCGGCGGCTCCGCACGGACGACGTCGTACCGCGAATGGCTGAACGGCAACACGTCGGTGCAGCCTTACCCGGCGAAAGGCGCGCACTTCCACGGCTTCGTCGTGAACTACTCCTACCCGGGGGACATCGGCTTCGACATCCTGCTCCAGCCGACGAAGCGCTCGCTCGGAGCCTGGTCATTCCGCGCCGAGGCGCAGGCCTCCGGCGGACGGTGGCGGATCACGACCTGGTATCCGGTCGCGACCTTCGCGCCACCGGGGAAGACGCAGATCGTGCTCGGCCCGAACGATCTCGGCCCCGCGAACGCCGCCTCGAGCGCAGGCGGCTCGAGCCGGCTTGGCTCCTGGGCCCTGCTCCTGCCCGTGCTCTTCGTCGGAGGAATCGCAGCCGCCTGCCTCGCCGTTGCCGGCACGCGCTGGAGCCGACGGCGCGCGCGCGCTCACGCGCTCGCGCGCGAGCTCACCCGCAGCCGCTGAACACGCAACACTTGTCGTCGTGAGCCACGGCCACTCCCACCACGACCACACCGCGTCGGCCGACACAAACGTCCGCCCGCTCGCGATCGCCCTGGCGCTGATCGTCTCCTTCATGGCGGCGGAAGTCGTCGTTGCGCTCGCCGCCCACTCGTTGGCGCTGCTCTCGGATGCGGCGCACATGCTGGTCGACGCGAGCGCGCTCGGCCTGAGCGTGTGGGCGGCCCGGCTCGCGCTCCGACCGGCCGGCGGGCGCATGACGTTCGGCTTCCGGCGCGCCGAGATTCTCTCCGCCCAGGCAAACGGCGTCACGCTGCTCGTCCTCGGGCTCCTGATCGGCGTCGAGGGCGTGCGCAGGCTCGCCGCGCCACCTGCCGTCCACGGCGGCCTCGTGCTGGCGACAGCAGCCGCGGGCGCCGTCGTCAACGTGCTCGCGCTCTGGCAGGTGGCGCGCGCGAACCGGACGAACCTGAACGTCGAGGGAAGCTACCGGCACCTCCTCACCGACCTCTACGCCTTCGGGGGGACTGCCGTCGCCGGCGTGGTCGTCCTGACGACGGGCTTCGACCGCGCCGACCCGATCGCCTCGCTCTTCGTCGCCTGCTCGATGCTTCTCGGGGCCTGGCCGCTCCTGCGCGCGAGCGGCCGCGTGCTCCTCGAGGCAGCGCCGGAAGGCATGTCGCCGGAGGAGATCGCCGCAGCCGTGCGCGCGCACGCGGGCGTCGCCGACGTGCACGACCTGCACGTCTGGGAGATCAGCTCCGGCTTCCCCGCGCTGTCGGCACACGTGCTCGTCGGCCAGGGTGAAGACTGTCACGCGATCCGCCGCGAGCTCGAGGCGGCCTTGCACCGAGGCTTCGGAATCGACCACACGACCCTCCAGGTCGAGCACGCCCAAAGCGAGTTACTCGCGATCCAGCCCTTGCGGAGCGTCCATCCGGACCGCTAGCGTTCGGGGACGTGCGGCGCCGACGACGGTGCGCGCAGAAGCATTTCAGTAGGAGAGGCAATGGGGCCTCACGACTCTTCGGAGCCGTGGGGCCCCTTTTTTTGTTCGCCAATGTCGCCCAAAGGAGGAACGGAAGTGACGAAATACAAGCTCGAATACATCTGGCTCGACGGCTATGAGCCCGTGCCGAACCTCCGCAGCAAGACGAAGATCGTGGAGTTCGCCGGCGAGCCGAGCCTGGAGGAACTGCCAGTCTGGAACTTCGACGGCAGCTCGACGCGCCAGGCCGAAGGGCGTAGCTCGGACTGCGTGCTGCAGCCCGTCGCGGTCTTCCCGGACCCGGCCCGGCGCAGCGGCCTGCTCGTCTTGTGCGAGGTGCACCTGCCCGACGGGACGCCACATCCGTCGAACACGCGTGCCACGATTCCGGACGATCCCGGCATCTGGTTCGGCTTCGAGCAGGAGTACTTCCTCTACCGGGACGGCGTCCCGCTCGGTTTCCCGCGTGAAGGGTTTCCCGCGGCGCAGGGGGAGTACTACACCGGCGTTGGCTTCAAGAACGTCGGTGATATCGCCCGCGAGATCGTCGATGCCCACGTCGACCTGTGCCTCGAGGCCGCGATCAATCTCGAAGGCACGAACGCCGAGGTGGCGAAGGGGCAGTGGGAGTTTCAGATCTTCGGCAAGGGCTCGCGGCGAGCCGCAGACGAGATGTGGGTCGCTCGCTACCTCCTCCTGCGCCTCTGCGAGCGGTACGGCGTGGACGTGAACTTCCATCCCAAGCCCCTTGGCGTCGAGCACGACTGGAACGGCTCGGGGATGCACACGAACTTCTCCACCGAGCACCTGCGCGAGGTCGGTGGCGAGGAGTACTTCGAAGCGCTCATGACCGCGTTCGATGAGGTGAAAGACGAGCACATCGCCGTGTACGGCGCCGACAACCATCTACGGCTGACGGGCCTTCACGAGACCCAGGCGATCGACAAGTTCAACTACGGGGTCGCGAACCGCGGCGCGTCGATCCGCATCCCGCACAGCTTCGTCGCGGATGGCCACAGGGGATACCTCGAAGACCGGCGTCCGAGCTCGCTCGGAGATCCATACCGGATCGCGGGGCGGATCCTCCAGACGATCGAGTCGATCCCGAAGGACGACGCCGAGAGGGCCGCGGGCGTCTCTGCGGCCGTGGCGGCGTAGGCATGGACAGCGACAAGGTGTTGGCGCCGCCGCGAGGGCCAACACCCCTCTGGTGTACCTGTGAGAAGCCGCTGCCCGTTCACATCGCCGAGCGGAAGGGAGCCGCTCGCAGCGTTTGTGCGCGCTGCGAGCGGCCGTTGCGGCTTCGCTTCACCTCGTAGCAGAGGCTCGGCGAGTGGTCTCCGTCACCGGATGCGGAAGGTCACGGTGATGTCGGCCGTCACGTCCTGCGTGCCTGGCTCGATCGGCGTCGAGTCCTTTGCCGCTCCTCCAGCCGGTTGCGCAACGAACACGGGCTGCGGCGCCGAGCCGCTCTCCGTGACGGTCGAGACCGGCCCGACGCCGAAGCCCCCGGCCTCCCCGAGCGCGACGGCCTTGGCGCGTGCGTCGTCAACCGCCTTCTTCAGCGCGTCGAGGTAGAGCTTGTCCCGTCCCGCGACGTCGAGCGCCGGCCCACTGACGGTGTTCGCCCCGGCCCCGACCGCGGCGTCGATCAGCGAGCCGGCGGCGGCGATCTTGCTCTTCGCCGACACGGAGTTGTCAGCGGTGTAGCCGGTGACCGTTCCCTGTTCGTCGGTCTGGGGATAGAGCGAAACCTGCTGGGTCTGAAGCTCGCTGCCACCGCTCCGCTTCAGCGCTGCGATGACGGCGTTCATGAGCTTTGCGTTCTGGGCCAGAGCATCCGAGGCCGACGCGGCCTGCGTGTGCACCCCTGCCGTGACGGTCGCTTCGTCGGGCACGACCGTGACGACGCCGTGGCCTGTCGTCGACACCGTGTTCGGTGCCACCGTGTCACCGTGAGCGGATTCTGGACGGCCGACGCCGGCGAAGGCGACGACGACGAACGCCGCGAAGGCGGCGGCGAGCACGAGTGGAAATGAGCGTCTCATGTCCTTCCTACGCCGCTGAGGTGGTTATCTGTCACAGATGAATTACGTCTTCGTCGACTGCCGCTGGTCGCTCGACGATCCTGCGCTCGGCCGAGGGGCCTACCTCGGTGGACACATCCCCGGCGCATCGTTCCTCGATGTCGAGCGTGACCTCGCGGCGCCGGCCGGGACCGGCGGCCGGCATCCGCTGCCGTCTGCCGAGAGCTTTGCGGCGTCGGCCTCGAGAGCCGGGATCGGCGACGAGTCGTTCGTCGTCGCCTACGGGTTGCTCGGCGGGGCCGAGCGGCTGTGGTGGCTGCTGCGGCATTTCGGCCACGACGCCTGCGCGGTGCTCGACCTCGACGCGTGGCGCGGCCCGCTGAGCTCGGGCGACGAGTCGATCGCTCCGGCCGAGTTTCGCGTGCGTGAACGGGCGGGCGACACGATCGAGCGCGAGGAGCTGGCCGCGGCGCGCGAGAGCCTCGTCGTCGTCGACGCGCGACTCGCCGACCGCTGGCGCGGCGAGCCGAACGCCCTCGACCGGGTTCCCGGACGCGTGCCCGGCGCAGTGAACGCCCCGTGGAACGCGCGGCTTCCCGAACTCCCGGACGGCGAGGTCGTCGCTTACTGCGGTTCCGGCGTCACGGCGTGCGTCGTGCTCCATCGCCTTCACCTCGCCGACCGGAAGGGCCGCCTTTACCCCGGGTCGTGGTCTGAGTGGGAGCAGTATCCAGAGCTCCCGGTCGAACGTTTCGGTTGAGTGAACCGGCTCGGCCCGCTGCTCCTCGTGCTCATCGTGAGCGTCCTCGAGCTCGCCTACGGGCGCTTCTCGTGGTCGTGGGTGGCCGGCCCGGTCGTCGGGCTCGTTCTCTGGTCGCTCCGCGACGTCGCCGACAGCCCGACGGCGCCGGCACCCGCTCGCGCGAGCAGCAGGCCACCGACCGGGAGACCGCCGGTCCCGGTCGATTAGCTCGAGGTCGTATCGGGTCTTTCCTTCGCGTCGCCCTTCGAGGTCGTGGCCCGCTGCCGCTCCGGGCAGCGCCGGCATCCCGCCGGAGCGCCGATCCCCGGCATTCCGCCGGAGCGGCGCCCGATACCGGCATCCCGCCGGAGTGACGCCTCATACCGGTGCCTTCGTGGTGGTGCGTTTCGTAACAGTGCCTGGCACCGGCGGTGTTCGACCTCGCCTCGATGATGCCGTCAACCTCGCCGTTCCGAAAGGGCTGTGCACGAATCGTCACGGTCTCGCAACGGTGCCTGGCACCGGGTCTTCCCCGGCGCCTCTCGCCGGGGCCCGCTCGCCGGCTCCGTTTCGACCGCGTGGCGCCGATCGCGCCGGGGGCTACGCCGCCGTCGCGGCCGTCGAGGTCGAGTAGGGCGCGAGGTAGCGCTCCCACCGTTGCGGGATCTTCGGCGTCGCAAGACGGATGAAGAGCACCGGCGCCGGCGGTCGCGGACGGATCGTCAGATGCATGTGAATCTCGTGCGGGAGGCGGTTTCCCTTGCGCAAGTTGCACGGAGCGCACGAGGTGACGACGTTCTCCCAGCTCGAGTCGCCGCCGCGCGAGCGCGGGATGACGTGGTCGAGGGTCAGGCGCCCGCCGGCGGTCCCGCAGTAGACGCACTGCCAGCCGTCACGCGCGAAGAGGGCGCGCCGCGAGATCTTCCGCTGAACGAGACGCGGCACTCGCACGTAGTGCACGAGCCGAATGACATGTGGCCAGCGAAACGTGTCGGTGGCCGAGCGAAGTGGTCGGTCGAGTTCCTCGACCACCTCCGCCTTCCCCTTGTAGACGAGCACGTGGGCGCGGCGGAGCGAGCACACGTTGAGCGGCTCGTAACTCGCGTTGAGAACGAGTACCTGCTGCACCCTGCCCGGAATGTACCCGACCACACGGGCCTGCAGCCGGTCGGGAAAAGCGTCGGCCCCGAGAGCAGCGGGCCGCGACCGGCAGACTCAGCGGCCCATCGCGCGCTCGACGGCTTCCTGCTCCTCGGGCGAGAGAGCCACCGAGGCGCGGCCACGATCGAGTTCCTTCATGTAGATCCGGGCATAGTCACGACCCTGGATCGCGGTGACGACGATGCCCGAGCGCGCCGCGTCGAGCAGCGCGAGCGACGCCGACTGATGGCCGCCCGTGTCCTCATACGCGTCGTAGCGCACGATCGAGGTGTTCATGACGGTCGCGTCCACGCGGCGATCGACGCGGGCAAGACCCGCAGCAACTTCGTCGACCGACCGGTGCAGGTCATCGATCCTCCCCTGGAGCGAGACCGAGAACTCAACCAGGTCCTTTCGCCCGCCGCCGATGAGCACGCGCTGGGCCTCCCGGACGCGGCGCACCTTGACCCACGCCCACCAGGCGAGGCCGAAACCCAGCACGCCCACCGACGCAGCCGCGATCGCGACGACGAGGGCGGCTACCGCGGAGACGTGCACGGCGCCGACATCAACTGAGCGAGAAGATAATCGGGTAGCTGGCCTTGTTGTTGTTCGTGTCGTGCTCACCGCGGACGGTTGCAACATCGACCGTGAGACGCGCCTTGACCGCGATGAACGGGGCCACGTCGAGATTCTTGAACTTCACCGTGAAATCGGCGCCGGGGTCGATGATCGGGATCCGCTGCGTCTTCGTCAGTGTCCGGCCGGACGCCGGATCACGCTGGATCGTGAGCGTCACGTCGATGCCGACTTCCTGCGAATTGCCGCCGTTGTGCACAACGGCCTGGAATCCCAGCCCGGACGAGGCGATGACCGTGTTGAGGGTATTCGACTCGGACAGCGTCGGCCCGCTCGGAGTCGCTTTGACGCTCGAGATGTTCGTTCCGTGCAAGCCCGTCGGCGTGCCGCCGGTCGATGCCCCCTTCAGACGCGAGAGGAGCAACGTCATCGAACGCCCGGTCGTGAGGTCGCGGTTCGAGACGAAGTTCGAATCGGGCACCGAGACGCCGGTGACTCCTTCGCGCTTCAGCTGCTGCTGCATGGGACCGCTGAAGAGATCGTCCCAGATGACGTCGCTCGCGAGCAGCCGGTCGGCCTGCTCGGAGAGCAGCTGCGCCTCGCCGGGGGCCTTGGACGTCGGGTTCGCGGCAAAGGTATCGGCGAGCCCCTGGACGCCGCTGACGCGAAGTTGCAGCGCTTCGATCATGCGCTCGTTCTCGTCGCGGAGGGGCCCGGGCGGGTCGAGGTGGGTGGCCGCCGTCACGTTCTGGCGCTCCTGCTCGGCGAGGCCGCGCAGCGTGCCGTCGAGACTCGTCGCCTTGGCGGCAGGCGTGACGAGCGCGTTTGCGACCGCCGTGCCGTCGTCCTCGGAGCTCTTCGCGATCGTCCTCACCTTGCCCATGTAGTGCTGGTAGCGGTCGTGCTTCGAGGTCGACGCGCACGACTGGAGGAGGAGGCCGAAGAAGACGAGCAGAGCGACGATGATCGCGATCAGCGCCAGCAGTCGCAAAAGCGGCGTCAGCCCGTGAGGCGGGCCCAGCACCCGGCGGGGCCCTGCGCCCCGGCCGCGGCCGCCGCGGCGAGGCATGCGCACGCGAGAGGTCGACTGGGCCTCCCTCGTCGCCGGCTCGTCCTCGAAAAAGTCGAATTGGATGTCGTCGTCGTCGCGCGGGTCCATCTCAGAGGTCGAATCTACCGCGTTCTCCGGTCGGAGCAGGGATTCTCCCGGCGGCCACGTACAAGCCTGCAGTGTCCTCGGCCGCGCCCGCGCACGACCTCTTCCTCGGCCGGTACCGGCCGCTGCGCCCCCTCGGCTCCGGAGGCATGGGCCATGTCTGGCTCGCGCGGGACGAAAGAAGCGGCCTCGACGTCGCGCTGAAGATCGTCGGTCGTGAGGGAAAATCGGGCCACCGGGCCGAGCGCGAGGCACGCGCGGCAGCCTCGCTGCGGCACCGGCACTGCCAGCGCATCATCTCGCTGGCGCGCGACTCCGGGCACGTGTACATCACCTACGAGTACGTTCCCGGCCGCACGCTTCGCGAGGCGATGCGCGCCGGCGATCTCGATGACCGCGGCGCGCTCGAGGCTGCCGCCCAGATCGCCGACGCGCTCGCGCACGCGCACGGCAAGGGAATCGTGCACCGTGACGTGAAGCCGTCGAACGTGCTGCTCGCTGAGTCGCAGGAGATCGACGTGCGCCTGCTCGACTTCGGCCTCGCGCAGATGGCCGAGTTCGACACCCTCACGGCGCTCGGTGACATCCCCGGCACCCTCGCCTACATCTCGCCCGAGCGCCTGCACGGCCTCACCGCGACGAGCGCCGCCGACATCTGGGGGCTCGGCGTCCTCCTCTGGGAGGCGCTCGCGGGCGAGCACCCCTTCTGGGGCGGCGACCTGGCCGAGACCTCGCGCCGGATCGGGCAGGGCGCACCGCCGCTCGAGTCGTTGCGGCCCGACCTTTCACACCACATCCTGGAGACCGTTGCGAGCGCTCTGCTCGTCAACCCGCAGCGGCGCCCGACCGCCGAGCGCCTCGCGCAGGAGCTTCGTTCGCTCCCGAAGCGCGGCCGGCGGTCGCCCCGCGGGCCCGGGCCGGGGGGCTCGAAGACCAAGGCTCCCGCCCGGACGAGGACGGCAATCGTCGCCGAACGGGTTCTTCCCGGGGCCCTCGCCGGCGTCGCCTCCGGCTGGGTCGCGACGCAACTGCCGTTCTACCCGGCCGAGTGGCCGTTCGGGCTCGCTGCCCTCGGCGCCGGGCTCGGGTACGCGGCTCCGCGCGCGGGCCTCCTCTTTGCCCTCGCCGTCGCGTTCTTCCCACTCGCGAACATCTCGCTCGGGCTCGCGCTCGTCTACGCGATCCTCGCCGGCTGCTGGGCCGCACTCACCTGGAAGGACGCGCGCGCGGGGCTTCTGCTTGCCGCCGGCCCGCTGCTCGCCCCGGTCGCCGCGCTCGCCCTCGTGCCGCTTGCCGCGCAGTTCGCGCGCGGCCGGGCGCGCCGGGCCCTGACAGCGGGCGCGGCCGTCCTGCTCGCCGCAGTGCTCGCAGGCCTGCGCGGTGCACGGCTCCCCTTCGACGGCTCCGCGCCGCCGCTCGGCCTCGGCATCACGGGCTCGACCCGGCCGGCCGCGGTCGCCCACGCACTCGCAGCGCAGCTCGGGGCTCATCCAGTCCTTGTCATCGAGGCGGCCGCGCTCGCGGCGGCGGCGGCGATCCTGCCGCATGTTCGGCGGCGCGGGCCGTGGCGGGCCGCCGCATTCGGCGCCGCGCTGCTCGCGGTGACGGCGCTGGCCGCTCCCGCCGCCTCGGTGCTGCCGCTCGTCGCGGCCGCCTGGCTGACGGCCGCTGCCCTCGCCTTCGAACCACGTCTTTAGACTTGCCGCACCCGGGGAACAACCCCGGCCGCCTATGTCGGTTCTCCGAAACATCGAATCGAAGCTCGAATCGCTCTTCGAGGGAGTCTTCGGTCGCGCGTTCCGAACGAATGTCCAGCCCGTCGAGCTCGCGCGCAAGCTGATCAAGGAGATGGACGACCACCGCAACGTGTCGGTCTCCCGGGTCTACGTCCCGAACGAGTACACGGTCTTTCTCTCGCCGGGCGACCGCGAGCAATTCTCGAGCTACGAAACGCAGCTGAAGGACGAGCTGCAGGAGTACCTCGCCGAGCACGCGCGGCGCGAGAGCTACGTCATGCTCTCGCCACCGAGGGTCGAGCTCGATACGGACGACGATCTCGACAAGGGCGTCTTCGGCATCGCGACGCGGATGGTGCAGACCGGCACGTCGCAGGCGGATGAGCCCCAGAGCCAGGCGGAGCCGGGTGCAACGATGGTCTACAAGCCGGCGGCTCCCGCCCTGCAACCGACCGAGGCGGCGTCGCCGGTCGACCTCGGGATCGAGCGCGAGCTCGCGGTTCTCACCTGGGCTGGAGAGCGGCATGAGATCACCGCGCGCCGCGTCGTACTCGGACGCTCGAAGGACGCCGATCTCCAGGTGGCCGACCCGAACACGTCCCGCCGTCACGCCGAGCTGCGCCAGGAGGGGGCGACCTACTGGCTGATCGACCTCGACTCGACCAACGGCGTCGAGCTCAAGGGGAAGCGGGTCAAGCGCGCGAAGCTCGAGGACGGCATGCGGTTCACGATCGGCTCGACCGAGATCACCTTCACGCGGGAGACCACTCGGTGATGCTGGGCTCGGCGCAGGTCGAGACGACCCTTCTCCTCCTCAAGATCGGGTTCCTCGTGCTGCTCTATCTCTTCATCTGGCGCATCGTGCGCTCGGCGGCGCGAGATCTGCGGCTGCCCCAGGAGTCGATGATCCTCGCGCCACAGCAGGCTGCGGCCGCGGGCCTCCTGCCGCAGCCATCCGCGCGTGAGCTCGGCCGCCTCGTCGTCCTCCAGAGCCCCGTGCTCGCCGACGGCGAGTCCTTCACGCTCGACTCGCATCCGCTCACGGTCGGCCGCGGGCCGGCGAACGACGTCGCGCTCGGGACCGACGAGTACGCATCGACGAGGCACGCGCGGTTCGAGCCCCGCCGGGACGGCGTCTGGATCGAGGACATCGGCTCGACGAACGGGACGTTCGTGAACGGCATCCGGCTGACACGGGAACGGAAGCTGACGCCGGGTGACGTCGTTCGCATCGGCGAGACTGATCTGAGGTTCGAGCCGTGAAGCTCGGCCGCCACGCGAGCCGCACCGACCCGGGGCGGAAACGCCGTCACAACGAGGATTCCTTCGTCGCCAGCCCGCCGCTCTTTGCGATCGCCGACGGGATGGGCGGCGCCCAGGCAGGGGAGATCGCGTCGGCGCTCGCTGCCGGGGCGCTCAGCGAGTCGAACGCGAACGGCGGCGGCGAGTCGCGCGTCGTCGAGCTGATCCAGGAGGCGAACCGTCGCGTGCACGAGCGTGCGTCGACCGACCCCTTGACGAGCGGCATGGGGACGACGATGACCGTGGCGCTGATCGAGAGTGACGGCAGCATCACCTTCGGCCACGTGGGCGATTCGCGCGCCTACCGGCTGCGCCGTGGCCGGCTCGAGCAGATCACGGACGACCACTCGCTCGTCGCCGAGCTCGTCCGTCGCGGCGAGCTCTCGGCGGAGGATGCCGAAGTGCATCCGCAGCGGTCGGTGATCACGCGCGCGCTCGGCACCGATCCCGATGTCGACGTCGACGCGTTCTCCATTCGCCCGGAGGCAGGCGACCTCTACCTCCTCTGCTCGGACGGGCTCTCCGACATGGTCGCTGCCGAGTCGATCGAAGAGATCCTGCGTGAGTATCGGGGTGACCTCGACCTGGCAGCCCGCGCGCTTGTGCGCGCCGCGAATCACGGCGGTGGAGACGACAACATCACCGCGGTCCTGTTCGAGATCGTCGAGGGCGACGCGACCCCGAGCGCCGGTCCGGACGAGCACACGCGTGAGCTGCAGGCGATCCCGGAGGAGGAGGACACGCTTCACCCCGAGGACGGCGTCGCACCGCCTCCGTCGCCCGTCGACACGATGGTCGTGCCACCGGCCGAGATCAAGGCGGCCCTTGCCGCAGGGGCGGTTCCGGGAGCTCAGCAGGCGGGGCTCGGCAGACGCGTGCTCGCGCTCTGCGTGATCGGGGTGCTCATCGCGTTGATCGCCCTGCTCGTCTGGTGGGGGCTCGCCCGCTGACACGGAGGAACAGAGAGCTTTTCTACCTCGGCGTCGTCGGAGTCCTGACCGGCATCGGCTTCGCGTCCGTCTATATCGCCCGCCAGGCCGTCGTCAGCTGGGGGTCGCTCGGGTACGCGCTCTTCTTCTTGGCGCTCTACCTCGCAGCGCACGTCGTCGCGCGCCTGACGGTGCGAAACGCCGATCCGTACCTCCTGCCGATGGCCGGGCTGCTGACGGCAGTGGGCGTGACCGAGATCTACCGGCTCGGCCCGAGCGACGCGTTCAAGCAGGGGCTCTGGATCGTGATCGGCGTAGCACTCTTCTCGCTCGCGCTCTTCGGCCTGCGCCGCGACTACCGCGTGCTCGAGCAGTTCAAATACGTGTTCGGCATCACGGCGATCGTGCTGCTCTTCCTTCCCCGTCTGCCCGGGCTCGGGACGACGGTCAACGGAGCTCGCCTGTGGGTGCACATCGGAACGTTCACGTTCCAGCCGGGCGAGCTCGCGAAGATCTGCTTGATCGTATTCGTCGCGGCGTATCTGCGCGAGAAGCGCGAGGTGCTCGCCCAGGCGCGCGCGAAGGACGTCGGGCCGCTGCTCGTGATCTGGGGCGGCACGATGCTCGTGCTCGCATCGTCGAACGACCTCGGCTCCGGACTCCTCTACTTCGGCATCTTCCTGGCGATGCTCTACATCGCGACCGCGCGCGTGTCGTTCATGCTCGTCGGGATCGTGCTCTTTGCCGCGGGCGGCGTCGGTGCCTACGAGAAGATCGGCCACGTCCACGAGCGGGTCACCATCTGGCTCCATCCCTGGACGACGCACAAAGTGTTCTGCCCGTCGACCGGCGGGCTCGCGCTGCGTCAGGACTGCGAGAGCTACCAGCTCGTGAAGTCGCTCTACTCGATCGGCAACGGCGGCTTCGGTGGGGCCGGGCTCGGCAAGGGAACGTTCTCGACGACCGACGGGCATGCACTGATCCCATTCGTGAACAGTGACTTCATCTACTCGGCGCTCGCACAGGAGCTCGGTCTCGTCGGGGTCGCCGCGCTCCTACTCGTCTTCATGCTGTTCGTGGCGCGCGGGATGAAGATCGCGTTGCAGGCAGATGACGGGTTCTCGAAGCTGCTTGCGGCCGGGCTCACGTTCGGCTTCGCCTTTCAGACGTTCATCATCGTCGGCGGCGTCCTGCGGCTCATCCCACTGACCGGGATCACCTTGCCATTCGTCTCCTACGGGGGGTCGTCAGTCGTCGCGAACTTCGTGCTGCTCGCCGGGCTCCTCCTCGTCTCGGACCGGGCGAACGCATGAACAGGCAGATCTCGCGGATCGCGCTCCTGTCGCTGCTCCTCCTCTCGGCGCTGATCGTCGCGACCACCTACTGGCAGGTCTGGGCCTCCGCGGGCCTGGCGGCACGCCAGGACAACGCGATCGAGCGCGTCGCCCAGTTCAGGATCCGGCGCGGCCTGATCTACGCATCGGACGGCAAGACGGTGCTCGCGCGGAACATCGCGAAGAAAGCAGGTGGCCAGACCCTGTACTTCCGCACCTATCCGACCCACGGGTTCGCGGCACAGACGCTCGGCTACTCGACGCAGGGCCGCTCGCGGGCGGGCATCGAGCGGCAGGAGAACGCCTACCTGACCGCGTCGAACGCGAACCTCGGGACGATCTGGGACAAGTTCGGCGAGCGGCTGAAGGGAGCGACGATCAAGGGCAACTCACTCGTGCTCAACCTGCGCGTCAACGCCCAGCGCATCGCCGAGTCCGCGCTGCGCGGCAAATGCGGCGCAGCGTTCGTCATGAACCCGAAGACGGGCGCGGTCTACGTGAGCGCGTCGTCGCCGACCTACGACCCGAACAAGATCGAGTCACCAAACGGGTACGCGTCGATCATTCATTCGCCGGCCGCGTGCCCGGGGTCGAGCTCGCCACTTCTCAACCGGGCCACCTCCGGCCTCTACTCGCCGGGCTCGACGTTCAAGACGGTGACGGCGGCCGCAGCGCTCGACGACGGCGTCTACAACATCAAGTCGCGCTTCGACGACCCGGGCTACTGCACCGAGTACGGCGTCAAGGTGTCGAACGCCCTCAACCCCGATCAGACGGCGGAGAGCTACGGCAACGTCAGCTTCCTCGAGGCCTATCAGCATTCGATCAACGCTGTCTTCTGCAACATCGGCAAGGCCCTCGGGGCAAGGCGTGTGCTGAACGAGGCGAAGAACTTCGGCTTCTACTCGAAGCCCCCACTCGAGCTGCCGTCGAGCGAGGTGGCGGCAAGCGGTCTCTACAACTTCGGGAAGAAGCGAGCGACCCTGTACGACGATCCGAAGCTCGTCGATCCGGGTCGCCTCGCCTTCGGCCAGGAGCATCTGCTCACGACCCCGATGCAAATGGCGCTCGTGGCGGCGGGGGTGGCGAACAACGGCACGATCATGCAGCCACACCTCGTGAAGGCCGTGCGCGGCCCGTCGGGGAAGCTCGTCACCCGTGTTCATCCGCAAGTGTGGAAGCACGCGATGAAGCCCGCGACCGCGGCGATCCTCAATGGGTTCATGCAGGCGGTCGTCTCGGGCGGCACCGGCCGCGCGGCGGCGATTCCCGGCATCAAGGTGGCCGGCAAGACGGGCACGGCCGAGACCAGCGAGCGCCGCGTCTACACGGCCTGGTTCATCTTCTTCGCGCCGGCCGACAACCCGCAGGTTGCCGGCGCCGTGGTGCTCGAGCACCAGCTGAACGGGTTTGGCGGCTCGGTTTCCGCCCCGATCGCCAAGCAACTGATGCAGGCGATCCTGCCTTCAGTGTCGAAGGGATAAGTCGGCCCCGCATGACCACGTCCGACACCCTGATCGACCGCACGTTCGACCGGCGCTACGTGATCAAGCGCAAGCTTGGCTCGGGCGGAATGGCGGACGTCTACCTGGCCGAGGATCAGGAGCTCGGACGTCGTGTGGCGCTGAAGCTCCTCGACGAGCGGCATGCCTCCGACGAGCAGTTCGTCGAGCGCTTCCGGCGCGAAGCGCAGAGCGCAGCCGGGCTCAACCACCCGAACATCGTGTCGATCTTCGACCGTGGGCGCGCCGAGGGCACCTACTACATCGCGATGGAGTACCTGGACGGGCGCACCCTCAAGGAACTACTCATCCGGAACGGGCCTACACCGATCCCGATTGCTATCGACTACGCGCGCCAGATCCTCGGCGCGCTCTCCTTCGCGCACCGCAACGGGATCATCCACCGCGACATCAAGCCACACAACATCATCGTGGGCTCCGACGGGCGCCTGAAGGTGACGGACTTCGGCATCGCGCGTTCCGGCGCGTCGCAGATGACCGAGGCCGGCTCGATCGTCGGCACGGCGCAGTACCTCTCGCCGGAGCAGGCTCGTGGCGCCCCGGTCGACCCGCGCTCCGATCTCTACTCGCTCGGCATCGTCCTCTACGAGATGCTCACCGGGAAGGTCCCGTTCACGGGCGACACACCGGTCGAGATCGCGATGAAGCACCTGTCACAGGTGCCCGAACCGCCGTCGAAGCTTCGCGCCGAGGTGCCGCACGACCTCGATGCCGTCGTGATGCGCGCGCTCGCGAAGGATCCCGATCAGCGGTACGCGTCGGCGGAGGAGATGGATGCGGATCTCGCACGGGTCGCGAGAGGCGTCGCTGTCTCCCGCGAGACCGAGGACGCAATGACGCAGGTGCTTGCGGGTGTGGGCATCGCTTCCGCCCAGACGATGGTGACGCGGCCGCGCGCGGTCGCGGCGCCTCCTGCGCCGCCCGCGTACCGCTCGCCGACGCCGTACTACGACTACGACGAGCCGCCGCGCGGGCGCTCGATCTGGCCGTGGCTGCTCGCCCTGGGGCTGATCATCGCCGGCGCGATCGGCGGTTTCTTCCTCTACACGAAGATCCAGGACCAGCTGAATACAAACCGCCCGGTCGCGGTTCCCGACGTGACGCTCCTCCAGCGGGACCTGGCGAAGCTGAAGATCGAGCAGGCCGGCCTGACGCCGCGCATCCTCAAGGCCTCGAGCGACAGCGTGCCGCGCGGCCAGGTCTCGGCGCAGGATCCGGGCGGCGGCGCGAAGATCGGCAAGGGATCGACTGTCACCCTGACCGTCTCGACGGGGTTGCCCCGCGTCCTCGTGCCGGACGTGCGCGGGCGCAGCGTCACCGACGCGGTCACGGCCCTGGCGCAGCTCGGGCTGAATCCACGAATCACCCGCGTTTTCTCGAGCGAGCAGCCCGACACCGTCACCGGCCAGAATCCGGCGCCGCACGACCGCGTGGTCAAGGGGAGTGACGTGCGCATCAACGTCTCTCGCGGGGCCAAGCCGATTCCGGTCCCCGACGTGACCGGGCAGCCGTACGCGAACGCCGAGTCGGCCCTCCGGGGTCAGGGTTTCGTCGTCTCGCGCGTCGACGTCCAGTCCGACACGGCAGCAAAGGGTGTCGTCGTCGCCGAGGATCCCCCGGCAGGCACGCAGATCGCGAAGGGCTCCAAGGTCACGCTGTCGGTCTCGAAGGGCCCATCGTCGACAACGGTGCCGGACGTGACGAACCAGACTCAGGCCGATGCCGAGACCCTCCTCACCGGCGCCGGGCTGACACCCGCCGTGATCTTCCAGCCGGTCACCGACCCGTCCCAGGACGGGATCGTGCTCAGCCAGGATCCGGTCGGCGGCTCGAACGCCACTCCGAACGAGGTCGTGTCGATCACGATCGGCCAGCTACAGAACGGAACGCCGGGCGGCGACGGCGGCACGACGACCGCGCCGACCGTGACGACGCCGACGACCACACCGTGACCCGGCGCATCGCCGTGATCCTCGGCGGCCGCTCGAGCGAGCATGCGATCTCGCTCGCGTCCGCCGCGAGCGTGATCGACGCGCTCGAGCGCACGGGCAACAAGGTCCTGACGGTCGAGATCGACCGGTCGGGGGGCTGGCAGCTCGAGTCGCGGCCAAAGCTCGGAACGCACGAGCCTCGATCAGGGATCGAGCCGGCAGCCGCGCCGGCGCGGCTGCCGGGGAATGATGTGGCCGCAACCCTTGCGGACGTCGACGTCGTCTTTCCGGTTTTGCACGGGCCGTTCGGCGAGGACGGCACCGTGCAGGGCCTGCTCGAGCTCGCCGGCGTGCCCTACGTCGGTGCGGGCGTGCTCGCCTCGGCGCTGTGCATGGACAAGGACGTCTTCAAGGCGGTGCTCCGCGATCACAGCGTGCCCGTGACGGCGAACATCACGCTGCGTCTCGGCGAAGAGCCGCGCAATCCGTTCGGCTATCCCTGTTTCGTGAAGCCTGCTCGGCTTGGTTCGAGCGTCGGCATCACGAAGGCGCACGATGACGCGGAGCTTCGAGCCGGAGTCGCACTCGCGTTCGAGCACGACGAGAAGGTTCTCGTGGAGCAATTCGTGCCGGGCGTGGAAGTGGAGGTGGGTGTGCTCGGCAACCTGCGCCCGAGCGCCTCGCTTCCCGGCGAGATCGTCGTGACCTCCAACGAGTGGTACGACTACGAGGCGAAGTACGACGAGGGCGAGATGGAGCTCGTCGTGCCGGCGCGCATCACGGACGAGCAGATCGCACGGGCGCAGGAGCTCGCCGTACGCGCATTCGTCGCGACCGACTGTGAGGGCATGGCGCGCGCCGACCTGTTCGTCCGCGACGACGGCGAGGTGCTTGTGAACGAGCTGAACACGATTCCCGGCTTCACGTCGACAAGCGTGTATGCGCGCCTGTTCGAAGCGTCAGGGATTCCGTACGCCGACCTGCTCGCCGAGCTTGTCGACCTCGCGGTCGAGCGCTTCGAACGGCGTTCGCAGCTCCGGTATTAACCGTCGCTCACGTCGTTGATCCGCACGACGAGCCGCGGTGCGAGGCTCGTGATCCAGACCAGGTAGTAGCGATGCTTGCTGCCGTGCAGCACGAACTGGGTCGCGCTCGTGGCGCGTTGCGGCGCGCTCAGGTAGTCGGCGAACGGCCCCTTGGCCGAGTCGCCGCCGCGGATCACCGCGGTGAAGCCGGGCGTCTGGGTCGCAAGGCCGAGTTGCTTCAGCTGAACCGGCCTGCCTGCGTCGAGCACGAGGCCGACGCCCTTCTTCCCGATTGCGGCGAAGCTCGCGTGGTAGCTCTCGGTCTCCCAGTAGCTCGCCGGCTTCGCGTCGGTTGCCTTCGGCGCGTCGGCGTCATGCTCCTTGCCGTCGCCGAACGGGTCGTAGGCGCCCACCCCCTTCAGGTGCGGCGCGACCTTCCCGCCGCCGGCCGGGGTACCTCCGCGCAACGAGCCCCAGTTCGGAGCGCCGTGCACGATCAGATAGGCGACGACCGCGCCGATCGCAATCAGGGCAAACAGGACGAGGATGAGGGGCCACGGCGACAGCCCGCGGCGCGCAGAGCGCGCACGGCCCGAACGGCCCGGCGGGACGACGGGCTCGACGACCTGCGTGCCCTGCTCTTCCGCGAGGCAGGCCTCGAGCTCCTGACAGAACTCGGCCATCGTCTGGAAGCGCGTCTGCGGGTCTTTCGCCATGGCGCGATGCACCGCAGCCTCGACCCGCGCCGGCACGTCGGGGCGCCGGTCGCGAATCGAGGGCGGCTCCTCGTTGATGTGACGCATCGCGACCGCGACGAAGTTCTCGCCGGGAAACGGTACCTCGTTCAGCAGCATCTCGTACAGAACGACGCCGAGCGAGTACACGTCCGTGTGCTCGTCAACGCGCTGGCCCTGCGCCTGTTCGGGCGCGATGTAGTCAGACGTGCCGAGCACGGTCCCGGTCTGCGTCATCCCGTGCTGCACGTCGAGCGAGCGAGCGATGCCGAAGTCGGTCACCTTCGCCTGCCCGTCGCCGTTCAGGAGGACGTTCTGCGGCTTCACATCCCGATGCACGAGCCCTTGCTGATGCGCGAACGAGAGCCCACGCGCAATCTGCATCGCGAGCTCGAGCGCAGTCGTAACAGGTGCCGGCCCGCGTCGTTCGATCAGCCGTTTCAGGTTCTCACCCTCGACGAACTCGAAGACGATGAACTGGCGCCCTTCGTGCTCGCCCCGGTCGATCACCGCGACGATGTTCGGGTGCGAGAGCATCGCCACCGAGCGCGCCTCGCGCCGAAAGCGCTCGACGTAGTCTTCGTCGTCGGTGTACTGCTGGTGGAGGACCTTCAGCGCGACCGTGCGCTCGAGGAGCCGGTCGTGCGCGCGGTAGACACTCGACATGCCACCGGTGCCCACAAGCTCCTGGAGCTCGTAGCGGTCTGAGAGGACTTCGCCGACCATCGGCGCCCCAGGGTACCCCGAACCGTTCGGCGCTAAAGCGCGGCGGCCATGGCGTCTTCCCAGACCTGGAGCGCCTCGTCGAGCTCGGGGTCGGAGATGACGAGCGGCACGAGCACGCGAATGCAGTTCCCGTGCACCCCGGACTTCAGCAGGAGGAGCCCACGGCTGAGCGCCTCGGCGACAACGCGCGACGCGAGGTCGGTCGCCGGTTCCTTCGAATCGCGGTCCGAGACGAGCTCGATCGCGAGCATCGAGCCGAGCCCACGGACGTCGCCGAGTTGCGGGAACCGCCCCTGCCACGACTCCAGCCGAGCCCGGATCGTCTCCCCGAGTGAGACCGAGCGCTCGACGAGCCCCTCGTCCTCGATCACGTCGAGGACCGCGAGCGCGGCCGCCTGCGCGACGGGGTTGCCGACGTAGGTGCCGCCGACGCCTCCCTCCACCGGTGCGTCCATGATCGAAGCCTTGCCGAGCACCCCCGAGAGCGGCAGTCCCATCGCAATCGACTTCGCGACGGTGATCAGATCCGGCTCGACGTCGAAGTGCTCGATTCCGAAGAACCGGCCCGTCCGCGCGAAGCCCGACTGCACCTCGTCGCAGACGAGCACGATCCCATGCTCGTCGCAGATCTGCCGTAGCCCCTCGACGAATGCGCGCGTCGCCGGAATAAAGCCACCCTCGCCCTGCACCGGCTCGAAGACGATCGCGGCGACGTCTTCCGCCGCGACGACGGTCAGGAATGCGCGCCGCAGGGCTGCAAGAGCCTCGTCGGCGGACGGCCCGCGGTAAGCATTCGGAAACGGCACCCGGTAGACCTCGGGCGCGAACGGCCCGAGGCCTGCCTTGTACGGGTGGGTCTTCGACGTGAGCGCGAGCGACAGCATCGTTCGGCCGTGGAACGCGCCTTCGAAGCCGATGACGGCGTGCCGACCCGTGTAGGCCCGCGCGAACTTGACGGCATTCTCGACGGCCTCGGTTCCGGCGTTGAAGAACGCGGCTTTTGCCGGCCCCGTGAACGGCGCGCGGGCAAGCAGTCGCTCGGAGAGGTCGGCGTAGACCTCGTACGGGACGACCGTGAAGTCCGTATGCGAGAACTTGTCGAGCTGCTCCTGCGCGGCCGCGACCACGTGCGGATGAGAATGGCCGACGTTCAGACAACCGACGCCGCCGGCGAAATCGATGAAGACGTTGCCGTCGAGGTCGGTGATCGTCGCGCCGCGCGCCTGGGCGGCGACGACCGGGAACGTGATCGCGAGTGGTGACGCCACGCTTGCTGCAAGCCGGTCGAGAACGGCACGTGAGCGGGGGCCGGGAACGGCGGTGTCGAGCCGGATCGCGCGGGTGGTGGCCACGGATCCGAGCCTAGCGCAGCCGAACGACGCACTGCATGGCTGCATACGTTGGTTGCAGTGCTCGCTCGGAATCGTGTGACCCTTGCTCCGCGGAAACAGGCTGTTGCGAAAGCAACGAATTCCGCTCTACACTCCAGGCTCCAGGGAGCCTGCCCCCAGCCGGCCCGACTCGTTCATCTCCAGGAATGGAAGGGCATTTGATGCAAAATTCGCTCAAGCGCATGTGGGCGCTCGTTGGCGGCGTGGCCGCCATCGCAGCAATCCTCGCCTCCACGGCGACGGCCGCTCACAAGGCGATCAACATCGTGATCTGGACGGACTCGGATCGCGCTGCGGCGGTCACGAAGGTCGCAGGTGACTGGGCGGCCGCGAACGGCGCAACCGTCCAGGTGGTCACGAAGAACTTCGGGGACATCCGCGACAACCTTGGGACCGTCGCGGTGGCAGACGCCCCCGACGTGATCACGGCTGCTCACGACTGGACCGGCCAGCTGGCTGCGAACGGTCTCGTGCAGCCGCTGTATCCGAGCGCAGCGGTCAAGAAGCAGTTCCCGGCCTACACGCTGAATGCCTTCTCATACGGCACCGCCGTCAAGAAGCTCTACGGCATCCCGGCGGCGGTCGAGAACATCGGCCTCGTCGTGAACACGAAGCTCGCAAAGGTCCCGACGACCTTCAAGCAGCTCGAGACGGAGGCTCTCGCGCAGAAGCGCAAGTCGCACCTGAGCTTCGGGATCGCCGTCCAGCAAGGCTCGGGCGGCGACGCATACCACATGTACCCGTTCTTCTCCGGTCTCGGTGGCTACATCTTCGGCGTCAATCACGCCGGCAACCTCGATCCGTCGGACATCGGCGTGGCGAGCCCGACGTTCGTGAAGAACTCCGGCCTCGTGGACAAGTGGAACAAGGAGGGCCTGATCAGCTCGAAGGTCGACGGCGCCACGGCGCAGAACGCCTTCCTTAAAGGCCAGGCAGCCTTCTGGATCACAGGCCCGTGGAATGCGGATACGCTCAAGAAGAGCGGGCTCGCATTCAAGGTGATCCAGGTCCCTGCGATCGTCAAGCCATCGGTGCCGTTCCTCGGCGTCCAGGGTTTCATGGTCACGAAGTTCGCGGCGGGACACGGTGTCGGCGGTGCCGCAACCGACCTCGTCACGAACTTCATGGCATCGCCTTCGGCCCAGACTCAGCTTGCTGCTGCGAACGGACGCCCGCCGGCGAACTCGAACGCCAAGTCGAACGATCCCGTCCTGCGGCAGTTCTCCGCCGCGTCCAAGGGCGGCGTCCCGATGCCGAACATCCCGCAGATGTCCTCAGTGTGGGGCGACCTCGGTCAGGCCTGGGTCAAGTCGACGAAGGGGTCGGGCTCGACGCCCGCAAAGGTCGCCTTCAAGACTGCGGCCCGCGCCATCGCCGACAAGATCGGCTAGCAAGACCGATCTCGGTGAGCGGGTGTCCCTCCGGACGCTCGCTCACCGATTCCTCGTGCCGTAGATTCTTCGAGGCCTCGTGAGCACACCATCCGCCTCTCCGCAGCCGCCGTTCAAGCCGGGAGTGATCGCACGGTCGATCGCCGCGTTCTCCGGCGGGCCCGGCCTGGCGATCAAGATCGCGCTCCTGTCGCTCACGAACGGCCTTGCCGTGTGGGCCGGCGTCGTGCTCGTCGACAGGTCGCGGTGGATCGCACTCGGGGTGCTCATCGCCGCGACACTCGCAATCGACTACGTCTATCTCGCGCCACACGACTGGACCGTCCCCGCCAAGTTCATGGTGCCGGGAACGGTCTTCCTGCTCGCGTTCCAGATGGTGCCGATCGTCTACACGATCGAGGTCGCGTTCTCGAACTACGCGACGGGCCACATCGCGACGAAGTCGGAGGCGATCCAGCAGATCAAGATCAACTCACTCGAGGCGCCGCCGAACGGCAAGCAGTACGAGATGGCGCCGGCCCACGACGCCTCGGGGAAGCTCGTGCTGATCCTGCACGACGACGCGAGCGGCGCCGTCTCGGTGGGAACCACAAAGGGATTGACCACGCTGCCGAAGGCGGACGTCACGGTCGGACCGGACGGCGTCCCGACGCGCGCGAAGGGTTACCGAGTGGTGAAGGGAGCCGAGCTCTTCGCCCTCGACCCTGTCCTCGCGAAGCTCAACGTTCCAACCGCCGGCGACGCGGCGATCCAGCCACAGGGCGTCCGCGCCGCGGTCGAGCTCCGCCCGACGCTTCGCTACGACGCGGGGAGAAACCGGTTCGTCCGCATTCGCGACGGCGTCGTGTTCAAGGACAACGGCAAGGGCGCGTTCGCCGCGGCCGCGAACCCCAAGGACGAGCTCGAGCCCGGATGGAAGGCCTTCATCGGCATCGGCAACTTCCGGAAGCTCGCGACCAATCCGCTCTATCGCGATCCCTTCCTCCGCGTCTTCGTCTGGACGCTCGTCTACGCACTGCTGACCGTCGGCCTCTCCTTCGCCATCGGCCTCTTCGTCGCAATCGCGCTCGACAAGAAAGGCATGCGCGGTCAGAAGCTCTACCGCTCGGTGCTCGTCATCCCCTATGCCATGCCGGGATTCCTGTCGCTGCTCGTCTGGGCGGGCTTGCTGAACGACGACTTCGGAGTCGTGAACAAGCTGCTCCACCTGCACATTCCGTGGCTCTTCGACCCCAACTGGGCGCGCGTCTCGGTCGTGATGGTCAGCGTTTGGCTGACCACGCCCTACTTCTTTCTCGTCTCGCTCGGTGCGCTTCAGTCGATCCCGGCGGAACTGACCGAAGCAGCGAAGGTCGACGGCGGCGGCGGCTGGGCGATCTTCAGGCGCGTCACGCTGCCACTCCTGCTCGTCGCCGTCGCGCCGCTGATGATTGCGTCGTTTGCGTTCAACTTCAACAACTTCAACAACATCTACCTGTTGACGGGCGGAGGGCCCTACACCGGCACCTCGTCGATTGCGGGCTCGACCGACATCCTGATCTCGTACACGTACAAGCTTGCGATCGCGAGCGGCAAGGGGTCGGACTACGGCCTCGCAAGCACCGTCGGCATCGTGATCTTCTTCATCGTGGCGTCGATCTCCGGCGTCTCGTTCTATCGTTCGAAGTCACTGGAGAACATGCGATGAGCGAAGCCGACGTCATTCCCGACGTTGCGATCCGCCACGTTGCGGTCGCCGCGGCGACCGGCGTGAAGCGACCCCGCAACAAGGCGAAGTTCAAGGACACTTGGTGGCGGCATCTCATCGGGATGATCGGAATCGTCACGTCGCTCTTCCCGGTGGTCTACGTCATCTCGTCGGCGTTCAACCGCGACAACACGCTCCAGGGCGCATCGCTCATCCCGGTACACGTCACCACCAACAACTTCAAGAACCTGCTCAGGAACCATGTCGCAGACCAGAGCGGCGGCTTCTCGGACGCGCCGTATCTGCACTGGGTGCTCAACTCGATGATCGTCGCGGGCTTCACCGCGTTGCTCACGACGATGCTCGGTGCGCTCGCGGCGTACGCGTTCAGCCGCTTCCGCTTCAAGGGCCGGCGCCTCGGGATGATGACGCTGCTGCTCATTCAGATGTTCCCGCAGTTCGCTGCGGTGGCCGCCATCTACCTGCTCGTCTACAATCTAGGCAACATCTACAGCGTCCTCGGCCTCAACTCGGTGATCGCCGTGATCGTCGTCTATCTCGGTGGCTCCATGGGTGTCCAGGCATGGCTGATGAAGGGCTTCTTCGACACGATTCCCACCGAGCTCGACGAATCGGCACGCGTCGACGGTGCAACACCCGCGCAGATCTTCTGGGGCGTCGTGCTGCCGCTTGCCGCACCGGTGCTCGTCGTCGTCGGCCTGATCTCGTTCGTCTTCACGTTGAACGAATTCGTGATCGCGTCGGCATTGCTCCAGACGAACAAGCACTTCACACTGCCGGTGGGGTTGTATGGGTTCATCAACCAGAACTACGGCCAGCACTGGGGCCCGTTCGCCGCCGGGTCGCTCATGGCGATGATCCCCGTCACTGCCCTCTTCCTCTTCCTGCAGCGCTGGATCGTGAGCGGGCTGACCGCAGGTTCCGTGAAGGGATGAGCGTCGCGGCGGAGCGGCTGCGACGCACGTTGCTCGACGAGCCGCATCACGACGGGTCCGACCTCTGCGTGCTCTTACGCCCGGCAGCGCTCGGCGAGACCGCGGTCGTTCGCCTCCGCGTTCCCCGCGCCTCGACCGTCGCGCGCGTCGTCCTCCGCCACGAGGTCGACGGCGAGCCGCGGAGCGTCGAGGCGACGGTCGACGAGGAGACGGTCGACGATATCTGGTGGCGGGCCGAATTCGCGGTCTGGAACCCGGTGACGCGCTACCGGTTCCTCCTCGACGGTGGCGAGGTCGGATACGGCTGGCTGAACGCCCTCGGCCTGACCACCCACGAGGTGGCCGACTCCGACGATTTCGTGATCACCGTGGGCGCGGGCGGCCCCGACTGGCATCTGAGCTCGGTCGTGTACGAGATCTTCCCGGACCGCTTCGCCGCATCAGGCCCGGTTCGGGATGCGCCGGCGTGGGCCGTACCCCGACCGTGGGACGCCGCCCCGACAGGGAGAGGGCGCACGACCCCGAACGAGCTCTACGGCGGCGACCTCCCGGGCATCGAGCAGCACCTCGACCACATCGAGTCGCTCGGGGCGAATGTCATCTACCTCACGCCGTTCTTCCCCGCCGGGTCGTCCCACCGCTACGACGCGACGACCTTCCGTCATGTCGACCCCTTGCTCGGCGGAGACGAGGCACTCGGCTCGCTCGCTCGCGCCGCTCATGCCCGCGGCATGAAGCTCGTCGGCGACATCACGCCCAACCACACCGGCGACAAGCACGAGTGGTTCCGGGCGGCACGGGATCCTGATGCGCCCGAGCGGAGCTTCTACTACTTCGACGACTCGATCCCCGGCGGCTACGAGTCGTGGCTCGGTCATCCAACGCTGCCGAAGCTCGACTGGCGGAGCGAGGAGTTACGCGTCCGGTTCGCGGGCGTGCTGCAGCGGTACCTCGATCTTGGTCTCGACGGCTGGCGTGTCGACGTCGCGAACATGGTCGGACGGTTCCGCGACGTCGACCTCAATCGCGAGGTCTCGAAGCTGATGCGTGCGCAGGTCGATCCTGCGTTGCTCGTCGCCGAGCACGGTCACGACTTCCGGCCCGACCTCTCGGCGCGCGGCTGGCACGGCGTCATGAACTACGCCGGGTTTCTTCGCCCGCTCTGGACGTGGTTGCTGCGCGACGATCCACACCCCGAGCAGCAGCAGCAGTTCTGGGGCATTCCCGTCGGCGTACCGAGCCTCGACGGCCGCGCAGCCATGGGCTCGCTGCGTCGCTTCCGCGCCGGCGTCCCGTGGGAGTCGGTGCTCCACTCGTGGAATCTCCTCGACAGCCACGACACCGCCAGGTTTCGCACGATCGCGGGGTCGGCCGAACGCCACCTCGTCGGCGTCGGCATGCAGATGACGATGCCGGGGGTGCCGATGCTCTTCGCCGGTGACGAGATCGGGCTCGAGGGCGCCTGGGGCGAAGACGCACGGCGCACGATGCCGTGGGCCGAGCCGCACACCTGGGACACCAAATTCCTCGGCGAGATCCGGGTGCTCGCAACACTTCGTCGCTCGAGTGACGCGCTCGCGCGCGGCGGCCTTCGCTTCGTGCAGGTCACGGCCGACGCAATCTCATACGTCCGTGAGACGCGCGACGAGCGCTTGCTCTGCCTCGCGGCCCGCGCACCGCACGATCCGATCGCAACGCCCTTCGGCGCGCTCGAGACGCTCTACGGCGAAGATGCCACCGGCGGCGTCCTGCCGGCCGGCGGCCCCGCATTCCACATCTGGAGGATTGGGTGATCCATCATGGCTGACGTCGCATTCAAGGACGTGGACAAGGTCTACGACAACGGCGTCCAGGCGGTCTTCGGCCTGACGCTCGACATCCACGACGGAGAGTTCCTGGTGCTCGTCGGGCCGTCCGGCTGCGGCAAGACGACGGCGCTGCGCATGATCGCGGGCCTCGAGGACATTTCGGACGGCACCGTCTCGATCGGGGGTCGCGTTGTGAACGACGTGACCCCGAAGGAACGCGACATCGCGATGGTCTTCCAGAACTACGCGCTCTATCCACATCTGAGCGTCGCCGAGAACATCGCGTTCGGCCTGCGCCTGCGCAAGGCCGAGAAGTCCGTGATCAACGAGCGCGTCGCGTGGGCCGCGAAAATGCTCGATCTCACGCCGTACCTCGACCGCCGGCCGAAAGAGCTGTCGGGTGGGCAGCGTCAGCGCGTCGCAATGGGCCGCGCGATCGTGCGCCAGCCTCAGGTGTTCCTCATGGACGAGCCGCTGTCGAACCTCGACGCGAAGTTGCGTGTGCAGATGCGCGCCGACATCGCGAAGCTCCAGCGCGAGCTCGGCACGACGACGGTCTACGTCACCCACGACCAGGTCGAGGCGATGACGATGGGAGACCGCGTCGCCGTGATGAGCAAGGGAATCCTTCAGCAGGTCGACGCGCCGCAGCGACTCTACGACCGTCCCGCGAACCTGTTCGTCGCCGGGTTCATCGGCACGCCGCCCATGAACCTGCTCGAAGCGTCGGCAGCGGTGAACGGCGGCGTTTCGGTCGATCTCGGCGGCAACCAGATCGCGATCCCGGACGAGGCGCTTCAGCAGTATCCGCGCCTGCGGGAGTACAACGGCCGCAACGTGATCGTCGGCCTGCGTGCCGCCGACCTTCACCCCGCCCAGGGTCGCGACGATCTCCCGCAGATTCACGCGCGCGTCGATCTCGTCGAGTCGCTCGGCGGCGAGTCGATGGCGTACTTCCGCATCGATGCGAGGCAGTTCAAGGCCGAGGCGCACGCCGCAGAAGAAGCTCTTGCGAGTGACGACGAGGCGAGCGTGGTCGGCTCGCGGCCGAACCTCGTCGCCTCGTTCCCGCCACACGTGCACCTGAAGCTGGGTGACGACGCCGCAATCGCCGTCGACGCGAAGAACCTGCACTTCTTCGACGAAGCGAGCGGTGCGCCGCTTCGCTAGAACGAGCGCGATCGCCGGCGCGATTGCGCTCGGACTGACGGGGGCGGGGGCGACGGGCGTCGCCGGGCCTCCGAGCGGAGCGGCGCTCGCGCCACTGACCGAGCTGCCGACGCACAGCTCCCTCGAATCGCAGCGCATCTACTTCGTGATGCCCGACCGCTACGCGAACGGCCTCCCGTCGAACGATCACGGCGGCCTCACGGGGCCGCGCGCGGTGACGGGCTTCGACCCCACCGATACGGGCTACTACCACGGTGGCGACCTGAGAGGTCTCGCCGAGCACCTGCAGCGGATCAAGGACCTGGGCTTCACTGCGCTCTGGATCACGCCGGTGCTGAAGCAGGACCCGGTCGAACAGGGAAGCGCCGCCTACCACGGCTACTGGGGGCTCGACTTCACGACCGTCGACCCGCACCTGGGCTCTGACCAGGACTTTGCGGCGCTGGTCACGGCTGCTCACGGCCTGAATCTCAAGGTATACCTCGACGTCGTCGTCAACCACACCGCCGACATCGTGCAGCTGACGGGAACGTCCTACAGCGATATCCCGTTCAGGGACTGCCATGGCAGGGCCTTCAACCCGGCGCGCTTCATCACGAAGACGTTCCCGTGTCTCAAGGCCTCGACGATGCCTCGGGTGCCCTTCCTCCTCCCGGGAGACCGGCACCGAAAGAAGCCGGACTGGCTCAACGACCCGCTCAACTACCACGACCGTGGCAACATCGACTTCGGCTCGTGCAGCCAGACGTGCTTCGAACAGGGTGACTTCTTCGGCCTCGACGACCTCTTCACGGAGAAGCCGAGTGTCGAGAAGGGACTGGCCGAGATCTTCTCGTCGTGGATCTCGCGATTCAAGGTCGACGGCTTCCGCGTGGACACGGCCAAGCACGTCAACGCCGCGTTCTTCAGGCTCTGGGTGCCCCAGATCCGCGCGGCAGCGAGGAAGATCGGCGTCAGTGATTTCCCGATCTTCGGAGAGGTGACGCTGAACGACGCCGTCGACCTGTCCGAGTTCGTGCGCGACCGCGGCTTGCCCCAGGTTCTCGATTTCCCCTTTCAGCAAGTTGCGGTCGCCTACGCAGCGGGAGCCTCGGGCGCGAGAGGGCTCGCGCATCGGCTCGAAGACGACGACTACTTCCGCACCCGAAACGGCGTCGATCCCGCCTTCACAACGTTCCTCGGCAATCACGACATGGGGCGGGGCGCAGAGCAGATCCTCCAGCAGGCGCCGGGCCTCTCGGGCGGCGCGCTTCTCCAGCACGTCCTGCTCGGCTACGACCTGCTCTACCTCCTCCGTGGTGCGCCGACGCTGCTCTACGGCGACGAGGTAGGGATGATCGGCTCGGGCGGCGACAAGGCGGCACGCGAGGACATGTTCCCGACGCAGGTCTCGGACTGGCGGACCGAGCAGCGTGTCGGCTCGCCGCCGGTCGGCGCGGGCTCGTCGTTCGACAACACCGGCAATCCGGTCGGGCTGCAGCTGCAGAAGCTCGCAGCGGTGAGAGACGCATACCCCGAGCTTTCGACGGGCGCGTCGGTCGTTCGGCTCGCGAAGGATGCCGTGCTCGTGGTGTCGCGCATCGACTTCACTGCGAATCGCGAGGTCGTCACCGCGTTCAACAACAGCTCGGTTGCCGCACACGTGACGGTGACGACGGCAACACCTGGAGGCTGGAGCGTCGCCTTCGGGCCTGGCGGCGCACAGGGTGGCGCAGGCACGAGCCTCGCGCTCGACATTCCGCCGCTGTCCGCGCTCGTCGCCGTGCCCGCAGCCGCGTTGCCATCCTCGAGCCCCGCGAGCCCGGCGCTCGACGGTCATGACGACGACCTGACGTCGCTGTACCGCCTCGGTGCGACGATCAAGGGCTCCGCCCCGCTCAGCGTCGCGTTCGCGATTCGCCGTCACGGTGGCAGCTGGCAGCGCGTCGCGATCGACGACTCGGCGCCCTACCGTGCGTTCCTCGAGCCGAATCGCTTCAAGCGGCACGAGCAGATCGAGGCGGTAGCCGTCGCTCGCGGCCGAAGCGGCGCCACGTCGATGTCGCGCGTTGCAATCGTACGGCCGAACGGGTAGCGGCAGCGTTCGGTAGCTTGCGCGGCGGCTCGACTCCAACCCGCACGTCAACCTGACTCCTTCAGACACCACCCACGACGCCCCCTTCGGGAGCAAAGACCCGGCGGTCGCAGACGGCGACCTTCTCGTCGCGTACTTCAGCATGGAGTTTGCCGTCGATCCAGGCCTGCCGATCTACTCGGGTGGGCTCGGGATCCTGGCCGGCGACCATCTGAAGGCTGCAGCCGACCTCGGGTTGCCGCTCGTCGGCGTCGGGCTCTTCTACCGCGGCGGCTACTTCGTCCAGGCTCTCGACGCGGAGGGTCGCCAGACCGAGGACTACGTGGCGGTCGACCCGGAAGCGGCCGGCCTCCAGCGCGAGCCGGTCTCGATCGAGGTCGAGCTCGACCGAGACACCGTCACTGCAGCGGTCTGGCGCTACGACGTCCGCGGTGCGTCCGGTCAGACGGTGCCGCTCTACCTCCTGGACGTCGACCTCGTGACCGACGCGCTCTACAGCGGCGACCGCGAGCACCGCATCCGGCAGGAGCTCCTGCTCGGCGTCGGCGGCGTTCGCGCGCTCCGTGCGCTCGGGCTCGCCCCGACCGCCTTCCATGTCAACGAGGGTCACTCGGCATTCCTCACGATCGAGCGGATGCGCGAGCTCGTAGAGGCGGGGGAGGAAACCGATCGTGCCGAGGAGCGTGTCCGGACCTCGACGATCTTCACCACGCACACACCGGTGCCGGCGGGGAACGAGGTCTTCGACGACGAGCTCGTGCTTCGCTACGCGGGCGACCTGGCGGCGCGCGCCGGCCTTGCGGGCGACGACCTGCTCGCCCTCGGGCGGGCCGAGGGAACGGAGGGTTTCGGGATGACGCCGCTCGCACTGCGGCTCTCCGCGGCCGCGAACGGTGTCTCCGAGCTGCACGGCGAGGTCGCACGTGAGATGTGGGCGCCACTCTGGCCGGGCGAGGAGCCACGCATCGGGCACGTCACGAACGGCGTGCACCTGGGCACCTGGCTCGCCCCCGAGCTCGATGCGCTCCTTCGAACCGTCGGGGTTCGCCCCGAGGCTCCGCCCGGCGATGGAGGCTGGGGGGCCGTCTTCGACCTCGACCCGGCTGCGCTCTGGGACGTCCATGCGGGCCTCAAGGATCGCCTCGTGCGTCTGGCGGGCTTCGACACCGACAGGCTCACGATCGGGTTCGCGCGGCGATTCGCGACGTACAAGCGCGCGGGCCTCGTCTTCTCGGATCTCGAGCGGTTGCTCGCGCTCCCCGTGCAGATCGTCGTCGCCGGGAAGGCCCACCCGCAGGATGCCCCGGGAAAGGATGTGATGCAGCGGATCGTCGAGCTCTCACGCGATCCCGCGATCGCAGGCCGCGTCACCTTCCTCGAGAATTACAACATCGAGCTCGCCCAGACGATCATTCCCGGGTGCGACATCTGGTTGAACACGCCGCGGCGGCCGTACGAGGCATCGGGAACGAGCGGCATGAAGGCGGCCGTGAACGGCGTGCCAAACCTCTCGGTGCTCGACGGCTGGTGGGCCGAGGCCTACAGCCCGGCGGTGGGCTGGGCGCTTGCGGGCCTCGAGGACGAAACCGACTCGGAGCAGCTCTACCACGTGCTCGAGACCGAGGTCGTTCCCGCCTTCGCCGAGCGCGAGCGCTGGATCGCGCTGATGAAGCGCTCGATCGCCGAGCTCGCGCCCCGCTTCTCGATGCAGCGTGCGGTGCTCGAGTACACCGAGCGCTACTACCTGCCTGCTTCCGCGCGGGTCTCCGCCTGACGCCGGGTGCCTGGTTCAGCACCGGATGCTGAACCAGGCTCGTGGGTCAAGGCTTTAGATGCTCGCAGGCTGCTCCGGCGCGTCACCGAGCCGCTCCAGCAGTTCCTGGACGTTTGCGAGCTCGCTCTCCAGGTGCGCTTTGGTGCCCTGCAGCCGCTCGACGAGCGCCTCGCGATTCGGGACGCCTCGGCGGCCGAAGCCGCGGAAACCGTGGGCGGCCCCGCGGCCGCGTCCCTCGTGCTGATGTGATCCACACATAGTCTTCCTCACCTCCCTTCATGCTCATTCGACCATAGTTATCGTACAGTAACTGTTACCAGATGGAGAATATTCCCGCCGGCGATCTCGCCGAGCTCCGCCTCTTGCTGCGACGCGTCGTCCGCGGAACCTGGTCGCGGCGGCGGCCGACGCGAGAGCTGCTCGCGCTCGTCGGCGGCGAGCCACCGCTCGGACGCCGGCATGTCGGCGTCCTCGCCCATGTGGCCGCCGAGGGCGACCGAACGGTCGGTGCGGTCGCCCGCGAGCTCGGGCTTTCGCTGCCCGCGGCGAGCAAGCTCGTCGCCGAGCTGGCCGATCACCGGCTCGTCACGCGTCGGGAGGACCCGAACGACCGCCGGCGCACCCTCGTCCGCCTCGACCCGCGCAGCTCGAAGCAGGTACTCGAGTGGCTCGAGCGCCGCAACCAGCCGCTCGAGGCGGCGCTTGCGAGCCTGAGCGGGGCGGAGCGCAGCGCGTTTCTGAAGGGGATGCGCGCGCTCGCCGACGCACTGATGGAAGAATCAGTCCATGGTCCTGTCGAACGTCACCATCGCAAGGCTCATCGCAGAGGGCCGCATCGGGATCGACCCCTATGACGATGCGTTGCTGCAGCCGTCGAGTGTCGACGTGCGGGTCGACCGCTACTTCCGCGTTTTCCACAACGCGCGGTACCCGTTCATCGACGTGAAGCAGCCGCAGGAAGAGCTCACGGAGGAAGTCGAGATCGACGACGATCGCCCGTTCATCCTCCACCCCGGCGAATTCGTCCTCGGCTCGACGCTCGAACGCGTGACGTTGCCCGACGACCTCGTCGCCCGCCTCGAGGGGAAGAGCTCGCTCGGCCGGCTCGGGCTCCTCATCCACTCGACCGCGGGCTTCATCGATCCGGGCTGGGACGGCCACGTCACGCTCGAGCTCTCGAATGTCGCCAACCTCCCGATTACCATCTATCACGGGATGAAGATCGGGCAGATCTCGTTCATGCAGCTCTCGGAGCCGACCTCGACCCCGTATGGCAGCTCCTCGCTCGGGTCGAAGTACCAGGGCCAACGCGGGCCGACTCCGTCTCGCTACTGGCAGAACTTCGCCGAGAAAGTGGAAACGACGTGAAGATCCTCGTCACCGGCGCGACCGGCTTTATCGGGGCTCGAGTCGTCCATGCGCTGCGTGCGCAGGACCGCGACGTCCGCGCGCTCGTCCGCCGTCCCGAGCAGGCCGCGCAACTCGCCGGGTGGGGCGCCGAGCTTGCGAGTGGCGACATCACCGACCGGGCGAGCCTCGACAAGGCGATGGCAGGCTGCACCCACGTCGTGCATCTCGTGGCGATCCTCACAGGCGCTCCAGCCGACTTCGAACGTGTGATGACGCAGGGCACGAACGATCTGATCGCGGCTGCGAAGGTGGAGGGCGTCGAGCGATTCGTGCTGATGAGCGCGCTCGGCACGAGTGAGACCTCGAAGGACACCATCCCGTACTACGCTGCAAAGTGGGCGGAGGAGCAAGCGGTGATCTCCTCCGGCCTCGAGTACACGATCTTCCGCCCGAGCTTCGTCTTCGGCCGCGGCGGCGCACTGCCGCTCTTCATCAAGCAGGTGCGCTACTCGCCGGCCGTGACGGTGATCGGCGACGGCCTGCAGCGCTCGCAACCGATCTGGGTCGAGGATGTCGCCTCGATCTTCGCTGACGCACTCGGCAACCGGCAGGCGGCCAACCGCACGTTCGAGCTCGGAGGGCCTGACACCGTCAACTGGAACGACCTCTACCTCACGATCGCGCGCGTGCTCGGAAAGCGGCGAAGGCTCGTGCACATCCCCTTCGGGGTGGCCCGTACGGGCGCCGAGCTCACACGCTGGCTCCCGAAGGCGCCGCTCTCGCCCGATCAGGTGACGATGCTCCAGGGCGCGGATAACCTCGTTTCGAACACCGATGCCGTCGACACCTTCAAGCTCCCGCTCCTCGGGCTCGAAGAGCAGATCCGCAGATCCGCCTGAGCTGCTACCTCGTCGCGGCGAGCGCGGCGAGCATCGCGCGCGCGACGGCGTCGTCCACCTCGGGCGGCACCGGCTGTGGCCCGGCGACGAAGCGAGAAGGATCGCGAGCGAGTGCGCGAAGCGACTGCGCCTGAAGAGCGAAGCCCAGGTCCATCACTTGAATCTGATTGCCGGTCGCGGCCGTGAGGTTCAGCATCTCGCCGCGGCCGAGCAGCCGGACGCGCCCGTGCTCGGACACATGCTCGGTCAGGCGTCGCCCCGCTCCGATCGCGCCGGCGTCGATCTCCGAGAAGTGGCCGGCGTTCGCGAGCAGCGCGCCGTCCTTCAGGAGTGCCACCTCGCTAGCGCCGATGACGCCGGTCGACCCGGTGACGGTGATCACGACGTCGGCATCGGGCAGAGCATCGTGGAGCTCCCGTACGCGCATGCCGTCGAACGCGGCCTCGAGCGCCCGGACGGGGTCGCGCTCGACGACGGTCACAAGCGCACCGTCGCCGCGTAGCGCGCGCGCGATCCCGCGGCCGCACGCGCCGTAGCCGACGACACAGAAGGCCGTCGCAGGCACGAGCAGGTTCGTGGCGCGCATGAAGCCCTCGACGACGGTAGGCCCGACGCCGTAGGTGTTCTCGATCAGACGCTTCAGCGGTGAGTCGTCGATCACGACGACCGGGAAGGGAACCTGGCCCGCAAGCTCGCCCTTTAGCCGGTTCGCGCCCGAGGTCGTCTCTTCGGTCGCGAAGGCGACCGCCAGATCACGCGCCACCGCGCCGGCAATCAGATCGGCACCGTTGTCGAGCAGCAGATCCGGCCCCCAGTCGAGGATGCGCCCGATGTGTGCGGCATGCGCCGCCGCGTCGTCGGCCCCGGCCGCCCAGACGGTGACACCGTCGAGCCGCGCGAGGGCTGCGGCGGTCGCGTCGTCGGTCGTCGCGGGGCTGCCGGTGAGCGCGATCTCGCAGCCCCCCGCGATCAGCACCTCGACGAGCACGGCAGTCTTCGGCTCGACGTGCAGGCACATGCCGAGCCGTCTCGCGGCGAGCGGGCGCTCCTCCGCGTATCCCAGCCGCAGCGCCGCGAGCAGTGGCATGTTGGCGCGCGTCCAGGAAATGCGTTCTGCGCCGGCGTCCATGTCGCGATTAAAGACAAAAGAAGAGGGCCGTCCCATGGGACGGCCCTCAACCCGGTAACCAGCTTGTATTTCGTAGAGGCGTTTCCGGCCGAGCTGCCGTTCGGCAGTTCTGCGGCGCGTTACGCGAGCCCCCCACGCTGGCTAGGCGATTCCCGGTTCAGGTCCCGGGGACACACCTCTACGAGCTGGTACCTCCACTGCCCGTACTTGAAGTCTCCAACGCCGGACCACCTCCTTTCCGCGGTTAGGCAGAAATCTATCTGATCGGGCAGGACGGACGGCGGCCGAGCGAACCGCGTTTCGGCAACCATGCAGTTCGATGCCGATCGTCTTCGTCCACGGGCTCTCCGCGTCGGCGCGGTGGTGGCGTGACGTCCTGCCGCTGATCGCAGGGCGAGACGCTCGCGTCCTCGACCTGCCGCGGTTCTCCCGTTCGTTTCGTCCCCGGGAAGCCAGCGGATGGCTGGCCGGGAAGATCGAGCCCGGGTCGCCGGTTGTGCTCGTGGGCCACTCGCTCGGGGGCCTCGTCTGCGCCGCCGTCGCCGCGGAGCGGCCGGAACTCGTGCAGGCGCTCGTGCTCGTCGCCCCGACCGGCGCTCCCGCCGTGAGACCTCTCAACGCCTACGCCCGGGGCCTCCTCCGAACATTCGCCTCTGCCCCGCCGAGCCTCGTCCTCGCAATCGCGGCCGATGCGATCCGAACCGGCCCGCAGGCGCTCTTGCACGGCGCCCGCTTCGCGGCAGGCGCGAGCTTCGAGGGCAGCGTCACCGCTCCGACCCTGCTCGTCTGGGGCGCACGCGACCGGCTGATCCCGGTCGAGGTCGCAGCCGAGTGGCAGCGAGCGATTCCGCAGGCGCGCCTCGAAGTGATCGAGGACGCGGCGCATGTGCCGATGGTCGAGAATCCGTCAGCGTTCGCCGAGCGACTGCTGCACTTCCTCGACGACCTGGACGAGAGCGCCGGGATGTGACCAGTCGACGGCGTGCGCCGCCCCGGAGATGACGACCAGACGACCGTCGGCCGGCGCTCCCGCCAGACGCTCGGCCCACGCCTCTCCGCAGATCGGATCGCTGCTGCCGCGCACGATCACGACGGGCACCGACACCTGGGCGAGGCGATCGGCCATCGGGTGGCGCAGCATCGCCCGCGCCGCCCCAAGGATCTGCCGTGGTCCGCGCCTCGCATAGTCGGCAAGCGCGACGGGCACGAGCGAAGGCTGTTCGCGGTAGCTGTCGGCGAGCAGGCGCACGAACTGCTCGGTGAGGCCGGGCGCGGCCGGATCCCAAGTGGGACCGGTGAGGATGAGTGCTCGCACGCTCGACGGCGACCGCACTGCGAGCTCGGTCGCGATCTGCGATCCGAGCGAATTCGCCACCAGGAGCGCCTGCGGCTCGACGAACCGGGCGAGCGAGTCGGTCATCGTGTCAAGCGACGCGCCCCGGAGGTCGACCGCCTTCGAGCCGGGCAGGAGCGGCTGCAAACGACGGTAGTACCGGTGGCTGAGGCCGAGGCCGTGCACGAGGGCGATCACCGCACGAACCGTCCTCGTTCCGCCTCGACCGAAGCGCGCACCCAGCAGGCAGCAACGTGGTCGTTCACAACACCGCACGCCTGCATTGCCGCATGGACGGTCGTCGGCCCGACGAACCGGAATCCAATGTCGCGGAGCGCTCTCGCGAGAGCGGCCGATTCCGGCGTCGAAGCACGCCATTCGACCTGGCTTCCCGGCACGTGCGGCAACTCGGGACGGTGCGACCAGAAGAGATCGTGCAGTGGCGTCGTCGTGCGCAGCCGAAGCGTTGCCCTGGCGTTTCCGATTGCCGCCTCGATCTTCCCTCGGTGGCGGACGATCGACGCGTCCGCGAGCAGCCGCTGCACATCATCCCGATCGAACCGCGCGACATGCTCGGGCTCGAACCCTTCGAACGCTGCCCGAAAGGCGTCCCGCTTGCGAAGAATCGTCAGCCATGAGAGACCCGACTGGAACCCCTCGAGGCAGAGCCGCTCGTAGACGCCGCGTTCGTCGGCGACCGGGCGGCCCCACTCCTCGTCGTGGTAGGCGATGTAGCTCGGATCGGTCGTCTGCCAGCAGCGAACGAGCTCAGGCGTTCGGAACCTCCACCTTGACGATGCCGTCCACCACCGACACCAGATAGGTCTCGACCGGCTCGATCGCCGGGAGTGAGAGTGGGCGCCCGCTCCGCAGGTCGAACGCCGACCCGTGGCGCGGACAGATCACGCGGCAGTCGTCCTGCTCCCAGTCGCCCTCGCAGAGCGGGCCGTCGTCGTGGGAGCAGCGGTCTTCGAGGGCGAGCAGGTCGCCGTTGCAGTTGTAGACACCGACCGACGTCCAACCGACCGTGACGAGCTTCACGGAGCCGGGGCCGAAGTCGGCGAGCGGCGCGACGTCGATCAGCACGCGAAGGCGCTCAGTCGAGCCGAAGCTCGTTTGCGAGGCTCTGCCACTCCTCGGGGAGCGGCGTGCCCTTCGCCTTGTTCAGCGCCACCTTCAGCACGCCGAGGCCGAGAATCGCGCACTTGAGCCGGATCGGGGTCAGCGGGATCCCGATCTCGTCGAGCAGCTCCTCCTTTTGCAGCACCGCGACGTCGGCGGCCTTCCGGCCGACGACGAGCTCGCTGAGCATGGACGTCGCAGCCTGTGAGATCGCGCAACCGCGGCCCTCGAAGCCGATGCGCTCGATCGTCTCGCCGTCGGCGGCGAACTTGACGGAGATCGTCACCTCGTCGCCGCAGAGCGGGTTCACGCCCTCGGCCTGCGCGTCCGCGTCCTCGATCAGCCCGTGCCCGCGCGGACTCTTGTAGTGATCGAGGATCACCTCGCGGTACATCTGATCCATTTCTGTGCCACTCACGCGAACGTCTCCTTTACCTTCAGCAGTCCGGCGATCAGGCGGTCGACGTCCTCCGGCACGGTGTAGAGATAGAAGCTCGCGCGCGTCGTCGCCGCGACGCCAAGACGGGTCATGAGCGGCTGGGTGCAATGGTGGCCTGCCCTGACCGCGACGTTCTCCCAGTTCAGGATCTGCGCGACGTCGTGCGGGTGCACGTTCGCGAGCTCGAAGCTGACGATGCCGGTGCGCCGGTCGGCCGGCGGGCCGAACACCCGTACACCAGGGATCTCCACCAGCTGCTCCATCGTCTGAACGGTCAGGTCGTGCTCGTGGTGCTCGATCGCGTCGAGGCCGATCTCGGACACGTAGTCGAGCGCGATGCCGAAGCCGTAGGCCTCGGCGATGGCGGGGGTGCCCGCCTCGAACTTGTACGGCAGCTCGTTCCAGCTCGTCCGGTCGAGAGCGACGGAGCGGATCATCTCGCCGCCGAGGTTGAACGGCTGCATTGACTCGAGCAGCTCGCGCCTCCCCCAGAGGGCGCCCACGCCGCTCGGCCCGCAGAGCTTGTGCGACGAGAACGCGAGGAAGTCACAACCGAGGGCCTGCACATCGATCTGCCGGTGCGGTGCGGCCTGCGCGGCGTCGACGACCATGATCGCGCCCTGCTCGTGCGCCCAGACTGCGAGCTTCTCGACCGGATTGATCGTGCCGAGCGTGTTCGACACGAGGTTGTTCGCGACGACCTTCACGTTGCCGCGCGAGGCGATCTCGTCGAGCGTGTCGAGCTGCAGCTCGCCGCAGTCATCGATCGGGATGTGCGCGAACTGCGCACCCGTCTTCTTTGCGATGAACTGCCAGGGGACGAAATTTGCGTGGTGCTCGAGCTCGGTGATCACGACCACGTCGCCCTTGCCGAGATTCTCGAGCCCCCACGAGTACGCGATCAGGTTCAGCGCCTCGGTGGCGCTGCGCGTGAAGATCACCTCGCGATTGGACGGCGCGTTGATGTAGGCACGCACCTTCTCGCGTGCGCCCTCGTAGCCTGCGGTGGCGTTCTCCGCGAGCGTGTAGACGCCACGGTGGACGTTCGCGTACGAGTGCTCGTAGAACTCGCGCATCGCGTCGAGAACCTGCCGGGGCTTCTGGGTCGAGGAAGCCGAGTCGAGGTAGGCGACCGGCTTGCCGTTGACGAGGTCGTCGAAGACGGCGAAATCAGTGCGGAGCTGCCTCGGATCGAGCTTCGTTGCAGGTGTGACGGCCATAGTCACACTGTACCGGGGGGCTAGCGGTGGATGATCTCGCAGGCAGTGAGCCGGTCGGAGCGGTCGGCCCAGACCGTGTCGCGGCCCGGGCCGCAGTTGACCCGATCTGAGTGACCGTCCTTCGCGTGTACACGATCGTTGCCGGCGCCAGCGAGGATCACATCGCCCCAGGAGGAGGTGCCTTCGATCGCGTCCGGCCCCGGCGTGCCCGCGATGGTGCACGTTCCGCCGAGAACGGGGCCATCACCGACCCGGATCGCGCTGTGACGAGGACAGGCAGGGCTCATGCCCGAGTATGCGAGGAGGTAGCCGTTGAGGTCACCCGGTGAGTAGGAAGCGCCGGTATCGGCGCGGGTGCCCACCTCGGTCCGCGGGGTGGCTCCGAGCCACGTCGTCCGCAGGTGCCCGTCGGCTGTGTAGGCAACGGCATCGCCTGTCGGGGCGAAGGACAACGGGCTGAGCGAGGCGTACGGCCCCGCGACGAGCCTCGGTGCCGTCTCGCCGTCCGCGGCGACGACGTAGACCGAGCCCCCGGCCGCGTACGCAATCTTGCTGCCGTCGAACGCCCAGAGCGGCGAGGTCGGCTCGAAAACAGTCGCGGCAACCTGCCGCTCGGCACCCGCGAGGGTGACCGCGTAGATGCCGCCGGAACGCGCGAACGCGATCTCCGAGCCGTCCGGCGACCAGTCGGGCTTCCAGATCACGTGCGAGGCGAGCACCTTCGAGGTGACCCGCAGGGAGCCGTTCTGGACGTAGGCAACCGACGCGCCGTCTGGTGACCAGTCCGGGAACAATCCGGCAGCAACGGAGCCGCGGTCGCTGCCGTTGCGTGTGACGATCCAAATCCGCCCAGCGGCCTGGTAGGCAACGTGCGTCGAGTCAGGCGACCATGAGGGCATGAGCTGTGAGCTCGCGCGTGCGAGCTGCACGACAGGCCCGCCTTTCGCGGGCACGACCTCGAGGGTGAAGACACGGCCCTGGCCGTTCACGCGGGTGAAGGCAATCGATCCGGCGTCCGGCGAGAAGACCGGCCACCAGTCACGCGAGGCGACGATCGGCAACCGGGCGGCCGATGCCGGCAGCGCGAAGACGAGCAACGCGAGCAAGGCGAGCCTCTTCACGGCCGAAGCGTACGACCGAGCAGTAAGGAGTCGTTCAACGCAGTGTTACCTTGCGTGTCGTGAGCAGCGAATACATCTTCACCATGTACAAGGTCGACAAGTTCTACGGCGCCGACCGTCAGGTGCTTGCGAACATCTCGTTGTCGTTCCTGCCCGGTGCGAAGATCGGCGTGCTCGGGGCGAACGGAGCCGGCAAGTCGACGGTGCTGAAGATCATGGCGGGCAAGGAGGAGCCGTCGTCGGGTGCGGCCGACCTGGCGCCGAACGCGACCGTGGGCCTGCTCGAGCAGGAGCCCGACCTCGACCCCGAGAAAAACGTGCGCGAGAACGTCGAGGACGGGGTGCGCGAGGTGCGCGACCTGCTCGATCGTTTCAACACCATCTCCGCGCAATTCGCCGAGCCCGACGCAGACTTCGACGCGCTGCTCGCCGAGCAGGCGAAGGTGCAGGATCAGATCGACCGGCGCGGCGCGTGGGAGCTCGAGTCGCAGCTCGACCACGCAATGGACGCGCTGCGGCTTCCCGAAAGCGACCGCGACGTGACGACCCTGTCCGGCGGCGAGCGGCGGCGGGTGGCTCTGTGTCGTCTGCTGCTCTCCTCGCCCGACCTGCTGTTGCTCGACGAGCCGACGAACCACCTGGATGCCGAGTCGGTGTTCTGGCTCGAGCGGTTCCTTGCGGACTACAAGGGGACGGTCGTCGCGGTGACGCATGACCGGTACTTCCTCGACAACGTGGCGGGCTGGATCCTCGAGCTCGACCGCGGCCGAGGCATCCCGTATCAGGGGAACTATTCCGGCTGGCTCGAGCAGAAGCAGCAGCGTCTGCTGATCGAGGAGAAGACCGCGTCGGCGCGGCAGCGCACACTCGCGCGCGAGCTGGAATGGGTGCGCATGCCGCCGAAAGCGCGGCACGCGAAGTCGAAGGCACGCCTTGGCGCGTACGAGAAGCTTCTCGCGAGCGAGGACTCGTTCAAGCTCGACAAGGTCGAGATCCATATTCCGCCAGGCCCGCGCCTCGGCGACCTCGTGATCGACGCGAAGGACCTCACGAAGGGCTTCGGCGACCGCCTGTTGTTCGAGGACCTGACGTTCTCGCTTCCGCCGGCCGGCATCGTCGGCGTGATCGGTCCGAACGGCGCCGGTAAGACAACCCTCTTCCGGATGATCGCCGGGCAGGAGAGCCCCGATTCGGGCGAGCTGCGGCTGGGCGACACGGTGCAGCTCGGCTACGTCGATCAGTCACGCGCCAGTCTCGATCCGAAGAGCACGGTCTGGAAGGAGATCTCCGGCGGCCAGGACCTCATCCTGCTCGGCAAGAAGGAGATCAATTCGCGTCAGTACACGTCGTGGTTCAACTTCCGCGGCGGCGACCAGCAGAAGCCGGTCGGCCAGCTCTCGGGAGGAGAGCGGAATCGCGTGCACCTCGCGAAGATGTTGAAGAGCGGGGGCAACGTCTTGCTGCTCGACGAGCCGACGAACGACCTCGACGTCGACACGCTGCGGGCGCTCGAGGACGCGCTCCTCGACTTCGCCGGGTGCGCCGTCGTGATCACGCATGATCGCTGGTTCCTCGACCGCGTCGCCACGCACATCCTCGCCTTCGAGGGCGACTCGGAGGTCACCTGGTTCGAGGGCGATTGGGCCGAGTATGCGGAGTGGGTGAAAGAAACCCGCGGCCCAGAAGCGCTCGAGCCGCATCGCATCAAGTACAAACCCCTCGTCCGCGCGTAAGCACTCCGGGCCTTCGTCACTGTTTCGCGTAACTTGGTCTGACCAAGGGACGTGCTCGGACCGCTCGTGTCCAAAACGGCGATTTTTTGCGGCAACCTGCGGTTCCATCACGTCGCGGCCGGCGCGGCGACGTCGCGCCTTCAGGTTCGCTCGTCACACTTACGCCGAAGTTGGTCTGACCAACGGTCGTGTCCACGGCGGCCAGGGCCGAATGCGCTGCTGAACCGGAGGTGTGAGCTTCGGGGCTAGGCTTCCGGGCTGTGGCCGTGCACCGCCTCGACCCTCTGGAGCTGCGGGTGCTCGGCTGCCTGATCGAGAAGCAGCGCACGACGCCCGAGCAGTATCCGCTGACGCTGAATTCGTTGCGACTCGCTTGCAACCAGGCAACGAACCGCGACCCCGTGTTGGAGCTCGACGAGTCGCAGGTTCGAGCCGCCGCGCAGAGCCTCGGCACGCGCGGTTACGCGCGGCTCGCGACAGGCCCCGGCTCGCGCACCGCGAAGTACCGTCACCTCTTCAGCGAGGCGCTCGACCTTCTACCGTCGCAGGTCTCCGTCCTCGCCGTCCTGATGCTGCGCGGGCCGCAGACCGTCGCGGAGCTGAAGGCGCGCTGCGAGCGCTTGCACCGCTTCGCCGACACTGCGGCAGTGGAGGCGACCCTCGCCGGGCTCGAGCACAGCGAGCTCGCGCACCTGCTGCCAAGGCAGGCCGGCCAGCGAGAGGAGCGCTGGATCCACCTGCTCGCGGAAGGGCCTGCGGAGATAGCAGCGGCAGCGCCCCCCGTGGCAGCCGGAGAGCCGACCTCGGCCGAGCGCCGGCTCGGGAAGCTCGAAGAGCGCATCTCGGACCTCGAGCGCCGGCTCGCCGAGCGTGGGTTGCTCGACTGAGCTGGTACGCATACGCTCGGCCCAGATGACGACGTTCGAGACCGTCCGCGTGGCGGCGATCCAGGCCGCACCCGTCGCGCTCGACGCCGACGCGACGATCGAGAAGGCGATCGGCCTCCTCGACCAAGCCGCAGAGGCGGGCGTGCAGCTGGCGGTGCTGCCCGAGTGCTTCGTCTCGCTCTACCCCGACTGGACCTGGACAGCCGCAGCCTGCGCGGATCGTGCCGCGTTCGACGAGCTCTACGCGCGGATGTGGGAGGAGGCCGTTTCCATACCGGGGCCTCGCATCGAAAGACTCGTCAAGACGTGCGGCCGCGCCGGCATTCACTGCGTGATCGGAGTCAACGAGCGAGAAGCAAACGGCTCATTCACGCTCTACAACTCGCTCGTTCTCATCGGGCCCTCCGGTGTGCTGCACGTCCACCGGAAGCTCATGCCGACCAAGCACGAGCGCATGTTCCATGGCTTCGGCTCGGGCGACGACCTGCGGGTCATCGACACACCCTTTGGACGCGTGGGCGGCCTCATCTGCTGGGAGAACCGGATGCCGCTCGCGCGCTACCTCGTGTACCGCGGCGGGCCGCAGATCTGGGTGGCGCCGACCGCCGACTCGAGCGACGGTTGGATCGCTCTCCTGCAGACGATCGCCATCGAATCGGGCGCACACGTCATCGGCGCGCCGCAATTCGTCGACCGAGAGGCGTTCCCGACCGACTTCCCGATCGAGATGCCGAACGACGACGTATTCATGCGTGGCGGCGCGGTCGTCGTAGGCCCGCGCGGCGAGTTGCTCGAGGGCCCCCTGTACGGCTCGGAGGGAATGGTCGTCGCCGACTGCGACCTGCGGGCGGGGCTGCGAACTCGGGCATGGTTCGACCCGGTCGGCCACTACGCCCGCGAGGACGCCCTCCTGCCGCTCCTCGCCCTGCCGCACCCACCACCCGGCAGCTGACGAACGCTACGCCTGCGGGATGCGGGCTTCGAGCGCGGCACCGAGTGCTTCTCGCACGGGCTCGAGCTCGATGCGGTCGAGCACGTCCTGGAAGAAGCCGCGCACGATCAGACGCTCGGCTTCGGCACGGGACAGGCCGCGTGCCATCAAGTAGAAGAGCTCCTCGCGATTCACGCGCCCGAGTGTCGCGCCGTGCGTGCATCGAACGTCGTTCGCCATGATCTCGAGCCCGGGGATCGAGTCGGCGTGCGCCGAGTCCGAGAGGAGAAGATTTCGGTTCTCCTGGTACGCGTTCGTCTTCTGCGCATCCACTTCGACGCGGATCATGCCGCGCCAGACCGCCGAGGCGTCCTCGCGCAAAGCGCCCTTGAACGCGAAGTCGCTCTCCGTGTTGGGCGCGATGTGCTCCTGGAAGGTGTCGTAGTCCAGGTGCTGCTTGCCGTCCGCGAAATACGCGCCGGTCACGCGCGAGGTTGCACCCTCGCCCGCGAGGTCGTTCTCGATCCAGACCTTGCCGCGTTTGGAGCCGAAACCGCCGATCACCCAGTCGAGCTCGCTGTCGCGCTCGAGCCACGCCTTGTGGCGCGCGAAGTGCCACGTCTCCATCGAGAGGTTCTGCAGCGAGACGTACTCGATCTTCGCGTGCTCGCCGACGAAGAGCTCGACGACCGTATTCGAATACGCCTCGAGCTCGGGTGAAGCCGAGGAGATGTCCTCGATCAGCGAGAAGCGCGCGCCCTCGTCGGCGATCACGACCATGCGCCAGTGGAGCGTGCCGCCGGTGGAGGTGACCTGCACATAGAGCGGCTTCTCGAGCTCGACGCCCTTCGGCACATGCACGAGCAGGCCGTGCTCCCACTCTGCGAGGTTCTGCATCGCGAACTTGTCGTCGTCGGGGATGAGCTTGGAGTCGTAATCGGCCGGGAGCGGCGCGAAGGTGACGCCGTCGGGCGCGGAGAGGATCTCGATGCCGGCCTCGGAGACGACAGCGCGGCCCGAAACGTCGAGCTCGAGCATCGCCGATCGCGTCGGGCCCGCGGCTTGCCCGTTGGCCTCGCCGAAGGAGGCGGCGTCGAATCCGCGCAGGCTCGTGAACCGCCAGTGCTCATCGGCAGTCGTCGGCATGGGCAGCGCGTCGTAACGCTCCTTCGCCTCGGCCCGGGTCAGCACACCGCTCCGCGCGGCGGCAAGGAGCTCAGTCATGAGGCGCGTACCGACGGTGCAGCATCAACGCGTTCCCGTCGGGATCCTTGAAGAACGCCATGTGGCAGACGCCGGTGTCGACCGTCTCGTCCTTGAACCTCACGCCCTTTTCCTGAAGCGCTTTGCGCGCCGCCTCCACGTCCTTCACGCGCAGTGCGATCTCGTTCGGATTCGGCGCGAACGGCAGGTCGATCTTCTCGGGCTCCCAGACGGAAAGCGTCGTCTGACCCGCCTTCACCTCGAACCCGACGGGCGTATCGGTCTCGAGCGGTAGCCCGAGTGTCTCGAGGTAGAACCGGCGTGCGCGCTGGATGTTGCGGGACGGGAGCGACACATAGTCCACCCGCTCGACCTCGATCAAAAAAGGAACCCGTTCAACCAACGATGCAGCTAGCCAACACTGCCCTCCATTTGCAACTGGATGAGGCGGTTCATCTCGACGGCGTACTCGAGCGGCAACTCCTTCGTGATCGGCTCGACGAAGCCGCTGACCACCATCGCCGACGCCTCGGCCTCGTTCAGGCCGCGCGACATGAGGTAGAAGAGCTGCTCCTCGCCGATCTTCGAGACGGTCGCCTCGTGACCGATGTCGACGTCGTTCTCGTCGATGCGGATGTATGGGTATGTGTCGGAGCGTGACTCGTCGTCGAGGATCAGTGCGTCGCACACGACCTTCGACTTGGCGCCGTGCGCCCCCTTCGCCACCTCGAGCAGCCCGCGGTACCCCGCGCGCCCACCGTTCTTCGAGATCGATTTCGACGTGATCACGCTCGTGGTGTTCGGCGCGACGTGCACGCACTTGCCGCCTGCGTCCTGATGCTGGCCCTTACCGGCGAACGCGATCGACAGCACCTCGCCGTGTGCTCCGTCACCGAGCAGCCAGATCGCCGGATACTTCATGGTCAGTTTCGACCCGAGGTTCCCGTCGACCCACTCCATCGTCGCGTTCTGCTCGGCGACCGCGCGCTTGGTCACGAGGTTGTAGACGTTCGTCGACCAGTTCTGGATCGTCGTGTAGCGGCACCGACCGCCCTTCTTCACCACGATCTCCACAACCGCACTGTGCAGCGAGTCGGACGAGTAGATCGGCGCGGTGCAGCCTTCGACGTAGTGCACGTAGGCGTCCTCGTCGACGATGATGAGGGTGCGCTCGAACTGGCCCATGTTCTCCGCGTTGATGCGGAAGTAGGCCTGGAGCGGCAGGTCGATGTGGACGCCCGGCGGCACGTAGATGAACGAGCCGCCCGACCACACTGCACTGTTCAGTGCCGCGAACTTGTTGTCGTTCTGCGGGATGATCGTCCCCATGTAGCGCTTGACGATGTCCTCGTGATCGCGGAGCGCCGAGTCCATGTCGAGGAAGATGACGCCCTTGCGCTCGAGTGACTCCTGCAGCTTGTGGTAAACGACCTCGCTCTCGTACTGCGCACCGACGCCGGCGAGGTACTTCTTCTCGGCCTCCGGGATGCCGAGCTTGTCCCAGGTGTCCTTGATGTCGGCGGGAAGGTCGGCCCACGAGTCCGCCTGATTCTCGGTCGGCTTGATGTAGTAGAAGATGTTGTCGAAGTCGATGTCCTGGAGCGTCTGGCCGCCGCCCCACGTAGGCATCGGACGCGCGAGGAAGTAGTCGAGCGACTTGTGGCGAAACTTCCGCATCCAGTCCGGCTCTGACTTATGCGAGGAGATGGCGTCGACGAGCTCGTGCGACAAGCCGCGACCCGACTTGAAGAAGTAGTCCTCGGGAACGTTGAAGCCGTACTTGACCTCGTAGTCGGAGCCGATCCCCTGGACGATTTCCGTCTCGGTCTGTGTCATTACGCTTTCACCTCTTCCTTCTCCCATTGCTCATAACCGGAGACCTCGAGCTTCTCCGCCAGCTCGGCGCCGCCTTCTTCGACGATCTTGCCATCGACGAAGACGTGCACGAAGTCCGGCTTGATGTAGTTCAGGATCCGCTGGTAGTGCGTGATCACGAGCGCGCCCATGTCGGGGCCGACGAGCTTCTGGACGCCCTCGGCGACGATCTTCAACGCGTCGATGTCGAGGCCCGAGTCGGTCTCATCGAGCACCGCGATCTTCGGCTGGAGCATCGCCATCTGGAGGATCTCGACGCGCTTCTTCTCGCCGCCCGAGAAACCGTCGTTCAGGTAGCGCGACGCGAGCTCGCGGCTGACCTTCAGGTGATCCATCTGCGCGAGAAACTCCTTGCGGAAGGCCGGGATCGGCATCGGGTCGTCGACGCCGCCGTTGCGTGCCTTGCGGACCGCGTTGATCGCCTGGCGCAGGAAGTTCGTCACCGTGACCCCGGCGATCGCGTGGGGATACTGGAATGCGAGGAAGAGCCCGGCCTGGGCGCGCTCATCGGCGCCGGCCTCGGTGATGTCCGCGCCGTCGAGCAGGATCTGGCCCTCGCTGATCACGTAAGCGGGATGACCGGCGATCGCGTACGCGAGCGTGGACTTCCCCGAGCCATTCGGCCCCATGATCGCGTGCACTTCGCCCGACGAGACAGCGAGATCGACGCCCTTGACGATCTCGGTGCCGTCCTCGAGCGCGACATGCAAGTTCTTGAGCTCCAGCGTCGCCAAGTGATCAACCACTCCTTTGTGACAGCGTCCTACTAGCGAACAAGCGGCTTCTCGCTCATGTTCGTGATACCCATCGTAGCCAAGCCCAGTCCGGCTACCGCTCGATCGAGCAGGAAGCGGCCCGTTAGCAGAGACGTCCACATCGTAGTTGTCCGGGACCGGCACGCGAACCCGCCTGTCGCGACCGCGGGTGGCTTCCTGCCGGGTATCCGCGAGGCCTTCCCGGGCGGGAGACTTGCCGAAACGCTGCTAGGCTTCACCGATGGGAAGCATCGGCCCCACCGAGATCATCGGCCTCTTGCTGCTCGCGCTCCTGCTCTTCGGTGCAAAGCGCTTGCCGGAGATCGGCCGCTCGCTCGGCTCAGGGATGCGCGAGTTCAAGGACTCAGTCAGCGGGGTCACGAAACACGATGATCCGCCGACCCACATGCAGGCATCGAGCGAGCTCCCGGTGGGGACGCAGGACACGACCGCGCCTGTTTCGCCCCGCGAGAACGAAACCATTCTCTAAGAGCCGCCCGTGCTGCTGCCGCGCCGCCTGAACCACGGCGACGAGGCCACGCTCGTCGAGCATCTCGAAGAGCTTCGGCAGCGCATGTTCGTGTGCCTCGGGGCGCTCTTGGCCGGCGGCATCGTCGGGTTCATCTTCCACCACCGGATCATCCACTGGCTGATTCTCGCGCTACCTCATTCGCACCGCCAGCTCCTGACGCTGAGCCCCGGTGAGCCGTTCATCACCTCGATGTGGGTGAGCTTCTACGCGGGTCTTCTGCTTGCGCTGCCGCTGATTCTCTGGCAGTTCTGGGGCTTCCTCATCCCCGCGTTCGACCCGGGCCACGAGCGCATGCTGCGCGTATTGGTGCTGCTTGCGACCGTGCTGCTCGTCGCCGGGGTCGCCTTCGGCTACTTCGTTGCGCTTCCGGGCGCGACGACGTTCCTGACGAACTACGACAACTCGATCTACGACATCCAGATCCGGGCGAAGGACTACCTGTCGTTCGCGGTCAAGGTGCTGATCGCGATGGCGATCGTCTTCGAGTTGCCTATCTTCGTCATCGGGCTGACCCGCCTGGGCGTGATCTCGACCCGGACGCTTCGCACGAAGCGGCGCATCGGCTACTTCCTCGTCGCCTGCGTCGCGGTTGCGCTGCCGGGCATCGACCCGATCACGACGGCGTTCGAGGCGCTGCCGCTCGCAGTCCTCTACGAGGTCTCGATCTGGCTCTCCGTGTTGCTCGATCGCCGTGCAGAACGCGGCCGAGCCGCTGCGGCGAGCATGTGACCGAGCTCTCCGCCGACTGGGTCCTGCCCGTCGACGGGCCGCCGATCGAAGACGGGCACGTGCGTTTCGAGCGGGGCCGGATCGTCGAGGTCGGCCGCGGGCGAGCCGAGCATCATCACGCCGACGCCGTGATCGTGCCGGGGTTCGTGAATGCCCATTCGCATCTCGAGTACGCGGTGTATGCGGGCTTCGGCGACGGCTCTCCCTTCGGGCCGTGGATCAAGACGCACGTCGAGCGGAAGAGCAGGCTCTCGCCGGAGGAGATGGTCGCCATCGCACGCCACGGTGTCATCGAGTGCCTGGGGACCGGGATAACGACGACGGCCGACTACAGCTTCTCGGGCGCCGCGGCGAGTGCGGCCGCCGGATTGGGACTGCGCGCGATCGTCTACCTGGAGGTGTTCGCAGCAGATCCGGCGGATGCCGGGCGCCAGTTCGAGGCGAAGCGCGCCGCGATCGATGACGCACCGCTCGTCACGATCGGCGTTTCGCCGCATGCGCCGTACACCTGCTCGCTCGACACCTATCGCTGGTGCCTCTCGCTCGGCATCCCCGTCGGCACTCACCTTGCCGAGAGCGCCGCCGAGAACGAGTGGCTCGAGCACGGAACGGGCGCACTCCGGGGGATTCCGATCCTCGTGGCTCCGACCGGCAGGCGATCCGTCGCCTCGCTCGAACCGGTGCTCGGCCCGGCGCTCCTCTGCGCCCATTGCGTCGACCTCGAGGGTGCCGAGGTCGCGCTGCTCGGCGAACGCGGGGTACCGGTGGCCCATTGTCCGCGCTCGAATGCTCTCCTCGGCTGTGGGATCGCTCCGCTCTCCGGCCTCCGGGCGGCAGGCGCCGTCGTCGGGCTCGGCACCGACTCTCCCGCGTCGACTCCGTCCTTCGACATCTTCGAGGAGATGCGGGCTGCGATCTACGCGGCGCGCGGCCGCGAGCGGCGGGCAGACGCCTTGCTCGCTTCCGAGGCGCTCGAGCTCGCGACGCTCGGCGCGGCCCGAGCGCTGCGAATGGACGCGCAGGTGGGTACGCTGACGCCCGGCAAGCGCGCCGACCTGGCGGTCGTGTCGCTCGCGGGGAGCCCATACCATCCGGTCGAGGATCCCGCAGCGGCAGTCGTCTTCGGCGGTTCGCCCGAACGCGTGCTCGAAACGATCGTCGACGGACAGACCCGGTACACGAGCGAGGAATCGAACAAGTGGCGAGAGGTACGCAGCACCGCAAGCGCCGCCCGGCGCCGAATGCTCGCCGAGCGGCGGTAGCCGAGACGCGGAAGCAGCGGAAGCAAAAAACGCCGGAGTGGCAGGATCAGCTGTTCTTTCAGCGGCTGCGCAACCACGCGAAATGGGTGTTCGTGCTGCTCGCGCTCGCCTTCGGGATCGGGTTCGTGTTCTTCGGCGTCGGGTCGGGCTCGACGGGTATCTCGGACATCCTCCAGAACGCGCTGCATTTCGGCTCGTCGAGCGGCACGTCGATCTCGGGGCTCGTGAAGAAGACGGAGAAGCATCCGCAGGACGCGAAGGCGTGGCGCGATCTCGCAACGGCCTATGAGCAGAAGCAGCGAACTCAGGATGCGGTGAATGCCCTCGAGCGCTACAGCGCGCTCCGCCCCAAGGATGAAGGGGCACTCGCCGAGCTCGCGTCGCAGTACGGGACGCTCGCGACGGGCTACTCGACCGACTACTCGAACGCGCAGCAGGCCGCGGCAAGCCAGTCATCGCCCGGCGCCGCGTTCGCGCCGAGCGCGTCGACGCCGTTCGGCAAGGCGTTCAACGACCCGACCGCGCTGCAGGATCCGATCGCAGCGGCGGTCCAGTCGCTCTCTCAGACCAAGCAGAGCACGGCATTCGCGAGCTACCAGAGCGCCGAGCGGAGCGCCGAGGATGCCTACAAGAAGCTCAGCGCGCTGAATCCGAACGACGCCTCGACGCAGATCCAGCTCGGCCAGGCGGCGCAGGCTGCGAACGATACGAAGACCGCGATCGCGGCCTACAAGACCTTCCTCTCACTCGCCCCGAACGACCCGCTTGCACCGCAGGTGAAGCGGGTGCTGAAGAGCCTTGGCGGCGCCACGTCCACCACCGCAGGCGGCGCCTCCACGAGCACGGGCGGTTAGACTCACGCCGCGGTTCGCCGTTCACTCTCAGACGGGGGAAACATGAACTTCGACATCAAGACCGAGCAGCTCTCCGACGACGCCTACATCGTCTCACTCGCAGGCGAAGTCGACCTCTACACGGCCCCCGAGTTCAAGCAGCAGCTGCTCGAGGTGATCGGGCAGGGTGGCAAGCAGGTGATCGTCGATTTTTCTGCCACCACGTTCATCGACTCGACCACGCTCGGCGTGCTCGTCGGAGGCGTCAAGCGCCTGCGGACGAACGACGGGCAGCTGTCCCTCGTCTGCAGCGACCGCAACATCACGAAGATCTTCGAGATCACGGGCCTCGACCGCGTCTTTGCGATCTACGACTCGCGAGACGACGCCGTGTCGAAGCTCGAGGGCGTCTCCCAACCGTCCTGATCGCGGCTTGCGCCGAGCCCTCGTCCCCGTCGTCTGCCTGCTCGCCGCGCTCGCCGTGTCGGGCTGCGGCGCCGTGGGACGGGTGACAGACGGCGACGCGAGCCATGGCAAGCAACTCTTCACGTCGGTCGCGAAGCCGTCGCAGCCCTCATGCGCCTCCTGCCACACGCTGGCGGACGCGAAGTCGCAGGGAACCGTTGGCCCGAACCTCGACGACGCCTTCTCCTCCGACAAGTCACAGGGATTCTCCGAGCAGACGATTCGCGACGTCATTCGCGGTCAGATCGCCTATCCGGAGCAGCCGATGCCGGCGAACCTCTTCCGCGGCCAGGATGCACGGGACGTCTCGGCATACGTCGCCAAGTGCGCCGGCAACCCGACGTGCGGCGTGACTGCGTCACGGCCCGCTGCGACAACGACGACGACGGGGTCAGCCGGGGGAAGCGGCGGTGGTGGCGGCGCGGGCCTGGGCGGCAAGGCTCTCTTCGCCTCGGCGGGCTGCGGCGGCTGCCACAGGCTCAAGGCTGCGGGCTCGAGTGGCAATGTCGGCCCGAATCTCGACGACCTGAAGCCGTCCGAGGCCAGGGTCGCCAAGCAGGTCACAAACGGCGGAGGCGTTATGCCCGCGTTCAAGGGACAGCTGACCGCGACACAGATCAAAGCGGTCGCGACCTACGTTGCGAGCGTTGCGGGCAAGTAAGAGCTACGCGAGCTTCTTGCCGAGCGCGATATAGGGCGGGTAGCCCGAACCGAAATCGATGTTCCGAAGCTCGGTCCAGCCGTTCTTCGCGTAGAAATCGCGCGCCTTGCGCGATCCGAGTTGGGTCGAGAGAACCGCCCTGTCGTACGGCTGCCGGGCGAGCAGCTCGGCGAGCAACGCGCTGCCGAGCCCACGGCGCTGCGACGAGGGCCGCACGTGCAGCTCGACGATCTCGAAGTGCGGCGGGTCGAGCCACTCCAGGCGCTCGGCCACGGTGAGCGAGCGCGCGACGCAATCGGTCCACCATTGCCCGTACGCGCCGCGGTACCCGTAGCCGAAGCCCGCAACGCCGCCGCCCTCAGGTGCGACCAGGAAGACGAAGCCGGCACGGGACGCATGAAGCGGGAGCCGCTCACGCGCCCAGTCGTCCGACAGGGCCCCGGCGCCGAGGGCTGCCCTGTGCACCTCGCGCAGCTCGGCCGTGAGCGGAAGGGGGTCGACCTCCTCGACTACGGGAGCTCCTCGCGGTCTGGCCGCCGGAGCACCCACCAACCCACGGCTGCGGTGAGGACGACGAAGACCGCGAGCCCGACGAAGCGGTCGATCAGCGAGCCGATCACGATCAGGCCGAAGTAGCCGATCGTCGCCCAGACGAACCGGAACGCATCGGCCTCGCTCCGAATCGGGTTTCGCATCGGGGTGTCCTCGTCAGAGGAGGTAGACGGTGACGTACACGACGATCCACATCACGTCGACGAAATGCCAGTAGATGCCGCCGATCTCGACTCCGTGATGGTGCTCGGGGGAGAAGTGCCCACGGAAGGCCCTGATCGTCATCACTCCCAGGATCGTGAGCCCGACGAAGACGTGCGCCCCGTGCAACCCCGTCAGGCCGAAGAACGTGGCCGCGAACGACGTGTCGCCGGTGTTGAAGCCGATGCGGTGGTACTCGATCACCTGCGTCAGGAGGAACGTCAGCCCGAGCAGGAATGTGAGCGCGAGCCCGGCCTTCAACCCGGAGCGGTTCCCCTTCTTCACCGACGAGTCGGCCCAGTGCATCGTGAAGCTCGACGTGACGAGGATCGCGGTGTTGATTCCCGCGACGAACGCCGGGCGGTGGAAGCCCGTCGGGGGCCAGTGCCCGTCGACGCCATGGTTCACCACACGGTCGAAGAAGTACACCGTGAAGAACGAGCCGAACAACATGATCTCCGACGCGATGAAGAGGAACATCCCGAGAAGCGCGGGCGAGACGCGCGAGCTGTAATGGATCGGGGGTGGCCCGTGGTGCGGAATGGCCCCGTGCTCGTGCGCTTCGGTTCCCGCGCTCATCCCACACCGACCGGCTGCGCCGAGATGACGTGGTCGACGGGCAACCCGGTGTCCTTGCGGAGCCGCTGGACGAGATCCCGGCGCAACCAGCCGCTCCGCTCGCCGGGAAACGTCGAGACGATGATCTCGTCGACCCGCTCGTCGTTCACCGCCTGGCGTGCGGCAGTGTACGGATCCGGATGAACGACCTGGCCGTGTGCGTCGATGCCTTCGCCGCGCAGCTGCGTCAGCGCGAGCCGCAGTCGGCGATCGGCCTCGACGTGCGCTTCCTGCGCCTCTTGAGGGGCGACGATGAGGAAGCTCGCAGGCCCGGTCGCGGCCCGCTTGCGAATGCGCCCGAGCAACTCGTCGGAGAGGACGGTCTGGTTCGCGATCACGAGCACGTTCGTCTCGCCTTCGCCCCGCCCTCCTTCGACGATGACATGCTGCACCGGGATCGTGCCCGCCACGCGCTCGATCTCGCGCACGGCGTCGCGGCGCAACCAACCTGAGCGCTCGACGCCGTGGGTCGAGACGACGATCCGGTCGACCGGAGGCTCGAGCTGAACGAGTGCATCCTTCACGGCCTGCACCGGGCCGGTCTCGACGACGAACCCCTGCGCCGGCACGCCTCCTTCACGCAACGCCTGGAGGACGCTCGCGAGCCGCCGTCCCGCGGCGCCGCGCCGGGTATCCTCGTAGACGACGTAGCCCTGGGCGGGCTCGTTCACCGGAGCGATCACCGTCACCCGGTCGTCCCCGCCGCCAGCCTCGGTGCGCACGGCGTCGAGCAGCGTCCGCGACGCCGCAGTCTCGTTTGCGATCACGAGGACATGCGACACGGGTCAGTCCGCCCCGGCAGGCTCGAGGACGGGCGCCGGGGCGCCCAGGATCGCGTGGCGCGCACCGGGAACGCCGTACTCGTAGGGACCACCGACGACCTGTGGGATCTCGTCGAAGTTGAAGACCGGTGGCGGCGAGGAGACCTGCCACTCGAGCGTCATCGCTCGCCACGGGTTGCCGGGCGCGAGCGGCCCGTGCGCCCAGGAGCGAATCATGTTGTAGAGGAAGACGAGCGTCGAGGCGCCGAGACCGAATGACGCAATCGAGATGAAGAGATTGATGTCGGCGAAGCGCGTGGCGTAGTCGGCCACGCGGCGCGGCATGCCCTGAAGCCCGATGTAGTGCATCGGGAAGAAGGTGAGGTTGAAGCCGATGAACGTGAGCCAGAAGTGCAGCTTGCCGAGCCGCTCGTCGTACATCCGGCCCGTCATCTTCGGGAACCAGTAGTAGATCCCCGCGAAGATCGTGAAGACCGAGCCGCCGAAGAGGACATAGTGGATGTGAGCGACGATGAAGTACGTGTCGCTCGCGTGGATGTCGATCGGCACCGAGGCCAGGTAGATGCCCGAGAGGCCACCGATCACGAACATCGACAGGAAGCCGAGGGCGAAGAGCATGGGCGTCGAGAATCGGATTCGCCCTTCCCACATCGTCGCGAGCCACGAGAAGATCTTGATGCCGGTCGGCACGGCGATCACCATGGAGGTGACCATCATCGGCACGCGCAGCCAGCCCGCCATGCCCGCGACGAACATGTGGTGCGCCCAGACCGAGAATCCGAGCACGAGGATCGCCATCAGCGACAGCGCCATCAGCCGATACCCGAACACGGGCTTGCGGCTCATCACGGCGATCACCTCGCTGATGATCCCGAAGCCGGGCAGCATCATGATGTACACGGCCGGGTGGGAGTAGAACCAGAAGATGTGCTGGTACCCGAGCACGTACCCTCCGCCGCCCTGTTCGAAGAAGTTCGTGTGCAGGACGCGATCGAACATCACGAAGAACTGCGACCCGGCGATGAACGGCGTCGCAATGACGACGAGCATCGACGTCGTGAAGTTCGCCCAGACAAGGAGCGGCATGCGCCAGAAGGTCATGCCGGGTGCGCGCATCGTGATGATCGTGACCAGGAAGTTGAGCGCGGTCATGATCGAGCTCGCACCCGCCCACTGAACGCCCATGTTGAAGAACACCTGGCCGAGCGGCTGGTGTGAGCAGAGCGGCGCGTAGCACGTCCAGCCCGCCGACGGGCCGCCGCCGGGGACGACCATGCCGGCGATGAGCATCACGCCGGCGATCGGCAGCAACCAGAACGACAAGGCGTTCAGGCGCGGGAACGCCATGTCGGCCGCGCCGATCATCAGCGGGATGACGTAGTTCCCGAGGCCGGCGAACGCCGGAATCACGAACAGGAAGATCATGAGCGCCGCGTGGTTCGAGATCAGGACGTTGAACGTCTGCGGGTTGAAGTACTGATCCCCGGGTTGTGCGAGCTCCGCCCGGAAGAGCATCGCGAGCATGCCGCCGATGCAAAAGAAGATGATCGTGGTGACGAGGTACTGCACCCCGATCACCTTGTGGTCGGTGTTGATGCGGAAATAGTCGCGCCAGGACCGCGCGCCATGGCCCGAATGATCGTCGACCTGCGTCGGACGACCGCTCGCGTAGTGAGCCCAGTAGTCGAAGCCGCCGATTCCGGCGAGGAAACCGAACGGTGTCGTCACGAGCTCGACGGTGACGAGCACGGACCCCTTCCAGACCGGATCCCAGCCCGCGAGCCACCTGATCAGGACCGGCAGGCCGAGGCCGAGGCCGAAGAAAAGCGGCGTCACCCAGAGCACGCGCAGCCAGCCGGGCGCGGTCAGACGGCCGAGCCCCGCCGGCGCGTGTGCGTTTTCGTGCTCAGTCGAATGCTCGTTCACTTCCCGCCTCCGGCGAGATATTGCACGAGCTGCGCCAGCTTGTCGGACGGGATCTGGCTCGCGTAGATGTGCGGCATCGCGTCGGGGAAGCCGGGTTGCAGGTACGCGCCCGGATTCACGATCGACTCCTTGATGAAGGCCGCGAGCGGGCCGCGCTTCGCCTGGGTCGCGTAGGCCGGCAGGTTGTCGAGGTCGGGGCCGACCTTGCCGGCGGAGCCCGCCGCCTTCAGCGTGTGGCAGCCGCCGCAGCCGTTCTGCTGGTATGCGGCGAGCCCCGGCGGGCCGGCCGCGACCGCGGCGCTTCCTTTCTGCCAGGCGGCGAAGCCGGCCGGGCTCATGATCTCGACGTGGCTACGCATCAAGGCGTGCCCGAGACCGCAGAGCTCCGTGCAGACGACCGGGAAGATGCCCGTTCGCGTCGGCGTGATCACGAGTGAGTTGTGCTGGCCCGGCACAGCGTCCTGCTTCTGCGAGAGCTGGGGCACCCAGAACGAGTGGATGACGTCGTTCGAGCTGATGTCGAGCTTCGTGTGGCGCCCCGTCGGCAGGGTCAGCGAGCCGTAGGTCTTGCCGTTCGGATACGTGAACGACCACGCGAACTGCTGGGCGGTCACCTTGATCTTGAGCGGGTTCGAGCCCGCATCGCCGTTCTCGGCGAGGACGATCGCACTGACGATCGAGATCGCAGTCACGAGGACGGCGGGCACGGCGGTCCAGGCGATCTCGATGCCGGTGTGGCCGTGCACGGGCGGCCCGTCGGAATCGTCGTCGGGGCCGGCACGGAACTTCCACACCGAATAGACGAGTACGGCGGTGACGACGGAGAAAACGCCGATGCAAATAGCCGTCGTAAACCAGAAGACAAAGTGGATCCGGCCCGCTTCCCGGCCGGCATCGAGAGGGAGCCACGGAACGGCAAGCGCCACCGCGGTGCAAACCGCACCGGCGACCAGCGCGATCGCGGTGAGCTGAATGAGAGAGCCCCTGCGCACCCGGGGCAAGCCTAGATGAACACAGGGCTTCAGCGAGCCGTAACCGATTCGCGCGCTTCGGCGTTTACTCACCGACCCGCCGGGTCCAATTGTCTCCTCGGGAGACACGAACCAGGAGGTTCTTGCGAAAATGGGTATTGGAGTCAGCCTCATTCTGATCGCCGCCGGTGCGATCCTCACCTGGGCGGTGAACGCGACCGTCAGCGGCCTCAACATCAACACGATCGGGATCATCCTCATGGTCGTCGGGGCGGTCGGCCTCGTCCTGTCCATGATGTTCTGGTCGAGCTGGGGCGGTGTCGGCGGCGCCCGCCGCCGCACGACCGTCGTCGACGACGGCCCCGTCGTCTGACACCTGCGCGTACGCGTACGCAGACTGCACGCGAAGGGCGGCCAGGCGGCCGCCCTTCTGCGGTTCGGTGAAGGCCGTTCAGGAGATGTGCGCGGCGAAGTCGCCCGCCGCGGGCAGTTCGACCGCGAAGGTCGACCCGGTGCCGAGGCCTTCCGACGAGACCCAGATACGGCCGTCCATGCGCCGCACGAGTTCGCGGCAGATGTAGAGGCCGAGGCCGGTGCCCCCAACCCCACGGTTCATGTTCGGGTCGAGCCGGTAGAACTTGTCGAAGATCCGGCGCTGCTCGGAGCTCGGGATGCCGAGGCCCTCGTCCTTCACGAGGAACCGGACGTGCGAGCCGACGGCCGTCACGGTCACGGTGACCGAGCCGCCGTCGGGCGAGTACTTCACGGCGTTGTCGACGAGGTTGATCAGAACGCGCCCCACCTTGTCGGGATCGCCGGTGACCGCCGGCAGATCCGGGTCGGCGAGGAGCACGATCTCGTGCGCACGGCCGAGGTGCGCACGTTGCGCCTCGACCACGTCGTGCGCGAGCGAGCGTGGGTCGCAATTCTGAATCGAGACGCGGAGCGAGTCCGTGTCGAGCCTCGATGCCCAGAGGATGTCGTTGACCGTCCGGGCCAGCCGATCGGCCTCTGCTGAGACAACGTCGAGGAGGTTCGCGCGCTGCTCTTCGGCGAGTGTGACGTCCTCCCTGCGAAGTGTCATCGCCGCGCCGTAGATCGCTGCAAGCGGCGTGCGCAACTCGTGGGAGACCGTGGAGACGAACTCTGTCCGCATCGCCTCGAGCGCGCGCTCCTCGGTCAGGTCGCGGAACGCGTAAACAATCCCGTCGGGAACCTCGACGCCGTGGATCGAGAGCCAGAGCTCGCGGCCGCCGAGGTCGAGTGGCAGCGACTCGGGACGGGGTGCGGCCGCTCCCTCGGAGGTCAGTGGGATGCGTGAGGCGATGGCTGCCCAGCCCGGAATCGCGTCGACTGCAAGGCGGTCAGTCACCCCGGCGGCAGAAATACCCGTCGCCGACGCGGCTGCGCGGTTCCACGTGCGGACGAGCCCGTGACGGTCGACGAAGAAGACGCCGTCGCCGACGGACGCAAGCACGCGGGCCGCCTGGGCACGCTCCTCGGAGGCACGGTAGAGCTGGGCGTTGTCGAGCGCGATTGCAGCGCGTCGTGCGAGGTCGACGGCGAACTCGAGATCTTCGGGTGTGTAGCGCTCGACCGTCTCGGCGCGGACGAGCGACAGCGAGCCGAGCGGCCGTCCCCGTGCAACAAGCGGGATCACCATCCCCGAATGCACTCCCTCTTCGCGCTCGAACCCGTGCTCGGAAAACGAGTCTTCGCCGTTCGAGATCAGAACCGGCTCGCCGGTTTCGATCGCGCGCGACACCATGGTCGGCGGCTCGCGCGTGGACGGGAACGCCGCCAGCTCCGACCGGGCAGTCTTCGTGCGGTCCAGATCGCGGTGCGCGACAGAAGCGGCGTGGATGCGGCCGGTGTCATCGCGGAGGTGGACCGCGCACCAGTCGGCGGCACGACCCGCCACGAGCGAGCAGAGCTCGTCGAGGGTGCCCTCGACCTCGAGGGTCGACCCGAGGAGCGCACTCGCCTCGGCGAGAAAGCCGAGCTGCTCCCTGCCGCGCCTTGCTTCTCGATAGAGATTCGCGTTGTCGACCGCCACCGCCACTCGGGCGGCCAACTCGCGCACCGTGTCGACGTCGGCCTGGTCGAAGCGGGCGGTGGTGCGGATGAGCGCGAGCACGCCGAGCGTGTGGCCGCGCGCGATCAACGGCATATACACGAGCGACCGAGGCTTGAGCAGGTCGACGGTGGGTGTGATCGCAGGCCTGCCTCTCGTCACATCCTGCAACGGGGTGGGGTCGGCTTCGAGGTCGAGGAAGATCTCCGGCTCGCCGGTCCTGATCACCTTCGCGGAGCCGCCGGTGTCACCCGGGACGGGCGGGTTCGCGAGGAGGCCCTGCCGAATCACGCCGGAAATGCGCGGATCTGCGATCTCGATCACGACACGGGCGATCGAATCCCCATCGACGAGATCGATGACCGCCGCGTCGGCGAAACGCGTAATCGCGAGCTCGGCCGCACGCCGAAGCGTCACCTCCAGGTCGAGTGACGACGCAAGCACGATGCTCGCCTCGCTCATGAAGCGCAGCCGTTCCTGCGCAGCGCGCTCGGCCTCGTAGAGCCACGCCTGGTTGATCGCGAGTGCGATCCGGTCGGCGATCAGCTCGAGCAGGCGCACGTCCGACTCGTCGAATTGCGCAAACGCCTCGGAGCCGACGTGAAGGACACCGATCACCCGGTTGTCGGCGAGGAGTGGGATCGCCGCGAGCGAGTTGACTCCGCGCGCCCGAAGCACCGGGCTCACGAGCTCGACCTGCGAGAGGTCGGGGACGAGCAGCGGGGCGCGGCTCGCCGCCACACGACCCGCGAGACCGGCCCCGAAGGGAATCGAGACAGCCCCCTCGAGCGCGGAGCCGAGGCCGACGTCCGCCCGAATGGTGAGTAGCCCGTCAGTCCCGACAAGCAGGATTGCCGCCGTGTCGGCGTCGAGGACTTCCGCAATGCGCTCGAGCAGCGCCTGGAGCAGATCGTCCAGCGTGAGGTGCTCGAGCGCTGCCTGGGAGACCCGTTCGAGCTTGCGCAGCGTCGTCGCGGCCGCCTCCGCCACCGCGCGTGCTTGACGCTCTCGATCGAGCAGCTCGGCCCGCTCCTCCTCGGCCCGCTTTCTGCTCAGGAACTGCCCGAGTTGGGCACCGAGCGCGTTCAGCAACTCGAGGAGCTCATCGTCACGCTCGCGCGGCACGCTCGAGAACGCCTCGAGCACACCGACGGCTCGGCCTCCGACGAGGATCGGAAACCCGACGCCGGACCTGATTCCCTCGGCTGCTGCGATCGAGGCGCGTGCAAACCGGTCGGGTGAGAGCTCCTCGAGCCACTCGGCGCTGCCCGTTTCGACCACATGCCACGCGAGCGTCCCCTCCCTCATCGGCACCTGCTCGGTCATCGCTCTGAAGCCGGGCAGGTGCGCGCCTGGGCGCGTCCAGACCACGCGTTGCCGCCCCTCGTCGCAAGGCCAGTAGGCGGCCACGTCCCAACCGAGCGCTTCACAGACCGTCTCGAGGACGAGCGGCACCGCTGCGTCGGAGGTCTCCGCGTCGGCAAGGATCCGCGTGACCGCGTACTGCAACTCGGATCGCTGCTCGGCACGGCGGCGGTCGGTGATCTCCTCGACGAGCGCGCCCACACCGAGCGTTTCCCCGTCGGGAGCGAGCACGGGGTAGTAGCTCGCGAGCCAGTGGCGCGCGACGTTGGGCGCGGCCTGCGTCCCGCCGGTCACCTGGAGCGCAACGACGGCGGTCCGGGTCTCGAGCACGCGACGAGCGACTGGCTCGATGACGGGCGCCAGCTCTGGGATCACCTCGTCGAGCGTTCTCCCGATGTGGTCGGCAGCCGGACGGTCGTTGATGCGCGCGAGGGCGTCGTTCACCCGCACGTAGCGGAGGTTGCAATCCCAGAACCCGAGCCCGATCGGCGCGCTCTCGTAGAGCGAATCGAGGAGAGCCGAGGTTCGGCGCGCATCCTCGTAGAGCAGGGCGTTCTCGATCGCGCTGACCGCCCGGCTGGCGATCTCGCGGGCGATGCGAAGGTCGTTCGCGTCGTAGCTTCGGGTCTTGGCCTCGAGAAGGATCGCGCCGCGTCGGTTCCCTCCCGTGACGAGAGGCACGCAGAGCGATGACCCTCCGAGGTGCGGCTCGGCCCCGGCCACCACGCGCGCGGAGATCGAAGAATCCAGCGAGACGCTGCCGGCAGACGCGGCTCGCCGAAGCTCGCCCGTGTCGTCGAGCACATCGACGGCGCATCCGTCCGCGAGCTCAGATACGGCGAACCGCGCGATGGCGTTGAGAATGCCGTCGTAGTCGAGCGTTGCGTTCAGCACTTCGGCGGCGCCGGCAGAGACTCGCTCGCGCTCGGAGAGCACGCGCTCTGCGGTCACCTCACGGAAGATGCTGATCACGTACCTCAGTGCGCCTTCGCCGTCGCGCACCGGCACGGCCCGGACGAGGGAGATGCGGTCGGGGCCGCCCTCCGCCGCGCGGAAGCGCACGAGCATCGGCTCCGGCTCCTCGCCGGCGAGCGCCCTGCGTGCAGGCAGCTCGGTCGGGTCGAGCGGCCGTCCGTCCGAGTGGAGGATCTGGAACCGCTGCGTCGCCTCCATCAGCCCGGCCTCAAGCAACTCCGGCGCCGTCGCGTAGCCCGTGAGCCGAGCCGCCTCGTCGTTCGCGTACAGACGCTCGCCGCTCGCGGCGGTGACGACGATGCCGTCGCGCAGGTGACGGAGGATCGTCTCGAGCAGCTCACGGGAGCCCGCGAGTGCGCCGGATGTGCTCTCGGCCGTCTGGCCCATCACTCCTCGTTGTTGCAGCGCTGGCTGTGCGCTCGCAAGGGTACTCGGCGGCCGTCGCTCGCGTGCTGCGTCTGTACTGCTTGACAGACATCCCTTATGATGTCATAGTGATGTCGCGATGAATCTGGCGATTGTCCTTGACGGCCTCCAAGACGACCTGCAGGGGCTCGGCGACCTCGGCGACGAGCAGTCGGCCCGGATCGCCCGCCGGCTCGGCGATGCGCTCGGGTCGAACCTGCGGCTGAAGCTGCTCGACCTGCTCTCCCAGGCTGCGGTCGAGGTGTCGTCCAAGCTCCCGTCCGGCCACGTCGAGGTACGTCTCGCGGGGCAGGAGCCCGAGCTCGTGTTCGTCGATGCCCCCGGGGCCGAGTCGGCCGGAGCCGGCGAGGAGCTCTCGGCGCGCATCAGCCTGCGCCTGCCGGAGTCCCTGAAGCAGGCGGTCGAGAAGGCCGCCGCCCGGGAGGGTCTTTCCACCAATGCGTGGCTCGTGCGCTCGATCGCGCGCGCAGCCGAGTCGCGCCCGATCCACGTCGGCGGCAAGCGTCTGTCCGGCTACGCCCAGAGCTAAGCAAGGAGGAGGGCTGAGATGCAAAAGACATTCGAGGTGACCGGCCCCGTCGAACTCGAGCTCAGGCTCGCGAGCGGCGAGATGGAGATCGATCCGACGCTCGGCGGCCGAGTCGAGATCGAGCTCTCCGCGCTCGATGAGGAGTCGCAGCGGCTGGTCGACGAGGCTCGCATCGAGCTTCAGGGCCACGGCGACGAGCAGCGCGTGATCGTGGATGTCCCGCACCGGCGGAGCGGCGGCTTCAGCTTCGGGCTCGTCTTCGGCCGGAGCGGGATCACGTGCCGCGTGCGCTGCCCGGAAGGCTCGCGCGTGAACGCGAAGAGCAAGTCGGCCGACCTTCTCGCCCGCGGCACGATCGGCGGTCTGAGCGTGCAGACGGCGTCGGGCGACATCGAGGTCGAGCGCGTGCTCGGTGGCGTCAGCGCGAAGACCGCGAGTGGCGATATTCAGGCACGCGAGGTGAACGGTCGCTTGAGCATCCAGACCGCGTCGGGTGATGTCGAGATCGAGACCGTGCGCGGAGCGGCGAGCATTGCGACTGCCTCCGGTGACGTCACGATCGGTGAGGCCTACGACGACGTCAGCGTGAACACGGTCAGCGGCGACCAGGAGCACCGTGCGGTCATGACCGGGAACGTCGCGGCCCATTCCGTCTCTGGCGACGTGCGCATCGGCGTCCGGCGCGGCTCGCGCGTCTTCCTCGACTGCAACACGGTCAGCGGCGACACGAGCTCCGAGCTCGAACTGACCGCCGACGCCGCCACCGGCGATGGCCCGCTCGTCGAGGTGCGGGCGAAGACGGTCAGCGGCGACATCAGGATCACCCGCGCGGCAGCCGCCGCGCCGGCAGCCCCGTCCGAGACCGACCAGGAGGTGCACGTATGAACCGCCTTTCGTGGGACACGACAGCCCCGCGCCGGCCAAAGGGCGAGCGGACGAGCCCGCAACCCCGCTCCGAGGATGGTCTGCTCACCGAGGAAGCCGACCTCATCCGCATCGCGTGGGACAAGCCCTACCGAATCACACCGTTCTAGAGGCGCTGCCGCAGAACGCAGCGCACGAGGGGCCCGCCCGAGGCGGGCCTCTCGTGCGGAGACACCCCGGTGCACCGCACGATCCCCCGCCGGGAGGGCGAACGTTTGCGTCTCGTCACACTTGGTCTGACCAAGGGCCATGGCCTGTCGCGCCAGGTCGAATCGCCGCGTCTCACGAAATCAAGCCGAAGCTCGGACGTGCCGGGGGACGGACAGGTTGCAGTCGCGTCACACTTGGT
>JBBQLT010000015.1:0-63589 GCA_038328165.1 Gaiellales bacterium
GGCCGTCTGCTGCCTGGCTGGTTTCCGCATCTACCCGACCAGTCGCAGTACAACCGGAGGTTACGCGGCCTGGTCGAGCTGATCAGCATCGTGCAGCAGCAACTCGCTCGTCTCCTCGACAGCGGCGGTGCTCGGCTTGCCGACGGCAGCCTGGTTCCGACCCACAAAACGGAGGTCTAAAGACCAGAGCGATAGAAATGAAGGTTGCCTACTTTGGCAATCTCCGGACACTCCCCCCAGCCCCACGAGGGCGGACACCTTGGGCGCGCATGTGCGCTGCATCTGCGCTGCTTCTGCGCTCCAGCACGGCGTTTCCTAAACCGCGTGCCCTGGTTCGATTCCGGGCGGGGGCATCCCAGTGTTGATGTCTGCTGCGGTGGTCCCGTGTGCTCCGGGCCAACCCCCCTTCGCTGGGCGGCCCTCAGCGCCTCGACCCGGGCGCCACGAGGCCGGTCTCGCAGGCATAGATCACTACCTGGACGCGGTCGCGGAGTTCAAGCTTCTGCAGGATCCCTGCGACGTGCGTCTTGGTCGTGGCGTCGCTGATCACGAGTCGCTCACAGAGCTCGGGGTTTTGAGAGGCCGCGTGCGAGCAGGTCGAAGATGTCGTGTCCGCGCGGCGTCAGCCGCCCGAGCGCGGGCGGCAGCGTCGGAGGTGGGATGGGTGACCGGCGGGCGAACTCCTCGATCATCGCGCGCGTGACCGCGGGCGCGAGCAGCGCCTCGCCGTCCTGCTGCTGGCGGTCGCCGTGAGCGGCCGCTTCGTCGGCTCCATCATCGGCCCAGGCGGACACAACTCTGCAGCCGTCGACAGCGCCCATGCGCCGGGCGCCGTCGACGACTCGTGGCGCTGAGGTCCATCCATCCGCCCCGAACCGACCCACGTCCATGTGCTGCAGTTCAGAGTGGTCTAATGACCAGAGAGCCGAAGTGTCACCTTGTAGTTCGCGGAAGCCGCGGTCGAGCAGGTTCCCTGGACGTGCATGGTCGCGCTAGCGCGGGTCGCGCTTGTGAACTTTCCCTTGATGCCGTAGATCCCGAACTTCGTCAGACCGCTGAAGGTGCCGTTCGTGATCGCGAATTTCGCGTTGTCTTGAGGATTCGTCGGGATCGTCGTGCCGTTGCAGTAGAACCTTGCGGACGCGGTCTTGCCGCTCGGGGCGACGTGAACCTCGACCTTCATCTGATAACCGTGTGCGCTGACGGTCCCGCTGTAGAGGCCGTTCCGCGTCGGCGCCGCGCCCCACGCGACCCCTGCCATGAGCGCCAGCGCACCAGCGACGGCGATCGTTGTGACTGTGACCCGGCGGCAGCGTGTGGCTGCGTTTTCCACCAGTGGCGAGCGTCGTTGAGTGTTCGTCGAGATCATGCGCTGCTCCTTTTTGTTCCGGTCGGCGGCTGCCGGCCGGGCGTTAGGTCGCACCCCGTCCCGAAGATCGGGTGTTAGCCACCTGCTCACCGGCCACCCCGGCCAGAAGCACTCGGCCATGAAGGTGATCACGACGGGTGCCATCGGTTCGATCCATTCGCACGACGCCGACGGTAGGGGCATCGCCCCCTCGGCGCAGCGGGTGTTTCCCTACATAACCCGTGTCCGCGCGCGGTGCTCCTGCCTCGCGATTGGTCAGCCCGCTGGCTGCAAGGGCAGAGTTCGCGTGCCGGTGCTCGCTTCGATGACAACGTCTTCCGGAATCCAATCCATCACCCCGACCATGGATACCTTCCGACCCTGGCCGGCCATGGCCTCCAGAGCGGGCAGCCGATCAAGCTACTGACCGAACTATCGCTCGGCCCACACACCTTCACCGTCAAAGCGCTCGACAACGTCAGAAACGCAAGCTCGAAGTCAGTGACGTTCACGATCATCGTGACCGCCCAGAGCATCATCGACGATGTCACCGAGTTCGTGACAGCCAGCGCAATCACCCAGAATGAGGGAACATCACTCCTGGCGAAACTCTTAAGCGCAAAAAGGGCACGCGAAGCCGGCAACTGCCCAAACGCCACGACCATCTACCAGTTCATTCATCAGCGAGGTGCAGCCCAGAGCGGCATCACCGCCGCGGCAGCAACCATCTTGATCGCCGACGCGCGATACCTAATCGCGCACTGCCCCTGACGCGCCCGCAGGATGGAATTCGAGTTGGCGCCCCGCCGACTGGGGACGCCAATCGGAATAGGCTCTTAGCCGCCGAACGCCACGAGGAACAGGAGCGTGTCGTCACTCTCTCCGCAGGCCAGGACGAACGATACGAAGTTCTCTGAGACGCCACCGAGGTCGCGCGTCTAGAGAATCTGTTCGGCGAAAATCAGCACGCCGAGGCCGAACAACGCAACGCCAGCGAGCCGCTCCGCCCAATCACGCGCGGCTTCTCCCAACCGGCTACCGAGCCGCAAACCGAGTTGCGCGACCAGGAACGCCTGCACCCCGATCAGCACCACCGCAAGGAGTAGCGACAGATGCAGGAGGCCGATCGTGAAGCCCATCGCCAACTCGTCGATGCTGATGCTGATACCGAGCCCGACCAGCGCCAGACCAGACTTGCTGGCCAGACTCACCACCTTCGCACCCTCAGCTTCCTCGTCGGAGCGAAGCATGTACACACCGAGGCCGATCAAGGCGGCGGCTGCGACGTATTCCCCAACGGAGCCGATCGCCGCTCCGAGTCCCCGGCCGAGGAACACGCCGACGACGGGCATGACCATCTCGAAGCTCGAGAGCAGCAGGCTCACCTTTAGGCGCTCGCGGTTCGGAAGTCCCTGAAGGCCGAGCGCAGCCGACACCGCGAACGTGTCAAGGCCAAGCGGAAGAACGAACAGCACTAGCTTCAACATCGTGCGAGCTTACGAACCTTCAACCCCGGACCGGATCGTCGATCGGCGAACAAACTCACACCGCCGATCGCCACTCCCCCGGGCCCACTATGCCCGACGCTCCAGCGGTCCCCATCGACACTGACGCGCACGCGCCCACCCTAGAGCGGGATGACTCAAGTGCATACGAACAGTCGAACGTATGGCGCAAGCGGTGGCGCACAAACGGTCCTAGACCATCACGAGCTGGCTCCCTTAAACCGCGTGCATAAGTTCGTTTCGTGTACGACGACTCGTTTGCGCATCCGCGGCCGAGCCTGATCGTATGCATTGGTAACTATTTCTTCGCGGCTAGTGCAAGCGCGAAGCTGATCCGTCGGTCTTCGGGTAGCTCTCGCCCGATCTGCAAGGCTGCGTCGATTTCGACCTCTCCGGCGACGACTTGCAGGCTCGCTAGCGTTTCTTGCTCGAGCTCACGTTGGTCCCGCTGCGGAGCGTGTCCGGTCTCTTCGCGCAGGCGACTGCTGATCCCAAGCGCCGTGGCTGCGGATGCGGTGTCGCCGGCGCGAGCCGCAAGTGCGGCTACGCCTCCGAGGCACCAGATGATGGCTTCCTTATCGCCAAGCGATTCGGCGATGGTCAGGGCCTCGAGAAGGAATCGCCACCCCTCTGGATCGTGGTTCTCCCGTACCGCGAGGAGGCCGAGGTTCGCCAGCGACAAGCCTACGTGTCGCTTGTCGCCCAGCTTTTCGAACAGTCGGTGCGCCTCCGCAAAGTGCCGCTGCGCCTCCTGGTAGTTGCTTCCGACCATCTCGATGTCGCCTCGATTTCCATGTGCCATCGCAAGCACTCGCTCGGCCCCAGCGGATTCCGCAGTTGCGATGCACTCGTTCAGATCCCTCACAGCTCGCGGGGTTTCGCCGAGCGACTCTGCCATCAACGCAGTTGCGAGGAGGGCCTCTGCGACAGCGCCCGGCTCGCCGCAAGCGCGTGCCAGCGTGAGAAACCGCTCAGAAAGTTCCGCCGCCTCGGCGTAGTCGCCGGTGCGGTGCGCGAGCAGTGCCGCCTCACGCAACGCCGTGCGCCGAAGCGCCGGCGGAAAGTCAGCGCCGGTTTGCAAGATCGTCTCGAGCCTCGCTCGTCCTTCGCGCAAGTGCCCCCGCAGGTACCACCAAGACGTGAGTGCGACGGAGAGAGTCGCGAGCTGCTGAAACTGCTGACGCTCGAACAGGTGGTCGAGAGCCGCGCGGATGTTTAGTTGCTCACGATCGAGCCGGTCGAGCCATGCTGCCTCGCGATTTACCACCACCGTCCGGTCCGCACTCTCCGCGTACGCGGAAACGTAGTGGGCGTGCCTGTCGCGCACTTCCGGCCTTTCTCCGCTCTCGCCGAGCCGAGCCTCCGCGTACTCGCGGATTGTCTCCAGCATCCAGAAGCGCGGTTGCCCGTCGGCGTCATCACGCCGCCGAACGAGGCTCTTATTGACTAGCGATGCCACGCCGTCGAACACGTCAATCGCCAGGTCGCCGTGGCAAACAGCCTCGGCAGCCTCGAGACGGCACCCACCCACAAAGACGCCCAAACGTGCGAACAGCGTCTGCTCCTGCGGCGTCAGGAGGTCGTAGCTCCACTGAATCGTCGCCCGCAGCGTCCGCTGCCGCTCATCCTGATCCCTTCCGCCACCCGTGAGCAGCTTCAACCGCTCGCCGAGCCGATCCAGGATCGCCTGCGGTGAGAGCACTCGCACCCGTGCGGCCGCGAGCTCAATCGCAAGCGGCAGCCCATCAAGCCGACGGACGAGCTCCGCGACTTGAGCACCGTTCGCAGCACTGAGATCAAACTCGGGTTGAACGGCCCGTCCGCGGCTGACGAACAGTCGCACCGATTCGATACCGGCGAGCGTGGCGAAATCATCCGTCCCCGTCGGCAGCGAGAGCGGAGGAACTTCATACAGATGCTCTCCCGCGATTCGCAACGGCTCCCGGCTGGTCGCAAGCACGCGCGTCCGTGGTGCGGCACCAAGAACAGCCGCAATCTCCGGTGCAGCCTCGATCACCTGTTCAAGGTTGTCGAGCACCAGCAGAACCACTTTCTCGGACAGATACTCACGCAACGTCTCCGCCAACGACCGTCCCGGCTGGTCGCGCAGCCCCAACGTCTGAGCCACGGCCGGGATCACGAGTCCCGGGTCACGTACAGGTGCGAGCGACACAAAGTAGACGCCGTTCGCGAACTCGTCGATGACATTGGCGGCCGCCTGGAGAGCCAACCGCGTCTTCCCGATCCCGCCCGGACCGGCCAACGTCAGCAACCGCACATCCTCCCGCAACAGCAACGCCGCGATCTCTTCGAGCTCTCGCTCTCGTCCGATCAGTGGCGTCGCTTGCACCGGCAGGTTCATCGGCCGATTCTCGAGCGTCTTCAGCGCCGGAAACTCATGCGGCAATCCCTCGACCTGTACCTGGTAGAGCCGCTGTGGCGATGACAGGTCTTTGAGCCGATGCTCGCCGAGATCGCGCAGCGGCGTGTGCTCGTCAAGCAGTTCGCGCGTTGATTGAGACAACAACACCTGCCCGCCATGCCCTGCAGCCATCACCCGGGCCGCGTGGTGCACGTCTAGCCCGATGTAGTTGCCATCAAGCAGGCGCGGCTCGCCGGTATGCAAACCCATCCTCACCCATACACGCTGACGCTCAGGCCACTCGTAGGCAGCAAGCGCGCGCTGCGCCGCGTCAGCCGCGGCAACAGCTTCGTTGGCGGAAGCAAACGCCACGAAAAAGCCATCGCCCGCTGTATCCACCTCATAGCCGCCATGCGCCGTGAACGACTCACGCAACAGGCGCCTGTGAGTCAGCAGTACGTCCGCGTAAGCATCGGCCGTCTCCCGCAACAGCCGCGTCGATCCCTCGATGTCTGTGAACAGGAGGGTGACGGTGCCTTCCGGTGGCGCAGCCATCCCTGCAGGCTACGACGCCACAGACCCGGCGACAAGCAACCACTGTGATCAGTGCAAACGGCACTCCAAGTACCGCCTCCACCGAAGCGTCTTGGAACGCGGCCGGCGCATTCCCGCGGGTTGCGTCGTGGGGTCGTAAGGTGCACGCCGGTCCAAACGGATCAGCGATTGAGAGCAGGCGCCACGACGGGGCGCTCTTGCGGATCAATGGCCCCGAGGCTCTTGACGATCTCGAACTTACCGCTTCGTGCCTTGGCGATGTACATGTTCAGACGTAGGTGATGCTGGCCCGGGACCATCGCTGCCGGCCCGCCAGGACTGTCTTCGATTCGCATGTGGTCGAGGGCGGCGATCACGTCGTCCTGCATGAGGGAGCCGGCCTCGGTCACTGCGGCGGCCCAGAGCCTGAGGCACTCAGTAGAGGCCCGAGCAGGCGCCGCCGCCGGTGAACTTTGCGTCCCCGGGATAGAGCGTGTCGTACCGGTCGAGCAACTTGCGGCTGAACGGGTCGGGGACGGCCTGGTAGTAGTCGAGGCAGCCGTACAGGCCCTCGACGTGAGCGGCTGGCACCATATTCAGGAAGTTCTCGTCGAAGTACGTACAGACGAGGTGACCTCCGCGCCGGCTGAAGCCGGAGTCGTACAGCTCCTCGAGAAACGGCGTCACCCCGGGAGGGACGATCGTGTTGAACACCACGTCGGCGCCGGTGGCGGTGATCTTCTCGACCGTCTCGCGGTAGTCGGTGTGGTCGAGCGGGAAGTACTCTTCGCCGACGATCGAGCCGCCGTTGACCGCGACGACTTCTTTGACGCGCGCGTTCAGCACATGCGGCCAGACGTAGTCGGCTGAAGGCAGGTAGAAGGTCTTCGCACCGGTCTCCCGCATCAGCCATGGAATCAAGGGATCGACCTGCTGCGCGGGGACCGGGCCTGTGCAGAAGATCAACGGATCCGACTCCTGGCCCTCGTACTGTTCCGGGTAGATGTAGAGCGTCTGGCCTTCGACGACGACCGGACCCTTGATTGCCTGCCTCGTCGAGCTGTAGATGCCGCCGAAGACGACGTCGACCTGATCGCGCGCGACGAGCTTCGCCGCCTTGGCCGCGGCGACGGCGTCGTCGGTCTTACTGTCCTCGAGCAGGAGGACAACGGGCCGCCCGAGCAGGCCTCCCGCGGCGTTGAGCTCGTCGATCACCATCCTGGCGACATTTGCGTTGGCGAGACCGACGAATGAGAGCGGCCCCGTCTGATCGGCGATGACTCCGACCTTGATCGGATCAGCGACTGCGTTTGGAACTGGATCCACCATGAACGCCTCCTTGGTGCGTCGCCGGAGGCCCAGCGGCCGGCCAGCAACGCCTGTCGTGTGCATCGACTATGCAACGACTGCACCGGCCGGAACATGGGGCGAACGCCCTATACCCCCTTTAGGGCCTAGTCGAGTTTGGTTAGCGTAGTGCGGCCCCGAGTGCCTGCACGAGTTCGGGTCGTTTGAGCAGGCTGCCGTAGCTCGGTTTTTCGTACCAGACGAGGAGGCTGATCCAGGTTCGCTGGCGGATCGCCTCGGCGAAGTGGGCGACCCAGCCGAGTGTCGTGTCGTTGAATTCGGGCAGCATTATCGGTTTGCGTGGGTAGGTTGCGTGCAGGGCATCGAGTGCTTTGACGTAGCGGTTGACTGAGCCGTGGTGTTCGATCGTGGTGATGCCGACACGGTCGACGTAGTGCTTGCCGGGCCAGTAGGGCTTGATCGAGGCGAGGAAGATTTGAGTCGTTTGGCCGGCTGCGTTTGGCGACCAGATAAAGCGGACGTTGCTGGCTCCCGCGGCCCGGAAGGTCGAGTAGACGTGTCGCCAGGCGGCGACGTAGGTTGCGGGCGACCCCTGTGACCAGGGATACCAGTTGCCGTTCATTTCGTGCGCGTAGCGGAGGTAGACGGGCCGGCCGAATGCGGCCAGCGTTCGGGCGACGCCAACGATGAACGGATCGTCGTTGCCCGCGGCGATCGCGGCGTTGCCGCCGACGGGATCGGGCTGCCAGGTGATGAGTGGCGTCATACCCGCCGGGACGGTACGGAGGTAGTTCGTGTACGAGAACGGCTTGCTCCAGGAGATGAAGTTCGCCAGTACCTGGACGGGAGTGTTGAGAGCCGTCGACCACGCTCGTGCTTCGGCGGGACTGGTCGTCACACCGAGAACCGGTTTCGCGACGGCTGCTGCCGTGGCGGCGGTGCCTGCTGCACCGATCAAGATCCCGAGGCTGAGCGTAGCGAGGAGACGTTTCATCAGATGCTGACTTCGACCTTTGCGCCACGCGTCCCCCAACCGGTGCGGTGACAGGTGACGATCGAGTAGATACGGAGCGGACGGAGCACGAAGGCGGTCCAGGCGAGCATCACCGGCGCGAGCATGAACGTGCAGACCTGCCAGGCGAGCGACTGGTCGGAACGGGCGATCGTCAGGTACTTGAGCGCGGTCGCGTAGCAAACGAGGGTGGAGAAGGCGATCATGATCGGAGTCACGTGGCTGTGCGTGAGCGGTGCGAGCAGAAGCAGGAACGTGAATGCGCTGGTGATCAGCACGAAGTTGACCCAGGCTGCGAAGTGCTCCCAGTAGGCGACTCCCGTGATCGGCAGGTAGCGGAACCGCCAGATCGAGCGGATCGTCGAGCCTCTCATCCAGCGAATCTGCTGGCGCAGATGGTGGTTCACGTTGTCGGGCAGGACCGTGAACGCGAACGAGGACGGCTGCTGGACCGTGCGGCCTCTCAGATGCGCGAAGAGTGTCAGCAACGAGTCGTCCGAGAACTGAACCGGTTGCCCCAGAAAGCGCTCGCTGCCGTAGACGCCCCCCGCCTCACGAACGATGTCCGCCCGGTACATCGCGAAGTTGCCGGAGTTCACCAACACACAGCCGAGCTTCGACATCGCGCTCCGCACCACCAGCTGGAAGGTGAGCAGCCAGGGATCGGTCAGCCGGACGAACCAGCGCCGATTGTTGTAGGCGAGAATCACCGACGTCACAGACGCGACGTCAGGATCGGCGAACGGCTTCAGGCCCTCCGCGACGCAGCGGGCATCGAGGATCGTGTCCGAGTCCATGGTGGCGAAGACGTCCGCCTCCTGATCATCGCGGAAGGTCGCAAGCTGGGCGTGGCGCTTGCCGGCGTTCTGCACGTTCAGCCACTGCAGGATCGTCGGCGACCGATACTGCTGTGCGAACCACCAAGCCTCGAGCTCGCTCAGCCCCTTCAGATCGTGGTCGGAGCCGTCGTTGACGACCTGGACGCGGTAGAAAGGCCGCTCCTGGCGAAGAATCGCCTCGAGCGCGGTCTCGAGCACCTGCAGATCTTCGTTGAACGCCGGCACGTTCAGAACGACCTTGAGTGCGTCGAGCGACCCCTGCTGGTCGGCGGAGACCGTGCGAGGCTTCTCAAGCCAGGCAAGCGTCAGATGCCAGGCGAGGGAGACGAACACGAACAGCCACAACAATTCGAACGACCGAGCATGCTGCCCGTGGAAAACGGCGTAGGTGTTGTAGGCGTGTCTCCCCAGCCACGCGACCCCAACGCTCAACAACAGCAAGGCGAGAAGCGGCCCCATGCGCGACCGAAGCCGTGCCGAGGGAATCGGGCTATGCATCGGTCGCCGCCATCCTCGCGCGAAACACAAGGCGGATGACGATCGCGGCCAGCAGGACGATCCCCAACGCAACCAGGGGCAGCCACAACTGCTGCATCACGATGCCGCCGATCGTGAGCGTGCCGAGCCCGGTAGCCGGGAGAGTTTTCTCGTAGTCCATATCGAACGTCCAGCACGCGCAGGGCCTAACACACAATCACCCGGACGTCGTGCTATCGGCAACGACGGGCGTTTTCTAAAGCTTGCGTCTCCAAACCCGCACTACGACTGGGTTCGCGCTTCTGAGCTTTCGTCGCGCATGATGCGAAGGGCGATGTTGTCCCGAAAAGACAATGAATCCGTATAGCGCCCGACGCGGGACTTCAAATCAATGCGAGAGTCTGTTGATGCCCGACGCCGCCGAGTTGCTCGCGAGCTACGACGACCAGCTTCGCGACCGCGTGCCCGACCCGGCCCCACAAGAGGTTCGCGTCGAGCGAGACGGGCCGCTGCGGCGCTTCTTCGGCATGCAGGTCGGAGGGTTTGTCGGCTACCGCGATCTCGGCGGGCTGGACGGCCCTGAGCTCGACGAGCTGATCGCGCGCCAAGTGCGCATCTTCGCCGAGCGCGGCGAGCGGTTCGAGTGGAAGTTCCACGCGCACGACAAGCCGGACGACTTGCCGGAACGGTTGCGGTCGGCGGGCTTCGTGCCCGACGACGTGGAGACGGTGGTGATCGCGCCGGTGGCCGAGATTGCCGCCGAGGCGCAGATTCCCGAAGGTGTGTCGTTGCGCGAGGTCACCGAGCGGGCCGACTTCGAACGGATCGCAGCGATGGAGGAGGAGATCTGGCAGGACGATCACGGGTGGCTTGCAGACATGCTCGAACGGGAGCGTGCCGTCGACCCCGACGATCTCACCGTCGTTGTCGCCGAGGCCGGCCGGGCAATCGTTTGTGCCGCCTGGGTTCGATTCGAACGAGGCACGGACTTCGCGACACTGTGGGGCGGCGCGACGCTACCCGCCTGGCGCAGGCAGGGGATCTACCGCGCCACCGTCGCCTACCGTGCGAGCCTCGCCGCCGAGCGCGGGTTCCGGTTCGTCGAAGTCGACGCCTCCGCCGACAGCCGTCCCATCCTCGAGCGCCTGGGCTTCGTCGCCGTAACGACGACGACGCCCTTCATCTGGTCCCCCTAACTCGCGGCTTCAGCGAACACCGGAGCTTCCAGGCGAGCGCCGCACCGTCGCCAACGATCGACACCGACTCGCTGCGATCACTGGCGCTAACGCTGGCGCACAGCACAAGTTCGATTCTTGTCGGGGGCATCCGCACTCATGATCGATGGGGGACGGCACCGAACGTCATGAGGGGCTTTTGGAGAGCTCGTGGAGCCGCCGCCGGACCACCTCCGACTGCACGACGCTTCCCTTCTTCTCGTACAGGGAGAGGGCGTGTACGAATGCTGCGGTCGCTTCCGCGGTCTTTCCTTGCGTTGCCAGGACTTCGCCGAGGTCGGCGTTTGCGTCGGCTTCGGCAATCTTCATGGTGTTGTTCGCGCCGATCATGACAGCTTCGCGCGCGAGATTCTCCGCCTCGGCGTGAACCCCACGCGCGGCGAGGACTTTCGCCCGGGCTTGCCGCCAGACCATCTGCGTGTAGGCGTCGTCGCTTGCGCCCAACTCGGAGCTTCGGAGCGCCCAAGCTTCGGCTTCGGCGAGTTGGCCGTCCGCGTAGAGAGCGCGTGCAAGCTTGCCGGCCATCGTCGAGAGCCACGCGACGTTTCCGCTCTCCTCAAGACTTCGACATCCGGTCTGCCCGAAATGGACGGCGGCGGCGGCATCTCCCGCGCACATCTCGACATCAACGGACAACTCCGCGTTCACCGAGGCCAGGGCAACCAGCGCGCCGCGTTCGGCCAACTCATTTCGCAGCTCGGTGAGAGCGGTACGCGCCTCCTCGATCCGGCCCAGCATCGCTACCGCCGCCGCACGTCGCGCCCGCACCCACGGGTTACGGAGCTCGTTGGAATCCTGCCCGTCGACCCAGGCGAGGTACTCGTCCAGTGGGGTCGATCCATAGAACCGGCCCATCGAGCGCCAGCCGACCAGTTGGTGTGGCAGCCCGGCACGTTGTGCGAACTCATACGCCCGGTCGTGCTCCTTCGTGATCGTGTCTGGCTGGCCGCGCATGTTGGCGACCTGGCCGAGCGCACGATAGGCCCGATAGAGCGTGAAGTTATCGGATCGAGCCTCGAACAGCGGGATCGATGCTGCGACGAGGGCGGCCAGGCGGTCGGTTGCGCCTTCTGGCTCACGCAGGGTCAGGATCAAGCCTGACTCGATCCTCGCGGAGAGTTCGGCGGCGCGGTCGCCGAGTTCGTGCGCCCTTTCCGCGAGGCTCTGGGCACGCGCGAGCGCGGCGTCTGCCTCGCCGTTCCAAAAGAGCGCCTCGACGAGGTCGACTTCGATCGCCACGTCGAGCTCGGACTCAGAGAGGAGCGCGGCCGCGCGCTCGAGCATGTTCACAGCGGCGGGGCAGTCGTTCCGCAAGAAGGCCCGACGCGCAGCGTCGTGCAAGGGGCGCCGTGCTGCCGCCGCTGCCTCGTCGCTCTGCTCGATCCCGAGCTCTTCGCGGTAGTGGTATGCCTGCTCGAGGTGGTGGCCGAGCATCTCGTCCAGCTCCACCAGCCCCCTGCCGTACTGGTCGAGCCACGCCGCGAAGCGTGCGTGCATCTCTGCGCGGAGTGCTTTGGTAGGCCCTCGTAGGCGGTGTCTCGGACCAGGAGGTGGCGGAAGCGGAAGCCGTCCTCGCCGACGAGCTGTGCCGCCTCGGGTCTGATCAGCTCCTTGCGAGTGAGCGAGACAAGCCGGGGGATGACGTAGCCATCGGCGGGGTCGAGCGCCTGCACCGCACCTCGATGGAAGACCTCGCCCTCGACGGCGGCCCGCTCGAGGACGCTCCGCTCGGACACTGCAAGCTGGTCGAGGCGCGCGGCGAGCAGCGCCTGCAACGTCGGGGGAACGACGACCTCGCCGACCGAATCGGCCATCATCGCCAGCATCTCTCCGACGAAGAGCGGGTTGCCGCCTGCCGAATGAACGATCTTTTCGCGCAGAGCGGGGCCGAAGCGATCCGGGATCAGGGCGGCAACCTCACTATCGGGCAGCGGCTCGAGCCGGAGCGTCACCGGCCAGGAAGGACGCCGGTCGCTGAGCTCCGGCCGCGCGATGCACAGCAGGAGGATCGGCGCTCCCGAGGAGAGCAGCGCCAGATGCTCGACTAGGTCGAGGAACGTCTCCTCAGCCCAGTGAATGTCATCGAACACCACGACGAGCGGCCGCTCAGCGGCGGCGTGCTCGAGCGTCCTGCGGAACGCCCATGCAATCTCGTCGGCCGAGCTCGCGGCGCCCGACTCTCCGAGGAGCGACTTGATCGCCGCCGCCGCAGCATTATCGGGAGGAAGTGTTTCGAGCTGCTTCAGCACCTCCACGACGGGCCAGTAGGTGATTCCCTTGCCGTAGTGTAGACAGCGGCCGCGCACCTGTCGTGCGTCGACGGCCAGGAGCACTTCGGCGACGAGGCGCGTCTTTCCCACCCCGGGGTTCCCGACAACCGTCAGAAGCCCACAACGCCGCTCCCCACACACAGCGGCCCAGGCCGCCTCGATCAGCTCGCGCTCGCGCACGCGCCCGACAAAATGCGAGTCGTGGCGACGCTCCGGCGCGGCGCTGACGGAGAGCAGGCGGTAGGCGAGAACAGGCTCCGCTTTTCCCTTCAGCGCGATCGGCTCCACCGGCTCGACCTCGACCGACTCGCGCACGAACAACAACGTGGGCTGCCCTATCAAGACTTCGCCGACAGCCGACGCCTGCTCCAAGCGAGCCGCAACGTTCACCGCATCGCCAGTCGCCAAGCGCTCCTGCGTGCCGGTCACAACTTCCCCCGTCATGACGCCGATCCGCGCCTCCAACCCAAGCTCAGGCACGGCGTCCCGCATCTCGACCGCCGCGCGTACCGCGCGCAGCGCATCGTCCTCGTGCAACTGCGGCACCCCGAAGACAGCCATCACGGCGTCGCCTATGTACTTCTCAACACTGCCGCCGTGCGACTCGATGATCTCCTTCATTCGCTCGAAGTAGCCGGCAAGAATGACACGGAGCCTTTCCGGGTCGACCGTTTCACCGAGCGCGGTCGAACCCGCTAGGTCGCAGAACAACACGGTGACCGTCTTGCGCTTCTCGCCACCACGTGCAATCACCAGCGGTGACGCGCACTCGCTACAGAACTTCGCCCCGGCGCCGTTCTCGACTCCGCACGTCGCGCAGACCATTGCTTGGCTAAGGCTAGGGCCTCCGGACAGCCGGCACAACCCGCTGGCAATCACTGGCGCGCGGCCCGCCCCAACTGCTCAGAAAAACCTTGTTTGCAGGCACTTCTCCGAACACGCATCGTGGCTTCCCAAACCGCGTGACAAGTTCGATTCTTGTCGGGGCATCGCACGTGTTCGCGCGGAGGTTCAGCCCGGCGGAACTGCGCGAAGCGGTGGCGTGATCGTCGCGACAACAGTTCCACCTTGGAGGAACGGCGCCTGTGTCGTGTCTGCGGTGAGCTCGTCGCGACCGACCGGGCCGTCTGGGTCGACGGCGGCGGCAGCCCCGGCTGCTTCCCGGCCATCACCCGCATCAACCCGAAATCGAACACCGTGACCGCCACCCTCAACACCGCCAGCGAAACCGGCGCGCTCGCACTCGGACCCGGCGCGCTCTGGTACGGCACCATCACCAGCAACCTCTTCGCCCGCGTCGATCCGACCACCAACGCGATCCTCGACCGGCTCAAGCTACCCGGACCGAGCTTTGGCGCTACGGTCGGCTACGGCTTCGTCTGGGTCACCGACAAACGCGACAACCCTCTTCCAGATCCGGCCGACGTAGGTGTCAACGGACAGCCGAGCAATCGCAACCAAGAAGCCAGCTCGACGGCGGCGCCTGGAACTAACCGGCTGCTTGCGCGATGCGACGCTCGAGCTCGGCGGTGAGCGCCCGTGCGGCCGCCACGGTCGGGCGGCCGGGTTCCACGTCGATCGGCTCACCCACGCTCACCTGTGTCTTTCGCTGCTGCCACGGCCGGGGCGTGCCGCGTGTGCCAATGAGGGCGACCGGGATCAGCGGCGCGCCCGTTGCGAGTGCGAGCCGCGCGGCGCCTCGGTGGTAGCGCCTCGGAGAGCGAAGCTTCGATGTCCCCTGCGGGAACAATCCGAGCACCTGACCCTCGCCAAGCAGTTCCGCGGCGCGCGACATCGCCGCAGCGTCGCCGGCGCCGCGCTCGACCGGGAACGCACCGAACGATTCCATCACGGCACCAATCGTGCGATGTCGCCAAAGCTCTGACTTGGCCATGTAGCGAACGGGGCGCGGGGTCGAAAGTGCAAGGATCCACGGGTCGAAGAGCGACTCATGGTTGGCGACCAGGATCGCCGCGCCACTCGCCGGGATCCGCTCGACGCCGAAGAGCTCGACCCTGTACAGGCGCGTCGCCGCGCTGCGGAACCCGACCCGCTCGAGAACGTTGTAGAGCTTCATCGGCCGAGGGACTCTATCCACCGGCTGTCCCCCTACCCCTGGGACCTGGGTAGCTCTGCCCGTTGGTACAGGTGACGCAGAGCGGTTCAGATCGCAGGATGAGGGGACAGCTCTGACTCCACGATTGGCGCGGCACACAGTGGCGAAAACCCTCATCCCCCGTCGGTCACCTCACCGACCTCGCGTCGCGGCTTCACTGCGGTGCTCGGAGTGAACTCGATTCACGGCAACACGGGCGGGACGGCGACCGCCCTCGCGGCGATGCTGCAGCAACTGTTCGCGGCCGAAGCGCTCGAGGATGTCCGCCAGGCGATCGCGCACGGGTCACATGTGCTTGCGGTCCATGACACCGTCTCTCTGAGGGAGGTCGTTGCGAGCGGAGCCCTCGAGGGGACGTTCCGAAAGGGAGCCCTGCTCGACCACGAGGCGAAATCGATCGAGCGGGATCTTCGCCAGCTTGCGATCACCACAGGACGAACGGTCTCGACGCTCGACAGGTTCAGGGACGAGAGCGTTGAGTCTCTGGCGTCGTCCTACCGGGTGCGTCAGGGTCTCTGCCTGGTCCGCCCTCTGAGCGCGTACGGCACTCGCGTCGGCGTCCTGTGCTTTCACTTTCGCGGCCGTGGGGCATTGCTCGACGCCGAGTTCGATTCGCTGCGCAAGTTCTGCGACTCGGCCGCGACCGCGCTCTACAACGCGCGAGTCCGGGCCGGCCTGCACGTCATGGCATACACCGACGCACTCACCGGCCTCGCGAACCGGCGCAGGCTCGAGGACGAGATCGAGAAGTTGCGCGGCGAGGAGGTCTCGATTCTCCTGATCGATTTCGACGGTCTCAAGCGCGTCAACGACGAGCTCGACTACGGGCGCGGCGACGCCTTGATCTCGCTCATCGGCACGGCACTGCAAGGAAACGTGCGGGAGGGAGATCTCGCCGTGCGCCTGGGTGGGGATGAATTCGTTGTCCTCCTTCCCGGGACCGAACCGCGACTTGCACGCATGCGCGCCGAAGAAATCGGGGCCGCACTCGACGCGCTGGAGGTTCCGGACGACATCAAGCCGCTCTTTCGAGGAGCGAGCGTCGGCTCTGCGACCGCAAGCACCGGCGAAGACCTGCAATCGATCCTGCGGCGCGCGACCGAGGAGATGCACGCCCGGAAGCGACGCCGCAAGACCGATCTGGGCGACTCGGCAGGGCGTGAGTTTCCGCCGGGCTCGTCAGAATCGCGCTGAGCGCCGTCTTCTGCCACCGAACGCGAGTGGTCTCCGCAGGTTCGGATCGCAACGAGGTGGAGCAGTTCACCATTCCGGCGGGGGTGCTTCATCTACGTCACCGGCTGCACCGCCGACCCGGCCGGAAACTTCTATCTGGTCGACATGTGGGGGACCCCCTGCCCGCCGGTTCCAGCCGGCCCGATGAGCACCGCGAACACCGGTTCAGTCGTGATGCTCGCCCCGAACGGTCAGGCAACGACCGTCGCCGGCGGACTCAACTTCCCGTACGGCATCACGCGCGGGAAGGACAACTCTCTCTATGTCAGCCTGAACAGCACGTCCACTGCAACGGGATCACCCTTCCCCTACTGCGCGGGCGGCGGCGCAGTCGTTCGTCTCACCCCGTAGCCGCTCGAGGACGAATCTGACGAAGGGCCCGGCGCACGACGGCCGGGCCCTTTCTCGTCGGCGGCGCCGTTTCGGGGAGCGACTCGGTGGATGTTCAGGAAGGCGTCAGCAGTCCTTTGGCACGTTCGCGCGCAGATGCTTCACACAGATGCGGCTCACGAACCGGTCAGGACGATGGCGGCCTTCGCCCGCCGCCAGGTTGTCCTCGGGCGGACAGAAGGCGGCCGCCCGATCGTTGCGTGGGAGATCGGTGACCCGGCGGCTCGTCGGGTCACCCTGGTCGTCGGCTGCGTTCACGGCAATGAGCCGGCGGGGATCAGCATCACGAAAGCGCTCGTGCGGGTTCGGCCGCCGGCGCGGACGCTGCTCTGGATCGTTCCCGACCTGAACCCCGATGGCGTCGCCGCCACCATCCGCCAAAACAGTGACGGAGTCGACCTTAACCGGAACTTCCCCTGGCACTGGCGCCGCCTCGGCCAACCCGGCTCGACCTACTACGCAGGGCCACGCCCGGCGTCGGAGGTCGAGACGCGAATCGCCATCAAGCTGATCCGACAGATCCACCCGACGATCTCCGTTTGGTTCCACCAGCACCTGAACGCCGTCGACGACTCGAGCGGCGACGCCCGGATCGCACTGCGCTTCGCGCGGCGCGTCGGCATGCGCACACTGAGACTCACCCGTTACCCCGGGGGCGCCGTCAACTGGGAGACGGAAGCCATGCCGGGCACCACCGCCTTCGTCGTCGAGCTACCTGCAGGCCCCGTGCCCGCTGCACGCATCGGCGTCTTCACGGCTGCGCTCGCGACGCTCAACGCACGCTGAACGCTCGCTCCGAGCAGCCGGCCAAGGACGCTCCTAGACTTGGCTTCCGATGCGGCGCCTTCTCCTTCCCCTGGTTGTCGCTGGGATCGGCAGGCGCTGTTACCGCTTGCTCGCGAGTGGCGCATTGACGCTCGACGTCGGCGTGGGCCGGCGAATTCGGCCGCTCGGGCCACGGACGTGGACGATCGCGGCGTCGCGAGAGACGGTGTTCGATGTGCTCTCGGCGCCATACGGCGAGAAGACGACGAGGGCGTTGCGCGCGAAGGTCGCGGTCTGGGAACGCGGATCGGATCTGGTGCTCGCCGCCCACAAGACGACTGTCCGGGGGCGGGTCACGACGACGGTGGAGACGGTGCGGTTCGACCGGCCGGAGCGGATCGAGTTCCGGCTCGTGCGCGGCCCCGTGCCCCACGTCAGCGAATCGTTCGTCCTCCGCGAGACCGACGGCATGACCGAGCTCACGTGGGAGGGAGAGCTCGGAACGGACCTCGGCCCGGTCGGCAGCTGGTGGGGAGCGCGCGTCGCCGACTCCTGGGAGCACGCCGTCGAGTCTTCTGTACGAGCAGCAGCCGCCGAGGCTGAGCGCCGCAGCCCGCCCGCAGGACTGCGCTGATGTCGAATGCTCGGCGGCTCGGCCGGCATGGGTTGTACGGTCGCTTCGACCACTTTCAGCAGCGGCATCCGTGGTTGGGCTTTCTGCTTGCGGTCAGGCAAAAGTACGCCGACGATCAGGGCAGCTACCTGACGGCGACGGTCGCCTACTACGGCTTCTTCTCAATCTTTCCGCTGCTCCTCGTCTTCACGACGGTGCTCGGTTTCGTTCTGCGCGGCCACCCGCACCTCCAGGGCCAGATCGTCAACTCAGCGCTCGGCCAGTTTCCGGTGATCGGCCACGAGCTGACGGCTCGTACGTTGAACGGCAGGACGCTCGCCCTTGTGCTCGGCTCGGCAGGAGCGCTGTGGGCCGGGATGGGCGCCGTGATCGCGGCCGAGAATGCAATGAACCAGCTCTGGGGCGTCCCGTTCAGACGCCGACCGGACTTCGCCCGTGCCCGACTGCGCGCCCTCGTCCTGCTGGCCCTCTTCGGGGGCGGCGTTCTCGCGGCGACCGCGCTCGCAGGTGCCGGCACCGTCGGGGCCCGTTACGGCCTTGGCTGGAAGATCGCCTCGATCGGGCTCTCGGCTCTACTCGACTTCGGCCTGTTCTGGATCGCCTTCCGTGTTCTCACCGCGCGCGACGTCTCGTGGTCGGACCTGCGCGGGGGTGCGGCGGCGGCCGCAGTCGGCTACGAGGGCCTGCAGCTTCTCGGCGGCTACTACGTCGGCCACGTCCTCCGGAACGCGAGCAACGTCTACGGCACATTCGCTCTGGTGATCGGCCTTCTTTCCTTCATCTACCTCGCCGTCCACGTCACGTTGCTCGCCGCCGAAGGCAATGTCGTGGCCGCGCGCAGGCTGTGGCCGCGCAGCTTCTCCGTTGTCTTCGAACAACCCGCGACCGTTGCCGACCGGGCGGCCCTCACCCAACGCGGCAAGGTTGAGGAACGCCGCCAGGACCAGCAGATCGACATCCACGTCCCCGTCGACGAGTCCGACTGAGCGTGCGTTCTCTCGTGAAGCCCTTCCGGTTCCGCTGCGCCGCGGAGTAGTTTTGAGCCGATGACGAGCCAACGGCCCAGGCCTCCCCGCGATCCCGACGACTGGTTCGCCGGGTCGGACAGCGCGCTCTTTGAGCGGCCGCGCGACACCGGTGCCCCTCGCAAGCCGGCCGTCGAGAAGGCGGCGCTGCCCGTCGCGGACGATGACTGGCTCGACGAAGAGCCGCTCGCCGCCGCCGGCAGCGTGCCCCGGGAAGCGAGCATCAGCCTCCGTGCCGCCCTCGCCGTCGCCGTCATCGTCGTGCTGCTCGTCCTCGCGGGACTGACAGCCGGCGGCGTCTTCTCCGGCGGCGGTGGACATCCCGCGACCACGCCGACGACCGCGCCGGCGATCACGACATCGCAGCCGCCCCGAACGACGACGGCGCCCGTGACCTCACCGGCGCCCCAGACGCTTCCTGCACCTGCCACCACCTTGGGACCGGGGGACAAGGGCGTTCAGGTCAGGCGCTTGCAGCGGGCACTCACCCGACTCGGCTACAGCGCGGGAGTGGCCGACGGCGACTACGGCTCGTCAACCCGGGCGGCGCTGACACGCTTTCAGACAGCATCGGCACTCACCGCTGATGGCGTCCTCGGAACCGAGACGCTGCAGGCACTCGAGAAAGCCCTGCGAAAACACGGCTGAGAAACAGAAGCCGCGAGAGTCTTTAGCCTTACCGATCCTCGACCGGCTGGAAGTAGATGGCCGTCCCGACATGCGAGGAATCGTTGGCGAAGAACGGCACAGCCGCGGCGCGCGCAGTCGTCTCCCGGCCCCCGGCCACCACGATCACGAGCTCGGTGAGAGGTTCATGCGCCTCGATCGCGCGATACATGAGCCGCTCGGAGACCGCCATCGGGGAGCGGTCGGGGGCGAGGATCTCGAAGTGCTCGCGGAGGGAAGCGATCGTCGACGGCCGCATCGGAAACGGCAGGTCGAGAAGCTCGGCGGCAAGGCTGTTGTAGAACGGCACGGTGTTGTCCGCCAGAACGAGGAACATCGGCTCCGAGCGCCGTGCGGTGAGCGCGGCGAGGACGACAGCCTCAACCCGGGAGTCGGGCGTCTCGCGCTTCCCACCCGCGGGCTCGTGCTGGGTGATTGCTTCGATGACGTCGTCGAAGCGCAACTTGTCGAGCAACGGCAGGCCGAGCAACCTCGCGCGGCGACGCGTCTCGTCGTTCGGGAGCGCGGTGTGAAGCACAACGCGAGTCTCCGGCCGCATGGCAAGGATGAGATCCGCAGCCGACGGCCCGTCGAGCAGAGGCATCTGGACGTCCAGGAGGACCAGGTCGGGTTCGAGCTGCTGGACGAGCTGAACCGCCTCCTGGCCATCGACGGCTGCACCGACGACCTCCACGCCGTCCACGAGGGCGAGGAGCGTGCTGATCATCATCCGCATCGCCGGATCGTCATCGGCGTAGACGAGACGCAGGCGGTCACTCGGAGCGGACACGGGATGCGTCGGGGTGTCGGAGTTCGGCATCGGCTCGCCTCAATCGTCAACCGGGAGGTGGGCCCAACCTACAACCGAACTACAACGTGCGCAAGAACCTTACGCAGTGCGTTGCGACGAGCCCAGCGGGCAAGGTTCCGCGAACCGGCGCGCGAGCTGGGAAACGCCGCCTCCGGAAGGAGCGTTTGCGGCCCGAGACCGTCACAGAACCCTTACTGCATGGTAATGCGCTCGGTCCCTACCCTGGGGGGAGTTCAAACGATTCGAGAGAGGGAGTGCCCATGTCGGGGCAAGCGCAGGAAGCGGAGAAGCAGCACCTGCTGCTCATGGTGGAGTCGGCCCAGCGTGCAGGGCTGTCGGAGAGCGAGATTGCCGAGATCGTCGACGGGGCCGTCGAAGCCGACGGCGACCTCGAACGCGCCGCGTAGTTCACGCGACCGGGCGGCCAAGGCGAGTCGGCTCGGGCGGCCGCTTGTAAAGGCCCTTGCGCTGTAGTACGTTCCCGCGCGATGGCAATTCAGCGGGGGGCGTATCAAGTATGGCGGGCTCTCGTCGGTCTGATCGCGCTCGCGTGCGTCGTTCAGATCTTCCTCGCCGGCCGAGGGGCGTTCGGCGTCCACGGCGCGACGAAGCTCGACGACCAGAAGAGCTTCGATCCGCACCGTGCGCTGGGCGAGGTGATCAGTCTCCTCGCCTTGCTCGCGTTCCTCGCGGCGCTCGCCCACTGGCGCGACAAGCGCCTGCTCGGACTGACATTCGCGCTCGCCTTCATGGCCGTAATCCTCCAGCATCTGTTCGCGCTTCCCAAGCACCCGTGGGTGGCGGGGCTGCACGCTCTCGACGGCCTGGCGATTCTCGCCCTCTCGGCCTGGCTCGCACACCGGGCGTGGCGCGGCGCAGCGCCGATGCACCCGGGCGGCGCGACCGCGCCGCCCGGCTGACCCGCCGGCGAGCTCGCCGCCCGATCGCGCGAAGGAACACCGGGTCGGCTCCCGAACTCGTGGGATCCGTGACGACGACGGCGACCATGATCCGGGACTCCCTCGAGGAGCTTCCGATCGACGAGAGCAGGCGGCTCGTCGCAAGGCGAACCGGGCGCCTCGGCTATCCGGACGCCCTCGCGATCGGCGTTGCCCAGTGCGCGCTGCAGATCGCCGGGCAGCTCGGCGCCGGCGACGAGCTGCGTCGCGCGGTCGCTCACGGCGCGCTCCTCCACGACGTCGGCAAGCTCCGGATCAGCCGTCGAATCCTCTCGAAGCCGGGCCCCCTGACGCTCGAAGAGCAGCTGAGGATCAGGCAGCATCCGCTCGAGGGGAAGCGGATCGTCGGGCGCGACATCGAAGCACCGGTTGCCGCGGTGGTTGTCTCACACCACGAGCGCTGGGACGGCGACGGCTACCCGCAGGGCCTCACGGGCGACCAGATCCCACTCGCGGCACGCGTCGTCGCCGTCGCCGATGCGTACTTCGCGATGTGCGAAGACCGGCCGTACCGCGCGAGGATCACCGGAGGCGAGGCTCTTCGCGAGCTACAGCTTTGCGCCGGCACCCAGTTCGACCCCGAGTGCGTCGACGCACTCGTCGTCGCTCGCAGCTCTCACGCCTGAGCTCCGCCGACGCGCGCTACCTCGAGCAGCGTCAGGCCTTCCGACCGATTGCGACACGCGCTCTTCGAGGGGGCGAGCGCGGGGAAAGAGACGCGCGAGAACACTCGGCTCGATGCTCTCTCCGTAGACGGCGATGACATCGAGCGCACCCCGCGCTTCGGGCGACAGAGCAATCGTGCGCGCAAGCGTCGCATCGCGCACGCTCGGTGGGACGCCCTGTGGCGCGGCGAGCGATTCGGTGACGAGGAACGGGTTTCCGCCCGTCGCGGCGAGCAGCCGCTCACCGTCGACGCCCGCCTTCGACGCGAGAGCGCGGACCGCGCCGGGGCTGAATCTCGCCGGCTCGAGCCTGACCGCCCCGGCGCCCGAAAGAAGGGTGCCGGCCAGCGCGCGCCTCCCGCTCGGGAACGTCGTCCCGATAGGTGATCACGGCGACGCTCCTCGTGGCTCCCGTTCGCCGGGCGAGGATCCTCAGCGCGTCGAGTGTCGCCGTATCAGCCCAATGCGCGTCCTCGATCACGACAACGGTCGGCTCGACGAGCGATCAGAGCAACGCGCGCGCGACGCCGCTCGAGCTCGCCCCGCCCGCGAGCGTCGCGGCTAGTGGGTCGCCGAGCTCACTTGCGATGTCGACGAATTACACGAGCGGAACGGCCACGCTCACCCGCTCGCAGTAGCCGAAGACCGCACGCACCGCCGCGCGATCGGCGAACGCTCGCGCGAGCGCGGACTTCCCGATGCCGGCCTCGCCCGCGAGCAAGACGACAGACCCCGTCCCCTTGAGCGCTGCCGAGAGCGCCCGGTCGAACGCGGCCAGCTCGACCTCACGCTCGACGAGCTCGTGCACGCCCTCAGCATAGAGCCGCTGTATTTTGAGCGGACATGCGCCGCGCTCTCGTACCCGTAATGGCGAAAGGCCTGGGCGCCGTGCACCGCGCGCTCTACCGCCGATCGGGCGGCCGGATCGGCGGGCGTTTGTGGAATCTGCCGGTCGTGCTCCTCACGACCACCGGGCGCGCGACGGGCAGGGCGCGCACGACGCCTCTGTGCGCGCTCCGCACCGGCGACGAGTTCGTTGTGATCGCCTCCTACGGCGGCATGGACCGGCCGCCCGCGTGGTGGCTGAACCTCGAGCGCACCCCGCGGGCGAGGCTGCAGATCGGTCGCGACGAGTTCGCGGTGACCGCGCGGACGACCTCGGGCGCAGAGCGTGCACGCCTCTGGGCTCAGGTGGTCGAACGGGCGCCCGGCTATCTGAACTACGAGGCCCGCACGACGCGAGAGATTCCCGTCGTCGTGCTCGAGCGCCTAGCCCCGGTGTAAGCCTCTAGGCTTCGCGTTCGTCGCCCGGACGCATCCGGTAGACGATTCGGCCGCGGCCGAGGTCATACGCCGAGAGCTCGATGCGGACGCGGTCGCCCGGGTTCATCCGGATGCGATACCGCCGCATCTTTCCGGCTGTGTAGCCGAGGGTCTCGTGGCCGTTGTCGAGCTGAATGCGGAACATGCCGTTCCGGAGCGCCTCGACGATCTCGCCCGTCATCTCGACCTTCTCTTCCTTCTGCTGCGCCACCGCGCTCCCCTCCTTTCGAGAATTTCAGCGAGCGGCGGGTGTGGTGTGCACACCCGCCGCTTGCTCGAACGGCTTTACGCCGTGACGGTCACGTTGGCTGCCTGGGGGCCCTTGTCGCCCTCCTGCGCCTCGTACTCGACCTTTGCGCCCTCGGCGAGCGACTTGTAGCCGCTGCTCTGGATCGCGCTGAAGTGCACGAACAGGTCCTTCCCACCTTCATCAGGGGTGATGAAGCCGTAACCCTTGTCCGCGTTGAACCACTTGACGGTTCCGCTTGCCATATCTCTTTCACCTCCTTGCCAACTTCATGAACGGGCAAGAAGATGCAAGTGCGCACCGTCGAGACTCGCTCAGTTCCAAGCCGGAAGTGTAGCGGTGCAGGGAACGATTCGCACAAAGCCGTTAGTGTTCCGTCCGACGAAACGGCGAAAGGAAGGCCGACGAGATCGCTGCAGCAGAGCAGATTCCAGCACGCGTGAAGCCGCGACTTCGGGGTGTCTTCCACGAAATCGGATTCTTTGCTGCCGCTGTGCTCGCAGTTCCGCTGGCGATCGCCGCCGAGCCCGGCCGCGCACGGGTCTCCGCGATCGTGTTCTCCACGTGCCTCGCAGGCTGCTTCGGCGTGAGCGCGCTCTACCACCGGCCCACCTGGTCTCCTCGCGTGCGCTCCTGGCTCGCCCGGGCGGATCACGCCGGGGTCTATCTGCTGATCGCAGGCACCTATACCCCGTTCGGCCTGATCGTCTTCTCCCGGACGTGGGCGATCGTCGTCCTCTCGATCGTCTACACCGGCGTTGGCATTGCGATCGCCCTGAAGGTTCTCTGGGTGGCGGCACCGAAGCGGCTCTCCGCCGCGATCGGGATCGCGCTCGGATGGCTCGGTGTGGTGGCGTACTCGCAGTTCGCCAAGGTGGGCTGGGCGGGGATCGCGTTGCTCTTCGCGGGCGGGCTCTTCTATACGGGCGGAGCGATCGTTTACGCGCTGCGGCGCCCGGATCCGCGTCCGGCGGTGTTCGGCTACCACGAGATCTTTCATCTCTGCACCCTGGCTGCAGCGGCCTGCCAGTACGCCGCGATCGCCTTCTATGTGCTCCCCCGCGGATGAGCCCCGAACCGAGCGAAAGCGACCCCGAAGCCTGTTCCCGTTGCGCGAGATTCGCACGGGACCCCGACGACCGCACGTCTTGGGTCACAATTGACGATGAAGAGGTCTGCCCGGGATGTCTCACGCTTCTCGAGACCGATCGCCTGGCGGGCGGACGCTGATGCTCGAAAGGGGAACGATGCGCGGCACATTGATCTGGTTCAACCCGGAAAAGCGGATGGGCTATATCCGCACCGAAGACGGCGAGCGGCTGCTCGTCGAGGAGTCGGGCTTCGAGCCCGGGCACATCCTGGGCGACCGCATGGCGGGGAAGCCGCTCACGTTCGAGCGCGAGGCGGCAGACGTGGAAGGCGGGTTCCGGGCCGTCCGCGTGGCAACGCTCACCGACGAGGCGCCGAACCGCGCGCGCCGGCGACACCGCTAGGCGAGTGCGGGGGCGGCATCGAGGAGCCGCAGAAGCTCATCGGCATGAGCCGGTCCAGTCACGTCAGGCCCTTACCGGCGCACGGCTCGACGCGGCAGCGGCCGCGCGCTTCAGCACGGCGAGCGCTCCGCCCGCGTCGCCTTTCTGCTCCAGGAGATCCGCGAGCCGGCGTCCGGCATCGAGCGCGTACGGCTTTCCGTGCTCGATCAGGAGGTCGAGCCCCTGGCCGTACAGCATCTCGGCGCGCTCGGGCTCGTGCGCGGCGACGAAGACGTCGGCGAGTGTGACGTAGGCGCGCCCGCGATCGCCGGAGCCGAGCGCGTCGATCAACTCGAGCGCACGCGCGGCGGCGCGAGCAGCCTCACCCGTGCGGCCGAGCGACACGAGCGCGCGTGCCTCTTCGATCGAGAACTTCGCGTCTTCCTTCGCGCCGAGGCCTGGGCCGAAGAGTTTCCGGCCGCGCAGGAGATGCTCCAGCGCGTCCTCGCCGTCCCCCGCTTCGATCTCGGCGAGCGCCAGGAGATGATAGGCCATGCCGATATACGCATCGTGCTCGGTCCGCTCGAGGATCTCGAGCGCCCGGCGGGCATACCGGCTGGCGAGGTTCGGCTCGTGCCGCGCCGAATGCAGCCGCGACTGCGACCAGTAGAGCCGAGCCGTGGCGACCGGGTCGGCGACCTCCTCGGCGATCTTGATCACGTCGGCAAGCGCGGCTTCGGCAGACCCGAAGGCTCCACTGTCGATGAGCGCGTTTGCGAGCAGCACGGAGAACCGCAGCTGCTCGATCGGCGCGCCGGCCTCCTTCGCCTCGGCGAACGCCGCTTCGAAGAGCGCGACCGACGACTCGAGCGGGCCTGCCGAAGCGTACGCGCGACCGAGCGTGTCGACCGCTCCCGGATCGGCGAGCGCGCGGCGTCCACGCAGTTCGAACGCCTTCTCGAGCCGCTCGATCGCCTCATCGAGCCGGCCGGCGCGAAATGAGATCTGCCCGAGCCCGGCGAGCGCGGCGGCTTGTGATGAATCGCCCGCATCGAGGTGCGCAGTGAACAGGCGCTCCGCCTCGGCGATCTCACCGAGCCGCAACGCGACCTCGGCTTCGAGAAGCTCGATCGGCTCGAGGACAGCAGCGTCGACGCCGGTCGCGAGCCACTGTCCTGCGACCTCGAGTCGGAGCGCGAGCTGATTGATCATCTGGAGGGACGGCACGCGCGCTCCTGCTTCGAGGCGGGAGATGTAGGCGGCGGTGCAACCGGGGAACGCGAGCTGCCGCTGCGACATCCCCGCACGGTCGCGGGCCGCCTTGAGGCGAAGTCCGAGCTCGCGCGGCGAGTCGATGTGAGTGGTCAGTGAGCGAGGCATGGCAGACAGTCTAATTGCCTCGGGTCAACGGTGTTGCCTCGCCACCGTTACTTTCGGGCGCCGACCAGGAAGAATGACCGTGCCCCCGGGGGCTGTCGACCGTCAACCGCAGGTGTAGAGGAGACAGCCCAGATGTCCAAGCTCATGCCGCTTGCTGCTGCTGCAGCCCTGATCGTGAGCGCCCTCTTGGGCGCAGATGTCGGCGGGTTCTGGCCCTAGGAACGGGAAGCAAAGGCCCGGGCGGCCGGGACGCGAACATGCTTTTGGCTCGCGCGTCCCGGCCGCCTGGGGTTCAGCCGGCGCATCCATAGATCGGGGGATCGCTCGAGGGCGCGGCAGCGACGATGAACGTGGCGGAGTCCTCGAATGGTCGCTCGCCGCATCTGTGGTCTTGCAACGCTCGCACTTGCGAGCACCCTCGCATGCTCTGCCGGCGCGGGAGCCGCGGGGGGAAGCTGGGCCGCGCCTCAGATCCGCGCGGTCACACAGGCAGGCATCCTCGGGCATTCGGTTTCGGGATTCGAGCCTCAAGCCGTGCTGACCCAGGCGGCCTTGGCCGACGCGGTCGCGACGGCCGACAGCCTGCAGCATCCACCCATTCCGCCGGTTCCGACCCCGCCGCCGTTCGCGATTCTCTCGACCATCGGGCCCGGCGCGACGATCGGCGGCGAGACGCCCGTCACGATCGAGGTTCCCGGCCGCCTGGTCGACCGGATCGACTTCGCGCTCGACGGCGTGGGCATCCACCGCGCCCTCGCGGCCCCATTCGAGCTCGAGCTCGACACGCGGGCGCTTTCCGACGGCATCCACCAGCTGGCGGTCAGCGTTTCAGTCACGGGCGGGGGTGTCGCGATCGCCACGTGGAGCGTGACGGTCACAAACGACCCGAACGGTGTCACGGACGCCCCGGGGGCTCCCGTCGCCGTTCCGGTCGTCAAGTCATCGCTTCCAAAACCGAGCGTTCCGTCCACCGCCACCGCGCCGCAGGCCCTGTACCGCGCTGTGGCGCCGGCGCAACCCGTCACCGTCAGGCAACTCGACGCCGCGCTCGTCGGCTACCTCGGTCTCGGTGACGCGGCCCGATCGATCCAGCGCGCGCTCGCGCTCGCCGACCTCCGCCCGCGCCCGAACACCGGCACCGAGACCGTCGCCCGCATGCTCGGGCTCCGGCTGAACCATCCCGCCGCTCGGGATGACCTCGAGCTGTTGCCATCGCAGGCGGTCACGCGCGCCGAAGCGGCCTGGTCGTTCGCACAGCTGCTTGCGCTCGACTCGTCGGCGCCCGACGCGATCCGGCAGGCGGCTGCGGCGTTCGCGCTGCCCGACCTCACGCCGTGGCAGCGGAGCATCCTCGCGACCGCAATCTCCTACGTCGGGTATCCGTATGTCTGGGGTGGGACGAGCCCCAGCGGCGGAACCCTGTTCGGCGTCCACTCCTCGGGCGGCTTCGACTGCTCGGGCTTCGTCTGGCGGGTCTACAAGCTGACCCCGTACGCCGGCGAAGCAGGCCTCGCCGGCACGCTCCACGGCCGAACCACGTATCAGATGAGCGGCGAGGTGCCTCGCCGAGAGCTCGTGCCGGCGGCCAAGCTGCAACCTGCCGACGTGATGTTCTTCGGCGCACGAGGGCCGGCCTCGAAACCAAGCGAGGTCGACCACGCAGCGCTCTACGTGGGCAACGGCTGGTTCATCCACTCGAGTGACGAGGGCGTGACGCTCCGTCCGTTCGACGGCTGGTACAGCACGAGCTTCGCCTGGGCCCGCCGGCCCCTCCGCGAAGCCGGGCTGGCGTCGAGCTAACGATTCCGAGACCGATCGTGATCGCGGCGAACGCCCTGCGAAGCAGACGCCCGTCGCGACGGCGATGACTGCGAGTGACACGTGTGCTCCCGACCTCGATTTGACGGCACGGTCGTGCCCGCGAGCCGAACGCTGAAACACTCGCGCGCGGTGAAAGACCCCTTTTGGGGGTGCCGTTCCGGGCTCCCTCGCCCGATGTCACGTGGAGAGCGCGTTGGCATCCACGACCCGACTGCACCTGCGGTTTGCAGCCGCGACAGCCCTGGTCATCGCCATGGCGGGCGGAGCTCTCCTCGTCTACGTGCGCGATCACGAGATCCAGCACGCCGAGCGAGGGGTTGCAACGCAGGCTCGATTCGTCGCGAAGAGCATCCTCCGCGACCAGTTGAAGCCCACTGACCTCCAGGCGCGGACGGCCGGTGCGCGCCTGGCGGAGCTCGACCGCCTCTTCAAGTCGCGCATCCTCGTCGACGGCGCGCTGCGCGTGAAGCTCTACGGAGCGCCCGACGGGCTCGTCACCTACTCGAATGTTCACTCGCTCATCGGGACGAAGACCGACGACCTGGACGAGTTCCGAACGGTGCTCGGAGGCCGGACCGTGCGCGACATCTCGTCACTGAACCATGAGGGCGGCACCGGGAAGAACGTGAAAGCACTCGAGGTCTATGTCCCCTTGCAACTCCGCGGCACGAACAACGCCGGAGGCGTGCTCGAGATCTACGAGTCGTACGCGCCCGTCGCCGCGACCGTCCGCTCGTTCCTGCTCCCCTTTGCCTTGCTCTTGCTGCTTGCGCTGCTCGCGATGTGGGTCACGCTCTTTCCGCTGGTTCGGGGGATGGCCCGCTCACTCGAGCGGAGTCGCGCCGCACAGCACGCGGTCGAGCGCTCACTGGAGGAAACATCCGAGCAGTTGCGACAGTCGCAGAAGATGGATGCGATCGGCAGGCTTGCCGGTGGCGTTGCCCACGACTTCAACAACCTGTTGCTCGCGATCAACGGGTACGCCGAGTTCCTCTCCGCCTCACTGATCGACGAGCGGCTGAAGGGTTACGCGAACGAGATTCAATCCGCGGGCGAACGGGCTGCTGCACTAACGCACCAGCTGCTCGCCTTCAGTCGCCGCCAGGTCCTCAAGCCACGCATCCTGAACCTGAACGATGCGGCGCACGGGATCGAGTTGATGCTTCGCAGGCTGATCGGGGCGGGAATTCGCGTCGACTTCGATCTCGATCCGAGCCTGCGCAACGTCGAGGCGGATCCGAGTCAGATCGGTCAGGTGATCCTCAACCTGGCAGTGAACGCGCGGGACGCGATGGCGGGCGCGGGGACGCTCACGATCTCGACCCGGAACGACGGCGACCACGTGCTGCTCGAGGTGGTCGACACGGGCGAGGGCATGGACGAAGAGACGCGCAACCGCATCTTCGAGCCGTTCTTCACGACGAAAGAGGTGGGAGCAGGAACGGGCCTCGGACTGTCGACCGTCTACGGGATCGTCGCCCAGAGCGGCGGATCGATCAGCGTTCACTCGGCCCCGGGCGGCGGGGCGACCTTCGCCGTCCGCCTGCCGGCCGCCGCCGGCGAGGTCACTCCGGTGGACGCGCCCGAGCCGGAAGCCGCGCGCGGCGCGGAACGCATTCTCGTCGTCGATGACGAGCGCATCGTTCGCGAGTTGCTCGGCCGGGTGCTGAGCGACCAGGGCTACGACGTGTCGCTCGCCGCCTCGGCCCACGAGGCTCGCGTTCTCAAACGACGCTGGGATCTCCTGATCACCGACGTCGTCATGCCCGACACCGACGGCGTGAAGCTCTCCAAGCAGATCGATGCACGGCATGTTCTCTTCATCTCCGGCTATGACCAGGAAGCTCTCCTGCACGAGGACTCGTTCTTCCTCCAGAAGCCGTTCAGTCACGAAGCCCTCGCCCGCACCGTGCGCGAGCTGCTCGACCGCGATCGAGCGACCCGCCCGGCAGCGGCCTAGTTGATCGGCAGTCAGCCTTTCGTCAGGCGACCCGACGGTGTGAGTTCCGGACTGCGCTATAGGCTTGACCGGATGCTTGCCCCCCGCATTCCGGCCGATCTCGCACGCTTTGGAATCGGCTTCGACCAGCGTGATCGCGGGCGCCTCCAGGCGCTCTGGGAGAACGTGCTCGACTCCGAGCGTTGGTCAGAGGGCGCCCTGACCGCTCAGTTCGAGGTCGCCTGGGCCGGCTGGAACGGCGTCGAGTCGGCCGTCGCCTTCAATGGGTGGACCGGCGCGGCTCTCGCGGCCCTCGAATGGGCCGGTGTGCGAGGCGAGACCGTGCTTTGCCCGTCGAATACCTTCATGGCGACCCCGCTCGCAGCGATCAGCGCCGGCGCTCGAGTCGAGTTCGTCGACTGCAACCGCGATGACCTGTGCATGTCGTTCGACGACCTCGAGCGGAAGGTGCACGAGCACCGGCCCCGCGCGGTCTTCCTCGTTCACATCGGCGGGCATGTCGCCTTCGAGTCCGACCGGATCGCCGAGCTCTGCCGCGCCGAAGGAATCATCCTGATCGAGGATTGCGCACACGCCCACGGCGCCGACTGGAACGGACGGCGCGCAGGGACCTGGGGCGACCTCGGCGTCTGGTCGTTCGCGCCCACGAAGACCATCTCGACAGGCGAGGGCGGGATGCTCGTCTCCCGTCATCCGGAAGCGCTCGAGTTCGCCCGCACGTTCCGCAACTACGGCAAGCCAAACTACGCCGTCCACGGTCTCAACTTCCGGATGAACGAATTCACTGCGGCGATCGGCGTCGTCCAGGTCGACCGGCTCGACGAGATCGTCGCCTGGAAGAACGAACAGGCCCGGCTGCACATCGACCCCATCTATCCGTCGCGGCTGAAGCTTCCCGACGGCATGACCTCCGGGCTGTACAAGGTGATCGTGTTCGAGCCGATCGAGCACTCGACGGGAAAGGTCTACGACGAGCCGTGCCACCGTGTGCTCGGTCATGCGGTCGACCTGCCCGCGAGCGACTGGGTGGCCGAAAACCACTGGTGCGTCCCGCTCTACTACCGTGCCGAGGAGGACGTTTCTTGAAGGTACTTGTCACGGGCGCTTCCGGCTTCATCGGCTCCCACGTCGTCGACCGCCTCCACGCAGCGGGGCACGAGGCGCGGATCTTCGACCTCGTCGAGTCACCGCATCATCCACCGGACGCGGTCGAGACCGTGCTCGGGGACCTCTGCGATCCGGGCGCCGTGCGCCGGGCGGTCGCCGGTTGTGACGCCGTCGTCCACCTCGCGGCCCTCGCGGATGTCGACCAGGTGACCCGCGACCCCGCGCAAGCGGACCGAGTGAACGTCCGCGGAACGCAATCACTCCTCGATGCCGTGCGCGACGGAGAGGTCGCGCGCTTCGTGTTCGCGAGCACGATCTGGGTCTACGGCGACGCGACGGGCCCGGAGGCGCTCGACGAGACCACTACCCTCGCGCTGCCGAAGCACTTCTATACCGCAACGAAGATCGCAGGCGAGATGTACACCGCCAGCTATGCAGAACTCTTCGGGCTCGGGTTCTCGATCCTTCGCTTCGGTATCCCGTACGGCCCGCGCTCGCGGCCGACCGCCGTCGTCGCCGCGTTCACCGCGAAGGCGCTCGCGGGCCAGCCGCTGACAATCGCAGGCGACGGCACGCAGTCACGGCGCTTCGTCTACGTCGAGGATCTCGCCGAGGGCGTTGTCGCATCGCTCGTGCCTGCGGGTGCCGACAGGGTCTTCAACCTCGTGGGGCACGAGAATGTCAGTGTTCGCGCAATCGCACGCGCCGTCCGCGACGTGGTCGGTGACGTCCCGATCGTCCACGTCGAGGGGCGCGCCGGAGACCTGCGCGGTGGCAACATCTCCGGCGAGCGGGCCGCGCGCGAGCTCGGCTGGGAGGCCACGACGAGCTTCGCCGAGGGCGTGCGCCGCTACGTGGAGTGGGTGACCGACGACGCGGGCACCCCGAGCGCGGCGATCGCGTCGATGACGGACGGAAGCGCGGCCGCCGTCCTCCGCCACGAGTCGTCCGAGCTGTAGGCATCCGAGTCGTGCAGCAGAACGACGTCGCCGGGCCGTAGGCCGCGGGTCGCTCGCCGCGCGATCGCCGCCGGCGTCGCTCTGCGCTCCCAGTCGCGTCCCCACGTCGACCACAGGAGCGGGCGCCAGCCCCGCGACCGCACGTGGGCGAGCGCGCCGGCGCTGAACACGCCGTAGGGCGGCCGGTGCAGGCTCGGCTCGACGCCGGTCGCGTCGGCGATCGACGCGAGCGCGCGGTCGAGGTCGTCACCGACCGCCCGCACCGTTCGGCGCAGGAGCAGCGTGTGCCGGTCGCAGTGGATCGCCACTTCATGGCCCGCCGCCACGATCTCCCGCGCCAGAGAGGGCCGGAGACGCACCTGCTCGCCGACGAGGAAGAAGGTCGCGGTCGCGCCTCGGCGCTCGAGCTCGGCGAGCACCGCCGGTGTGCCCTGTGCGTGTGGGCCGTCGTCGAACGTCACGGCGACGGCGTCGTTGCGGTCGAGCGTGCAGTCGATCCCGTAGGCACGCGCGACCGGACGAGCGACCGGGGCGGCGGCGGGCAGGAACCAGTCGGCTCTCACGTGACGAGCGCGAGCACGAGCGAGGCCGCCGACGGAAGGGATGCAAGGGCGAAATCCGGGGTGGGCCGCGCGGCAAGCGCACGGCGCAGAGCGTCGGCGAGCTCGACCCGCGTGGTCGCCACATCCGCGAACCCGAACCTGCGAAAGGCCTTGTTGTGGGCGCGAATGTGGCCACGACCCCAGCCATACGAGATCGTGGGACAGCCGCGAACGTAGGCTTCGAGCACCGTCAGGCCGCCGGTCGAATGAATGAGCGCGTCGCCGGCGCCCAGCCACTCGCTCATCTGCTCCGTGAAGCCGACGATGCGCACACGCGGGTTCCCTGCGTACCGCCGCTCGAGCCGGACGCGCAGCTCGTCGTTGCGGCCGCAGAGACACGCCACGACGGCGACGTCGTCGAGCCGAAGGGCCTCATCCGCAGCGCTCTCGAGATCACCGACGCCCCAGCCGCCGCCCGAGACCAGCACGACCTTCCCCGCCGCAGGGAGACCGACGGCGGCTCGCGCCGAAACGGGGTCGCTCGGCGCCGTGAATTCGGGGCGTGTGAGCCCGTGCACGACCGCGACGCTCGTCGCCTCCCCGGCGACGGTCCGAACCTCGGCGACCACGTCAGGGTGAATGACGAGATGGAGGTCGATTCCCGGGCCGGCCCACCAATGCATCATCGCGAGATCGGTGATTGCGCCGACGACCGGTGCGGTCAGGAGCCCGCGACGACGCAGGCCGCCGAGCACTTCGGTCGTCAACGGATAGACGGAGACGACCACATCTGGCTTCACCCGCCGAATGAGCCGGCGCACTCCCCTCGTTCCGAGTGCGCGCACGAGCGCCTGCACGATGCGCCGCGACGGCCCGAAGCCGGACGAAAGCCAGAACGTCGCGTCCCACACCCACTGGAAACGATAGAAGAACACGCTCGCCCCGCCCTCATTGACGAGGCGAAGGCCGCGGCCCATCGCAACGAGCCCATCCTCGATCAGCACTTCGGTCCCGGGCGCTTCCGCGCGCAGCTGCGCGGCCAGCGTGCGAGCAGGGAGATCATGGCCCTCGCCGACGCTCGCGGTGAGAATCAGGACGCGCGTCACCGGGCGAACTTCCGCCTGCGTCCGGGGGTGAACCACGTGCCGAGGGTACCGAGATGAGGTTTCAGACGGGAGCTGCGAGGACGGAGCTGACCTTCTCGATGAGCTGAACCGGCGTGAACGGCTTCTGGATGAACGGTCCCTCGGCGCCCGCGTCGGTGTACCCCGAGGTGTAGAGAATCCGCACCTGCGGCACTTCGGAGGTGATGCGCTGCGCGAGCTCGAACGCATCCATCTCCGGCATGACGACGTCGGTGACGAGCAGATCGATCGTCGTGTCGCCTTTGGCGAGGGCGATCGCCTCGAGCGGGGAGGCCGCCTCGAGCACGGTGTAGCCAGCGCTTTCGAGCGTCAGCCGGATGACGCCTCGCACGACGTCCTGGTCATCGACGACGAGAACTTTCTCGTTCATGGAGCAAGCATCGTCGCCGGCCTGCCCGCGAGGGATCCCCGAAACGGGTTGCCGGCAGGATGCGGCGTCTCTTCATACCGGCTTCCTACTGGTGCGAGGTCTTGGCGGGAGGCCAGTGCGGGCTGATGTCCGGATCGCCGAGGTCACCGTACGGACGGCAGGCTGCGGACGCGTGGAGGAGTTGCCGATCGGCGAGCAGCAGCTCCTCGACACGATGGTTGGACGGCACAGCCTGCTTCCATGCGAGCCGCAGCTTCACGCCGAGCCCGATCAGGGCGCGCGGCGGGAGCCGCGAGCTCGACCGCACCACGAAGTAGTGCCGGCCGACGGGCGTCGAGCGAGCTCCCGCTACGCCCCCGAGCGCCTGCGCCGCGCGCCCGGCTTCCCCCGGCGACGCAGCGTAGAAGAGCCAGACACCAACGCTCTCCCCTCGTGAACGCAGGAACGGCCGGGCCCGATCGCACGAGTCGTCGTCGACGAGCTCGAGCGTGGGCACGCGGAGCGCCACGAGATGGTCGAGGACGTTCGCCGGATGTCCATAGTCGAAGGAGGAGAAGAGTGCGCCACTTGTCCCGGTCGAACCGAAGAGGACCGACCCGCGCGGAACCTCCTCGACGGCCCGCACGACCGCGTCGACGCCGATCCGCCGAACCGCATTGCGGTGGTTGATGTCGAAGCGCAGCTCGAGACCGACGAGACCGCCGACGAGAAGCGCCAGCACGACGAGCCGGAGGGCGCCGGCCCAGCCCGCGATCGTCAGGCACCCCGCGGCGACGAGGACGAGAAACGCCGGCGTGACCGGGATCATGTACCGGTCGAAGAAGAGCGCCGAGTCACCGTTCGCCGGAACCACCGAGAAGAAGACGACCGGCGCAGCGACGGTGAGCGTGCAGAACAACACCGTTCGGTAGGACCGGCGGACGAGAAGCGAGGCGACGCCGATTGCAGCAAGCACCGTGAAGTAGTTGACGTCGTGCCGCCCAGGGGCCACGAAGTGCAGCGCGTCCTCCCACACCGGCCGACCGGAGAATGTGCGCCCGCGCGATGCACTCGAACCGACCCCGTAGCGGTCGCCGAGCACGTGCAGCGTGCGCACGTAGTAGGGGGCGAAACCCAGAAGGAGCGCCACCGCTCCGGGCCAGGCTTGGCGCAGGACCGTGCGAGGAGGATGCGGCGCATAGGCGAGTGCTGCGCCGAACGCCGTCAGTGCGTACAGGGGGGCGGTCGGGTGGATGAACACGGTCAGGCCGAGCAGCGCGCCCGCGGCGACCCACAGCCTGCGATCACCGCCCTCCGCCGCCTTCAGCGCGAGCAGGGTCGACCACATCAGCCAGGCGAAGAGCAGCGTGTGAGGCCGTCCGAACGTCGCGTAGAGAACGGGGATCGGCGACGCGGCGACGAGCAGGACGACACCTGCGCCGGCTTCGCGGCCGAGGAACCGGCGCGCGAGCAGCGCCACAGCCGGAAGCGCGAGGCAGAGGAAGACGAGAGACGGAACGCGGAGAGCGGCGACGCCGGGCCACCAACCGAGCAAGCCCTGCTCGAGCCAGAAGTGCAGCGGCCCGCCGCCGCGCTTCGTCGAGACGATGTGGAAGACGTGCGCGAACGAGAAGTCGGCGACGCGAAGCGTCAACTCTTCGTCGACGTTCAGCGGCGCCCACCAGACAGTCGGCAGCGCAAGCCACGTGACGAGCGATGCCGCGACGACGGTCGCGGCGGGGAGAAGCGCCTTTCTAGTCAGGGCGCGAGGCTGCGAGCGCCTGGATCTCCGGCGTCTCGGGGGCGGTGCGATAGGGATGCTCCTCCGCGACGTCAGTCTCGTGGTAGACGCTTTCCGCGTTCACTTCCCAGATGTCGTGCCGCGCCCCCGTGAGCAGGTTGTCGACCGCGCGCATCGCGGTCAGCATGGAGTGATCGGAGTTGTTGTAGCGGTGGAGGCCGTTACGGCCCACCTGCTGCAGATTCTCGATCCCGTCGAGCCAGCTGCGAATCGTGGCAACGCGCTCGGCGTAGTCCGCGTCGTAGATCGGGTACGCCTTGGGCACGCGGATCGCAAAGCCGCGCTCGACCTTAGACCGAGACGAGAGACGCAACTGCTCGAGCTCGCGCGACGCGAGCTCAACGAGCGCTTCGTCACTCATCGTCCAGAGATCGTCACCCTCGAAGCAGAAGTACTCGAGCCCGACACACGCCTTGTCGGGATCCGGGACCATCCACGGCGACCACGAGCGGAAGTTCTGGATACGGCCGACGCGAACGGCAGGCTCATGAATGTAGATCCAGTTGTCGGGGAAAAGATCCTCACCGTCGACGACGAGCGCGACGCTCAGGAAGTCGCGGTAGCGCAACCCACGGGCGGCGTCGAGTACCTCCTGCGGGGGTGCGGGGTTCGCCATCTCGACGACCGTGCGAAGCGGGAGCGATGAGATCACGGTGTCGGGAAGCGCGTAAGCCACGCCGCCCGCTTCGATCTCGACGACCCGGCCGCCGGCCAGCTCGATCCGCGACACCGGGGCATCGAGACGCACCTCGCCGCCCTCGCTCTCGATTGCCGCCGTCATCGCGTCCCACATCTGCCCCGGCCCGAAGCGCGGATAGTTGAACTCCGAGATCAGGCTCTTCACCTTGTTGCCCTTGTTCCCGAAGAATGCAGCCTTCGCCGCGGAGAAGAAGGAGAGACCCTTGATCCGTTGTGCAGCCCACTCTGCGCGAATCTCGGACGTCGGAACCCCCCACACCTTCTCGGTGTACGACTTGAAGAAGAGCTCGAACAACCGGCGGCCGAAGCGGTTCGAGACCCAGTCTTCGAGCGATGCGTCGACCTTGTTGCGCCGGGCCGCCGCGCGCAGGTATGACGCCACGCAACGCGTCAGCTCGATCGGGCCGAGCTTGCGGATGACGTCGGGCCCGCGTAGCGGGTAGTCGAGGAAGCGGTTGTTCCAGTAGATGCGCGACATCCGCGGCCGGAGGAGAAACTCCTCGCCGAGCACCTCGTGCCAGAGCGTGTCGACCTCGAGCGCCTTCGTAAAGAAGCGGTGACCGCCGAGATCGAAGCGGTACCCGTCACGCTCGACGGTCTTCGCGAGCCCGCCGACCTGATCCTCCGCCTCGACCACCACGACGTCACGGCCCGCGCGGCCGAGCAGGTACCCGGCCGTCAGGCCCGCCGGGCCGCCGCCGAGGACGAGCGTCGTCTGGGAGGTATCGATCGTCATGAGGTCGCCCGGCCGGGGCCTGAAGCGTCCGACGATGCTAGCGCAGCCGCCGATACACGAACGCCTGCATCGGCTTGAAGTAATTGCGGTGAGTCGCGACCTCGTTCGTGACGACGTGACGGACGAGACGAAGGCGCGGCTCGGACTCGAGCAACGCCGTCCATTGCTGCGAGCGCCGCCAGACGAGCTTCGTCCACCGGGCGTTCCAGGCCCGGTAGTCGCGAAAGACGGGGGTCACGACCACGAACTCGCCTCCCGGGCTCACCGAGGCGATCAGCGCGTCGAGCGTCGGCCGTGGCCGCGCGGCGCGCAGGCGGTCGATCGCGTCGCGCCAGTCGAAGATCTGCGCATCCGGAACGGGGCCGAGCGTGGTTGCGAACCGCGGGGCCGCACCGAGGTAGTACCGGAAGAGCGGCACCTGCTCCGGCTGGGTGGAGATGACGAGCTCGCCGCGCTGAATCGAGGGCGCAAGCGCCGAGCTGACCTGCCGTGCGTTCTCCTTGTTGTCCTTGAATGAGGTGCCCGCCCAGAGAAACAGCACCGCGAGGATGGCAAAGACACCCAGCCTGCGGGCCCGCACGAGCCCACGTGCGGCGACCACGACGAGCGGCCCGAGCACGACTGCGAAGTACCGGGAGGTCCAGGCAGGCGTGATCTGCGAGGTGACCCAGGCGAGCGTGATCGCGACCACGGCCGCGACGAGGAGCGTAAGGATGATCGCCCGGTCAGGATCGCTACGGAGACGGAAGACGGCGGCGAGCCCGGTGCCGCCAGCGAGCGCGAATGCGATCAGCGTTGCATCGCCGCTCAGCACCGCGCCCGGAGCAAGAACGAGGTCGTGGAAGCTCGGGGACGTCGACCACGGCGCGCCGGTGTGACGTAGCTGCGTGAGGAGCGTCGGCAGCCATGGTGCATAGAGCACCGCGACGCCGAGGGCAGCGACGCCGAACCGGGCAAGGCGCTCCCGCGCAACGAGAGCCGTGGCCGCGGCGAGCCCGACACAGAGAAAGAGCGCCCAGTTGTGCACGTAGACCATGGCGGTGAGCGACACGACGAAGACGGCCGTCCAGCGCCGGTCGGCACGCAAGATCCCGTTCACGTACGCGAGCACGACGACGAGCGAGAGGGCCGCCTCGACGGAGTACATGCGTGTTTCCTGCGCGTAGTAGGTGAGGTACGGATCGAACGCGGCCAGGAGGGCGCAGATGAGCGCAGTCGGCCGATCGAAGAGGGCCCGGCCGGCGGCGTACGCGAGCGGAATGCACCCGAGCGCGAACACGAGCGAAAGGGTGTGGGTGGCTCGCTCGCTGTCGCCGAAGAGGCGGATCCAGGCGCCGAGAAGCAGGTAATACCCGGGTGGCGACCCGTCCTCGTGCAGCAGGCCCGGGATCGATGCGAGGTGGTGATGGGCGATTCCGACCGACAGCCCTTCATCGATCCAGAAGCCCGCGTTCAGTTGCCGCGTGCGGACGAGCAACGAGAGGGCTGTCAGCAGGCAAAGCATGACGGCCGTCGCGAAGGGCGACGTGAGGACGTCACCCGTGCGCAGCGCGCGCGTTCGATCGACGACGCCGACCACGAGGCGTGAAGCTAGCAGGCGCGGCCGCGCGGCTACAGGGCTTGCAGGCTCACGACCGAGCGGCGGCCGTGCTGCGTGAAGACGACGTCCACCGTGTCGTTTTTCCGGTAGGTGCCTGCGACCCCGAGGAAGAGCGAGAGCCAGCGCCAAAACCCGAGGCGTCCCTCCTCTGCCAGCTCGCGGCGAAACACGAGCCTTCTGCCGACCCGGTCGTAGTCGACCCCTTCGGCCTGCGGCACGCCGTTCACGAACACCTCGAACGATCCGGTGATGTGCTCCGGCAGCTCGACCTGACTCCGCGGTTCCACGCTCTATACGATGCCATCCGGGGTGCGCCGGACCGCCTTTGCCACACTCGGAACGTTCATCGTCGCACTCGCGACGAGCGCGCTTGCCCACGCGGGCAACGGCGGATTCCTGCCCGGCGAGGCGCATTCGCCGAACGCACACCGGATCGACGACGCGTTTATTTTCGTCGCGATCTTCACCGGAATCGTCTTCCTGATCGTCGAAGGGGCCCTGATCGCGTTCATCGTCAAGTATCGCCGCGGCAAACGGGCACGGACGGCCGAGGGGCCGCAAATTCACGGCTCGACGCGGCTCGAGATCATCTGGACCGTGGTGCCGGTCGTGATCCTCGCGGCAATCGGCTCGTTCGTCTTCTACAAGCTGCCCGGCATCGCCGATGCACCGAAAGCGGCGGCGGCTGACCAGACCGAGATCACGATCGAAGGACATCAGTTCTACTGGCTCTTCCGCTATCCGAACGGTGCCGTGTCGATCGACAACATGATCGCCCCGGCCGATCAGGTCGTGAACGAGACGATCAAGGGCTACGACTACGACGTCAACCACTCCTGGTGGGTGACCGACCTCGGCGGCAAGTACGACGCCATTCCCGGGCAGACCAACCACACCTGGTTCAAGGCCCCGGCGGGGACGTACATCGCGCGTTGCGCGGAGCTGTGCGGAATCCAGCACGCGCTGATGGAGGCGAAGGTGCGTGTCGTCCCCCGTGCGCAGTACGACCAGTTCACAGCGCAGCGCAACGAGAATGCAGGCGGCTCGCAACTCGGCCACGAGGAGTGGACGGGCGTCTGCCAGAAGTGCCACCAGCTCGACCACGCCTACGTCGGGCCGGCACTGCGGGGTAACTCGCTGCTCCGCGACCGGAAGGGAATCGAGACGCTGCTTCGAAACGGCCGCGGGCTGATGCCGGCCGTCGGGAAGAACTGGACGGGCGCCCAGATCGACGCTCTGATCGCGTGGACGAAGCAGTACGCGAAGGCCGGCGGGAAGTAATGGCCGTCAACGTCGAAGCCGTGCGTCCGTACCGGGCCGATTGGCGCCGAGGCAAGGTCACGTCCTGGTTGACCACGGTCGACCACAAGCGGATCGGGATCCTCTACATCGTCACTTCACTGATCTTCTTCGCGATCGGCGGCGTGCTCGCGCTGCTGATCCGCGCCCAGCTGCTGACGCCGGACGAGTCGTTCTTGACGAAGAGCTCCTACAACCAGGTCGTCACGATCCACGGCACGACGATGATCTTCCTCGTCGTCGTCCCCATCCTCGCCGGCTTCGGCAATTACCTCGTACCGCTGATGATCGGCGCGCGCGACATGGCGTTCCCGCGCCTGAATGCACTCTCGTACTGGTTCTTCGTGCTCGGAGGAATCGTGCTCTTCCTGAGCTTCTTCGCAAAGGGCGGTGCCGCAGCGAGCGGATGGACCGCATACACCCCGCTCTCGACCCTGCACTCACCGGGTCACGGCCAGGACCTGTGGATCCTGAGCTTGCACATCCTCTCGATCGCGTCGCTCGCCGGCGCGATCAACATCATCGTCACGGTGCACAACATGCGCACGCCCGGGATGTCTTGGATGCGTATCCCACTCTTCGTCTGGTCGATCGTCACCTACGCCTGGTTGCTCGTGATCGTCTTGCCCGTCCTCTCGGCGGGCCTGACGCTGATGCTGCTAGACCGCCAGGCGGGAACACACTTCTTCGATCCGGCGCATGGGGGGAGCCCGATCCTCTACCAGCACGTCTTCTGGTTCTTCGGGCACCCGGAGGTCTACATCATGATCCTGCCCGCGATGGGGATCGTGTCCGAGGTCTTGCCTGTCTTCTCGCGCAAGCCGATCTTCGGCTACAAGGCCGTCGCGATCTCGACGGTCGGCATCGCGTTCTACTCACTGCTCGTGTGGGCGCACCACATGTTCGCGGTCGGCATGCCGATCGGCCTCGACATCTTCTTCATGGTCAGCTCGATGATCATCGCGATCCCGACGGGCGTGAAGATCTTCAACTGGCTCGCGACGATCTGGCGCGGCAGCATCTCGTTCGACACGCCGATCCTGTGGTGCCTCGGCTTCATCGGCGTGTTCACGATCGGTGGTCTCTCCGGGATCTTCCTCGCCGCGTTCCCGATCGACTGGCAGGTCACCGACACCTACTTCGTCGTAGCGCACCTGCACTACGTGCTCTTCGGCGGCTCCATCTTCGGGATCTTCGGCGGGCTCTACTACTGGTGGCCGAAGATGTTCGGCCGGCTGCTCGACGAGGGGCTTGGCAAGGTGCATTTCTGGCTCGTCTTTCTCGGCTTCAACCTGACATTCATGCCCCAGCACCTGCTCGGGCTCCTCGGGATGCCGCGGCGCTACTACACCTACCACCCGCACGGGTTGTGGGAGGCTTACAACATGGCCTCGTCGATCGGCTCCGCCGTGATGGCAATCGGGATGCTCGTCTTCGTGGTGAACGTGGTGAGAACGACCCGCACCGGCCCGCGTGCGGGCAACGACCCGTGGGGCGCAGACACGCTCGAGTGGTACACCACCTCGCCGCCGCCCGCCTGGAACTTCGACGACGTCCCCTACGTCACGAGCGCCCGGCCCCTGCGCGACCTGCGCCGCCGCCTCGCGGAGACGCGCGGCTTCTGATGGGAGCGTGGGCGCGCCTGACTGCGCTCGTCGCCGTCGCAGGAACCGGCCTCGTCGTCGTCTCCGGCGCGGCGGGCTGGGGCACGGCACATCGCGTCCTCGCCGCCATCGCGTTGCCGCCCCTCGCCGCGCTCGCCGCGATCGCCTGGGTCTCGGCCCGCCGGCTGCTTGCACCCGCGCTCGCGGCCCTCGTCTTCTTCGGGCTTGCGGCTCTCCTGGTGGGTCGAGACGTGCACCTCTTCTTCGCGTCGCTCGCCCTCGCCGCCGCGGTGCTCGTCGCAGCGCGCACGCTCCAGCGCCATGCGGACCGGGCGCCCTGGCGCGACTACGTGACGCTCACCAAGCCGCGCATCATGTCGCTCCTGCTGCTGACAGGAGGGGCCGGCACGTTCGTCGGCGCGAGCGGCGTACCGGGGTGGGCCGCGTTCGCAGCCACGATGGCCGGCCTCGCACTTGCCTGCGGCGGCGCGTCGGCGTTGAACCACTACCTCGACCGGGACATCGACAAGTTGATGGGCCCGCGCACCATGGCGCGGCCGGTCGCCTCGGGCCGAGTGCTCCCGGAACGCGCGCTTGAGTTCGGGCTCGCCCTCTCGGCCTTCTCGTTCGTCCTGCTCGATTCGCTCGTCAACCTGCCGACGGCGTTGCTCGCACTCGCGGGCAATCTCTTCTACGTCCTCGTCTACACGCGGTGGCTCAAGCGCTCGACCCCGCAGAACATCGTCATCGGTGGCGCGGCCGGGGCGGTACCGCCGCTCGTCGGGTATGCGAGCGCCAGCGGCCATCTGGGCTGGGCGGCCCTTGCGATGTTTGTCGTCGTCTTCGTGTGGACGCCGCCGCACTTCTGGGCGCTTGCGCTGATGATCAAGGAGCACTACGCGCGCGCCGGCGTGCCGATGCTCCCGGTTGCAAAGGGTGACCGCGAGACGGCGCGACAGATCGTCCGGTACACGGCGCTGCTCGTCGCAGTGAGCATCGCGCCCGTCGCGTTCGGCGTCTTCGGGCTCGTGTACGGGCTCTCGGCAGCTGTGCTCGGCGGGATCTTCGCCTGGTACGCGCTCGAGCTTCGACGCACGATGGAGCGCGTCGCCGCTGTTCGCCTCTTCCACTACTCGCTCCTCTATCTCGCTCTTCTCTTCATCGCGATGGCCGTGGACGTGGCGCTTTGACGGTCGATCCGCAAACCGATGCAGCAATCGCGCGGAAGAACATGCAGTGGGGCTGGGGGCTCTTCGGTCTCTTCTGCGTGCTCTTCGGTGGCACGGTTGGCGTCGCGCTCGTGTACCTCTGGCTCGACTGAGTCTTGAACGCCGCGGCACTCGACTTCGCGCAGGAGCTGGCCGACCTTGCGGACACGGTCACGATGCGCCACTTCCGCTCAGTCGATCTCCGAGTCGAGACGAAGCCCGACCTCACGCCCGTGTCCGAAGCCGATCGCAACACCGAGGAGGCGATCCGTGATCGCGTGCGGGCATCCGGGCGGGGCGAGGGGGTGCTCGGCGAGGAATTCGGCGACGACGGCGGCGACGCCAGGTGGATCGTCGACCCGATCGACGGCACGAAGTCCTACGTCCGGGGCGTACCGATCTGGGCAACGCTGCTCGCCCTGGAGCGCGACGGAGCCGTCGAGGTCGGCCTCGTGTCCGCGCCGGCGCTGGGACGGCGATGGTGGGCAATCCGCGGGGAGGGCGCGTTTGCGACCGGCGAGCGCTGCCACGTGTCGTCGATGGCGCGGGTCGAGGACTGCGCGATCACCACCACCTCGGCACGGCGCATGCCGAACGGCTGGCGGACCCTCGTGCAACGAGCCTGGTCGAATCGTGGGCTCGGGGACTTCTGGCAGTACTGCCTCGTCGCGGAAGGCGCGGTCGACATCGCGTGCGACCCCGTCGTGCACGTCTGGGACTACGCGGCGGTGCAGATCCTCGTCGAGGAGGCAGGCGGCCGCTGCAGCACGTTCACGGGCGGCGAGCCGCACGAGCTCGGCAGCTTCGTCGCGACGAACAGCCTGCTGCACGACGAGGCCGTCGCGCTCCTCGGCGCCGGGTGACCTCGCCGGTGCCGGCCTGCCGGTGTTTGACCGTGACCTCGTCACCCGGTGGTCTCGCCCTGAACGGACACGCTAGTGTCAGACAACGATCCGTGAGCTTGCCTGTCCCGCCGCGACGGGCAAGCACGCTCGCCGTCGGCAGCCGACGATCGGTGCGCTTGCCTGTCCCCACGAGCCGGCTCGACATCCTTCGGCGCCGGATGACCTGGCCGGTGCCAGCCGGCCGGTGTCTGACACCTCGTCGCGCAGCGCGAGCGCGCACATCGTGCGACCACGTGTTTATGTCCTTCGACGTACGCCGCGGCCTCGTCGCGCACATGAGGTCTCAGCCGCTTGCCGCGCGCACCGCCTCCTCGTAGACCGGGTCACGGCCGAAGCGGTCGAGCTCGGCGCTCAGGAGATCGCTCGGGCCGAGGTCGGGGTCGCGCGGCGGCGGCAGCTTCTCGCCCCCGAGCCGCACAATCAGCTGCTTACCCTCGTCGACCGGCCTGATCGCGCGGTCGAGCCGCGCGTTCAGCCACCCTCGCAGGAGCCCTCCCTCCGCGCGAGGCCCGCGGATGTGGATCTCCTGCTCGCGAATCCCCGGCCAGTAGCGAGCGAGCTCGGACCGCCACGGCAGCGTCCTCGCCCAGGCGATATCGGAGACCGCTGTTCGGTCGAACGCCATCTGCAGCTCGTCCGAGCGCGGATCTGCCCACTCGCTCGAATCGACGACCAAACGGTCGACGATCTCGATCATCTGGTCGAACTCGGCCGAGTCGAACACCGGCTCGCCGCGCCACCGGCAGAAGACGGGGAGATCCGAAATCAGAAGCGGCAGCACGATCGAGGCCGGTGCGAGCGCGCGCGCGCCCCGTAGGACGAGCTCGATCACCTCGCCGCACACGGCGCGGTCACCGACGGGGAAGCAGCGAATCGAGAGTTGGGCGTCGATCCCGTCAGGCCCCTCCCGTTCCGGTACGAGCAGCAAGGTGCGCGAGGGATGACGCTCCGCCATGCCTGCGAGTGTCTCCTCGGCGACGTTCTTCCAGTCGGGCGGCACCCACGCGATGTGCGTCATCACCGACGTGCGCAGATTCGGCTGCCCGCCCGCGGTGGATGTGGCGTCGCGCAGTCGCGCGAGCTCGCGCTCGATCTCGGAGACGGTGACGTTCTCGCCGGTCCAGTCCTCCTCGATCAACGGTGCGCTCGTCAATGGCGCCTCCAGGATCGACCGTCGCGATGCAGCAGCTCGTCGGCGGTCGCCGGTCCCCATGTGCCGGCCGCGTAGTTCGGGAACATCGGACGGTCGCGCTGCCAGAACGCGACGACTGCGTCGACGAGCGCCCATTGCTCCTCGATCTCGTCCGAGCGGGTGAACAGTGTCGCGTCGCCGAGCATCGCATCGAGAATCAGCCGCTCGTACGCATCCGGCAGGCCCTCACGGAACGCGCCCCCGTAGAGGAAGTCCATGTGCACGGTGCGGATCGTCATGCCCTGACCCGGGACCTTCGCTCCGATTGCGAGGGACACCCCCTCGTTCGGCTGCACGTGGATCAAGAGCACGTTGGGTCGCAGTCCTTCTGCCGCGCCGTCTTCGAACGGCGGGTGCGGCGCGCGCTTGAACTGGATCGCGATCGTCGTCTCGCGCCGCGCGAGCCGCTTCCCCATTCGCACGTAGAACGGGGTGTCGGCCCAACGCCAGTTGTCGACGAAGAGCTTGGCGGCGACGAACGTGTCCGTGAGCGAGGCCGGCGCGACGCCCTCCTCCTCCCGATAGCCGACCACTTCCTCACCCTCGACGAACCCCGAGCCGTACTGGCCTCGCACGACGTGCTTTGGCCCAGGCGTATGAAGAGACTTCAAGACCTTCACCTTCTCGTTGCGAACCGAATCGGCGGTGAAGTCGATCGGGGGCTCCATCGCGGCGATCGCGACGAGTTGCAGGAGATGGTTCTGGAAGATGTCGCGGATCGCTCCCGCCGATTCGTAGTATCCCGCCCGTCCCTCGATGCCGATCGACTCCGCGACGGTGATCTGCACGTGGTCGATGAACTGACGATTCCAGATCGGCTCGAAGATGCCGTTCGCGAAGCGAAGGGCGAGCATGTTCTGAACGGTTTCCTTGCCGAGGTAGTGGTCGATCCGGAAAACCTCTGCCTCCGTGAAGTGCTGCTTGATCTCGACGTTCAGCGCGAGCGCGGACGCAAGGTCGTGCCCGAACGGCTTCTCGATGATCAGGCGGACCCAGCCTTCGGCACCGCGACGCGCGCCGATCTCCTCGACGAGTGTCCCGATCGCCGACGGCGGAACGGCGAAGTAGTACATCCGGTTGCCCAGCGTTCCCCGTTCCTTGTCGATCTTCGTCAAGAGCTCGGCCAGCTGGTCCTCCGCCGCCTCGTCCGAGAAGTCGAGGGTCGTGTAGTGCATGCCGGCGGCGAGCTCGTCCCAGGTCGTCTTGTCGAAGGCGTCGCGCGCGTGATCTCTGACCGCCTGCTTCATACGGTCGCGGAACTCCTCGTCGGTCTCTTCGGTGCGTGCAGCGCCGACGACTGCGAACTTCTCGGGCAGCAGCTTGCGGGACGCAAGTGCGTAGAGCGCGGGCATGAGCTTCTTCGACGTCAGGTCGCCGGAGGCGCCGAAGATGACGAGGACGCACGGGTCGGGGCGGCGACGTAAGCGCAGCCCCTCGAGGAGCGGATTCACGTCGTCGGGAGGTGCTGTCACGCGCGCGGATCCTGCTGCTGCGTCTTGGCCTTCGCGACCGCTTTTACCGCGTGGCCGCCGAACTGATTGCGAAGCGCCGCATTGACCTTCGCTGCGAACGACTCGTCTTGACGCGACGCAAAGCGCGCGAAGAGCGCAGCGCTGATCACGGGAACCGGCACGTCCTCGGCGATCGCCTCGGCGATCGTCCAGCGACCCTCGCCGGAGTCTTCGACGAAGCCGCGGATCTTCTCGAGCTGCGACCCCTCCTTCTCGAACGCAGCGTGCAACAGCTCGAGCAGCCAGGAGCGGACGACTGAGCCGTAGCGCCAGATGCCTGCGATCTCATGCAGGTCGAGCTCGAACTCGGAGGCCTTCATAACCTCGAAGCCCTCCGCGTAGGCCTGCATCAGCCCGTACTCGATGCCGTTGTGCACCATCTTCACGAAGTGACCCGCACCGGAGGGACCGACGTGCGAGTAACCGTCCGCCGGCGCAAGGGCTCGAAAGATCGGCTCGAGCCGCTTCGCGGTCGCCTTGTCTCCCCCCGCCATCAGGCAGAACCCGACCTCGAGGCCCCAGACCCCGCCGGACACGCCGACATCGATGAACGAGATCTTCTGCCTGCGCGCCTCCTTGTAGCGGCGCTGCGAGTCACGGAAGTTCGAGTTGCCACCGTCGATGATCGTGTCGCCAGGCTCGAGGATCTTCAGCAACTGCTGAAAGGTCTTCTCGGTGATCTCGCCGGCCGGGATCATCATCCACACGTGCCGCGGCGCGTCGAGCTGTTTTTTCAGGGCGCCGAGCGTCTTCGCCGTCGATGCGACCCTGGGGTCGTAGGTCTTGAGCTCGTGCCCGTGCTCCTCGAGCCGCTTCGTCATGCCGCTGCCCATCCGGCCAAGACCGATCATGCCCAGTTGCATCAAGTGCTCCCTTCCATCTGAATGCGCGCGACCCGGCGGCCGCGCTCCTTGAGCGACTCGAAGTCGCCCGCCGCCTGCGCGCGGATCAGCTTCCCGAACCCGAACGGCTGGCCGGGGATCTGAAGCTCGTCCCCGGTTTCATCGACGATCTGCAGGTAGAGCCCCGTCGCAGGCCCGCCCTTGTGCAGCTGGCCCGTCGAATGCAGGTAGCGCGGGCCGAAGCCGTGGGTGACGACACAACCGGTGGCGGCACGCGCCTCCGCCGCGAGGTCGAGCACCCTGACCTCGTTTCGAGGAGTCGGATTGACGAACGCCTGGATGCACACATAGTCACCCGGCGTCGCCTGCGCATAGAGCTCGTCTGCGGAGCCGTGCGGCTCGATGTCGGGTTGTGATCCGCCGGCGAGGACTTCGCGCGTCTTGTCCTTCGCCGACTGCACGTCGGGCTGGTCGAAGGGGTTGATCCCGAGGATCGAGCCGGCGACTGCGGTTGCGAACTCCCAGCGGAAGAACTCCTGGCCGAGCTCGTACTCGTCACCTGCCCGCACCTCCTGCGCCTGCCGGTCGGGGCCGGCGGCGGGCTCCTCGGGAGCCGGAATCAGGCCTTTGCCCTGCTTGCCTGTCGACTCCGCGATCAGCTGCTCGACCCAGAGGCCGAAGCCACCCGGGTTCGGCGAGATGCACACCTTGTCGCGACCATCACGCCAGCCCTCGCCGAGTGCGAGACCGAGCTCGAGACCGGGATTGCCCTCGGCCAGATGACAGGCGTCGGCCATTTCCTGCGCCCGGGAGAGGAGGCGCCCGACGTCGACGCCCATCAGAGCCGCGGGCACCATCCCGAACGCCGACAGGGCGGAGTAGCGGCCTCCGATCGTCGTCTCGCCGAAGAACACGGCGGCGAACTCCCGCTCTCGCGCGAATGTTTCCAGACCGGAGCCCGGGTCGGTGATGGCGGCCCAGTTCTCTCCGCGCGGGTTGCGCTCCCAGAAGTAATCGGTGTGCGAACGTGTCTCGAGCGTCGAGCCCGACTTCGATGCCGAGATGAAGAGGGTGCGCGAAAGATCGAGCTTCGCCTCGAGGTCGCGGATCGCCTGCGGGTGGGTCGTGTCGAGGACGTGGAAGGTCTCCTGACGAAACGTCTGTTTCAGCACTTCCGGCGCGAGCGACGAGCCGCCCATCCCGAGCAGCACCACCGCATCGATCCGGTCGACGACCGAGTCGGCGAAGCCAAGCAGCAGGTCGATGTCCTCGCGCATACGCCACGGCTCGTCGAGCCAGCCGAGCCACCTCGCCTCACCACTGCCCGTCCAGACGGTCGGGTCGCGCCCCCAGATGCGCTCGACGAGATCGCTGCTCATGCTGCGGCCAGCGCCCCGCGCTTCGTACGAATGCTGTCCGTGATCTCGGTGAACGCGTCGGCGAACTTCTGGACGCCTTCCAGCTCGAGCGTCTCGACCACGTCGTCGTAGTCGACGCCTGCGTCGCGCAGCTCGTCGAGCAGCACCTGCGCCTTTTTTAAGCCCTCCAGCACCGTATCGCCCCGCACTTCACCGTGATCCTGGAAGGCCTCGATCGTCTCGAGCGGCATTGTGTTCACCGTGTCGGGGCCGATCAGCTCCTCGACGTAGATCACATCGCGGTAGGCGGGGTTCTTCGCCGAGGTCGAGGCCCAGAGGCACCGCTGCTTGCGCGCACCCTTGCCGGCGAGAAACTCCCAGCGCGGCCCGGCGAACGCCTCGAGGTAGTGCTGGTAGGCGAGCTTCGCATTCGCGATCGCGAGCTTGCCCTGGAGCTTTGAGTTGCCGAGCGCCTCGAGCCGCTTGTCAGCCTCAGTGTCGACACGCGAGACGAAGAAGGACGCGACGGATGCGATCTTCGACGGGTCGCCGCCGCTCGCGACGAGTCGCTCGAGACCGCGCAAATAGGCCTCGACGACCGCCTGATAGCGCGCGAGCGAGAAGATCAGCGTGATGTTGATCGAGGTGCCCTTCGCCGTGCAGTCCTCGATCGCCGGCAGGCCCGCCATCGTCGCGGGGATCTTCACCATCAAGTTCGGACGGTCGACCTCCTTTGCGATCCAGCGCGCCTGCTCGAACGTCTTCACGGTGTCGTAGGCGATCCCGGGCTCGACCTCCATCGAGACATACCCGTCGTTCCCATCCGACGCGTCGTAGGCGGGCTTCAGGACGTCGCAGGCATTGCGGATGTCCTCGAGCGCGAGCCTGAAGAAGATCTCCGAAGGGTCATCCGAGACCGTCAGAAGCTCCTTGATCTGCTCGTCGTAGGCGTCGCCCTCCGAGAGCGCCTTCTGGAAGATCGATGGGTTCGAGGTGACGCCGGTGACGGCGTCGGCGGCCATCATCTTCTTCAGGCCACCCGATTCGACGAGCGTCCGCGAGAGCGTGTCGAACCACACCGACTGACCCCGCGCCGCGACCTCATGCAGCCGTGATTTCGCCATCTTTCATCGTCCTTTCCAGGTCGGCGACCTTCTGCAGGCGCGCCAGGTAGCGCTCCCCGCCGTCGAACGTCGCGTTCAAGAATGCCTCCACCAACTCTCGTGCGAGCGACGGCCCCACGATCTCCGACCCGAGACACAAGACGTTCATGTCGTCGTGCTCGACACCCTGGTGCGCGCTGTAGGAGTCGTGGCAGATTGCGGCGCGAATCCCGGTCAGCTTGCAGGCAGCCACCGCCGCTCCGACGCCCGAGCCGCAGACGAGAATCGCCCGCTCGGCAGCGCCGTGCTGGATCGCCTCGCCCACCTCGCGCGCCTTGTCCGGATAGTCGATGCGCACGGCGTCGGTGTCCGTCCCGAAGTCGAGGATCTCGTGCCCCGCAACCGCCTCGAGGACTGCGTCGCGCAGGTGAACGCCGCGGTGATCGAAGGCGAGCGCGAGCTTCACGGCTCTCGCCCAACGAGCGCCGACGCACGCGCGACGACGTTGTCGAGGTTGTAGCCGAACTCGGAAAGCACGGTCTCGCCGGGCGCCGACGCGCCGTAGTGCTCGATCGAGATCGAGTCGCCGCGGTCGCCGACCCACTTCGACCAGCCGAGCTCGACGCCCGGCTCGACCGACAGGCGTGCACGCACAGCGGGCGGCAGCACCTCGTCACGGTACTCCGCAGGCTGCGCTTCGAAGAGCTCCCAACACGGCATCGACACGACTCGAACCGCGGTGCCCGCGGCGGCGAGCTTGCGCCCGGCCTCGAGCGTCAGCCCGACCTCGGCACCGGTCCCGATCAGGATCAGCTCGGGCGAAGGGGTCGATTCCCAAAGCGTGTAGGCGCCGCGCTCCACTGACGACGCGGGAGCGAGGTCCGTGCGGTCGAGTGTCGTCACCTTCTGGCGCGAGAGCGAGAAGGCCACAGGCCCGTCCGTGCGCTCGAGGGCGACGCGCCATGCTTCAGCCGTCTCGTTCGCATCCGCAGGGCGCATGAACCAGAGGTTCGGGATCGCACGGAGGGAGGCGTAGGTCTCGACCGGCTGATGGGTCGGGCCGTCCTCGCCGAGCCCGACCGAGTCGTGCGTCCACACCCAGAGCACCGGCAGGTGCATCAGCGCCGAGAGCCGCACGGCGGGCCGCATGTAGTCACTGAAGATGAGGAAGGTCGAGCCGTACGGCTTCACACAGCCGCCGTGAGCGCCGATGCCGTTCACGATCGAGCCCATGGCGTGTTCGCGGATGCCGAACGCAATGTTGCGCCCGCTCCATTGCGACGAGAAGAGACCGCCGCCTTCGAACTCGGTCTTCGTCGACTCGACCAGGTCTGCGGCGCCGCCGATCATGGTCGGCACCGCGCCCTTGAACGCCTGCATCACCTGCTTGCCCGCATCGCGCGTCGCAATCTCCTCGCCCGCCTCGAAGGCCGGTGGCGTCCAGGCGCCGATGCGACCCTCGTAGGCGGCGTCCCATCGCTCGCGCAACTCGGGAAACGCGCCGGACCAGAGGTCGAACCTCGAGCGCCAACCGCTCTCGAGCTCATTGCCGCGGTCGACGCGATTCAGGTGCGCGTAGACCTCCTCGGGGACGTAGAAGTGCTGCTCGGGATCCCAGCCGAGTGCCTTCTTCGTGGCCGCAACCTCCTCGGGACCGAGCGCCGAGCCATGCGACTTCGCGGTATCGACTGCGTGCGGCGCAGCAAAGGCGATGTGCGAGTGGACGATCACGATCGAAGGGCGGGCGGTCTCGGCCTGCGCCGCGGCGATCGCGCCGCGCAGTGCGTCGAGGTCGTTGACGTCGGCGACCGTCTGCACGTGCCAGCCGAGCGCTTCGAAGCGAAGCGCGCGATCCTCGGTGAACGAGATCCGCGTTGTGCCGTCGATCGTGATGTGGTTGTCGTCGTAGAAATAGATCAGCTTGCCGAGGCCGTTCGTGCCGGCGATCGAGCCCGCCTCGTAGGAGAGGCCCTCCATCAGATCGCCGTCGGAGCAGATCGCGTAGACCCGATGGTCGACGATCGCGTCGTGCCCGGGCCGGTTGAACGTGTCTGCGAGGAATCGCTCGGCGATCCCCATACCGACGCCGTTCGCGAAGCCCTGCCCGAGCGGCCCCGTCGTGATCTCGACGCCGTCGGTGTGGCGGAACTCGGGATGCCCCGGCGTTGCCGAGTTCCACTGGCGGAAGCGCTTCAGCTCCTCGAGCGAGAGGTTGTATCCCGTCAAATGAAGCGCGGAGTACTGGAGAACGCAGGCGTGACCGGCGCTCAGGACGAAACGGTCGCGATTGGCCCAGTGTGGGCTCGCCGGGTTATGGCGCAGAACCTCGCCGTACAGGAGGTAGGCAAGCGGCGCGAGCGCCATCGCCGTGCCCGGATGACCGACCCCTGCCTTTTGAACCGCGTCCATCGACAGGGTGCGGATCGTGTCGATCGAGAGGCGTTCGATCTCCGTAGTCGCCAACAAGTCCTCCTCACGGTCGCTTCCCGCGAGCGTAACGGCTGGAGGCTTGATGTGGATTGGGTTGCCTGTGGGGATGGATCAGATCAAGCCTCATCGTGGCTTGATGCTGCGCCGGCTCGGATCTCGTCCTTCAGCGCCGCCTCGGCGTTCTCGTCCAGGCCCTTCAGGACCGCCGCGATCACAGCGCCTCCTTTCAAGAAGCGAAAGACCGCCCGGTCGTCATGAAAGTCCCCTTCGAGGGCCGTGTCGTTGTGGCCCGTGGAGTCGCCGAAGACCTTGAACGCCTGCCCGAACTGCTCCGAGAAGAACGACGAGACGGTGTCGTACCGCACGTCCTCGCCCGCAAGGATCTGTCCGAGCGTCGTGCCGTGGTACGCGGCGTTCGACCAGTGCTCGATGCGCCGATGCCGCCGATAGAGCGGGTCGTAGAACTCGGCGACGTCACCGATCGCGTACAGACCGCGCTGGGCTGTTTGAAAGCGCTCGTCGACGACGATTCCGCTTCGCACCTCGAGGCCTGCGTCCTGCGCGAGCTCGACGTTCGGAACGACGCCGATGCCGGCAACCGTCAGGTCGGCACCGTCGGGCGCGTCGGACGTTCCGAGCCGAAGATCGACGCCGTGCGAGCGGAAAAGATCGTGCAGCGCTTCGGAGAACGGCGGCGCCTGGAGCGGGCCGAACACCATCTCGTCACGCACGATCTGCGTCACCGCGACGCCGTCGACCGTCAATGACGCCGTCACCTCGCAGCCGATGAACCCACCGCCGATCACGACGGCCGTCCGCGCAGCGACCGCGCGTCTCCGCAACTCGACTGCACTGTCGAGCGTTCGCAGCCCGACGGTTCCGGGAAGCTCTCGGGGCCGTGCACCCGTCGCGATCACGATCGTTGCACCCGTCAGTGCGTCGAGCGAGGAGACCGTCTCGCCGAGGCGCAGGTCGACGCCGTTCGAGGCGTACCACTCGTGCGGATGCACGAGGCTCGCCTCCGCTTCGGCCTCGCCGCGCAGAACGCGCTTCGAAAGCGGCGGCCGGTGATACGGCCCATGCCGGTCTTGCGACCAGATCGTGATCTCGTCGGTGCCGCCCGACTCGCGATAGGCCTCGACGAGCTTTGCAGCGGCGAGGCCGCCGCCGACGATCTCGATCATGTCCCCTCCTCGATGTGCATTTGCCTCTCGTGTACCTGCCGCGCGTGCCGGTGGATTTCGTAGCGGTCGCTGCGGGGTTCGACAACCCGTGCGATCGGGGCAGGCCGGATCGTGAAGCCTAGGCGCTCGAGCGCGACGAGCGCCGCGCCTCGCGCCGATCCCTCGGGCGCTGCGGAAACCTCGAGCGGGCGGCCGAGCACGTCGGCGAGGATCTGGACCCACGCCGGGTTGGCGAGCAGCGCGCCCCCCGTCACCACGATCGATTCGACCTCATCGAGCGCGTCCAGAACAGCGGCGAACCGATAGCAGACGCCTTCGAGCGCGGCCTGCGCGAGGTCGAGCGGCGTCGTCGCGAACGAGAGGCCATGGATCAGGCCGCGACGCGAGGCGTCCCAGCCGAGCGAACGCTCGCCGCCGAGAAACGGCAAGAACAGAAGGCCGTGCCCCGCCGCGGGGCGCTCGGCAAGCTGCGCGGCGTCGAACTCGTGCAGGGTGCTCCGAAGCCACGCGTACAGGTTGCCGCCGTCCGACAGCGCGCCGCCCTCGCAGAAACGCTGCTCGTCGAGGCGGTAGAGGAAGAGGCCCGGCTTTGCCTCGGTCGCGGGAGCGCGGTAGACGACGCGTGCAGCTCCGGAGGTCCCGATCGTCAGCGCGACCCGCCCGCGTTCGAGCGCACCTACGCCGGCGTTCGAGCAGGCACCGTCGCCGAGCGCCGGAAAGACAAGCGCAGCGTGCTCCGCTGCCACCGGCGGCAACTGCCCGCGCCGGACACCGGACGCGGCAAGCGTCTCGTCGTCCCAGTCGAGTGCGTTGGGATCGAAGAGACCGGTGCCCGATGCCATCGAGACCGTCGTCTGGAGCTCGCCGGTGAGCTCGAGCAGCAGGTAGTCGGCGAAGGACACGAACCGGGAGGCGCGGGGCCTTTCGAGCGCCAGGCGAAGAAGCTTTGCGGGCCAGTAGGCCGGATGCAGGAAGCAGCCGGTTCGCCGGTGGTAGGCGTCCGGCTCGAGCGCCGGCGGCTCACCGAGCGTGTCGCGCCAGGTGAGCACCGGGCCAAGCGGCCGGTCGCCCGCGTCGAGGGGGACGAGCGAGTGCCAGAAGGCCGAAATCGCGAGCGCGTCGCCCTCACCGACCTGCGCAAGCACCGCCCGACAGGCGGACACGAGCCGGTCGGGGTCGAGGTCGCCATAGGCGAGGTGTGCGTCTCCCGGCTCAGCGTCTCCGTGCTCGTTGTAGGCGACCGCGCGCACGGACGACGAGCCGACGTCGAGCGCGACGATCCTCAGGCGGCCACCTCCGCGGGATCGAGCGGCAACTCGACTCGGAAGCACGCTCCGGCTCCCGCGTCGGTGCGCACGTTGATCGTGCCGCCGTGGGCTTCGGCGATCGCACGCGAGATGACGAGGCCGAGGCCTGTGCCCGGGATCGCCTGCTCGGTCGCCGTTGAAGAACGGAAGAAGCGCTCGAAGAGGCGTTCCTGCTCGGCGGCGGGGATCCCGATCCCGTTGTCTTCCACCTCGACGACGGCCCGCCTGCCCGTCACGAACGTGCGCACCGTGACCCGCCCTCCCGCCGGAGTGAATTTGAGCGAGTTGGAGATCAGGTTCCCGATCAGCTGCGAGAGTCGCTCGCGATCACCGGTCACACCGAGAATGGGCGCGAGCTCGACGCGAAGATCGAGCTCCCGGGCGCGAGCGATCGCGGCCGCGGACTCCGCGGCTTCGCGAGCGATCTCCTCGACATCGACCGGGCCGAACTGCAGTTGCAACCCGTTCGCGTCGAGACGCGCGACGAAGAGGAGGTCGCCGACGAGGCGCTGCAGACGCTCGGAGCTGCGGTAGACGATCGCGAGGAATCGCTTCTGCTCGTCGTTGAGCGCGCCCGCCTCACCTTCGCGGATCATCTCGAGAAACCCCATCATCGACGTGAGCGGTGTGCGGAGCTCGTGGGAGACGGTCGCCACGAAATCATCCTTCAGTCGGTCGAGCTCACGTTGCTGCGTCACCTCGCGCAGCGTCCAGATGCGCCCGAGAAACCCCCCGCTGTCGTCCTGCACGGGCGCGGTGAAGCCCTGAAAGACGCGGCCGCTAACGGCGTCCTCGAACTCGTCGAACGTCGGCTCGTTCGGATTTGCCCGCAGGCTCTCCATTGCCCGCCTGTACTTCTCGGGATCGGCCATGCGCCCGGCGACCGACAGGAGGCGATCGACGACCGGACCGTCGAAGGTCATGCCGAAGTCGCGCGTGAGCTTGACCACCGGGCGGTTCGCGAGCTGCACGTTGCCGTCGACGTCCGACAGCAGGATGCCGTCGACCGTCGAATCGAGCACGGCGCGGAGGACATTCGCAAGCCGCTCGAGGTCGACATTCTGGTCGGCAAGCTCCCGCTGGTGCCCCGTGAGCGAGCGCGACATCTCGTTGAACGCGGTCGCGAGCTGACCCACCTCGCCTGCGCCCTCCTCCGGGACCTCGATCCCGAAGCCGCCGGCTGCGACCTGCTCGGTCGCCTCGACGATTCGCCGGATCGGCGCGACGGCCGTCCGCAGGAAGTAGGCGACGATCGCGAGGAAGAGCAGAACGGTGACGGCGATCCCGGCGACGCCGATCTCGATGCCCCGCGTCTCGTCGTGGTCGACCGACGCTCGCTCGCGTGCGGCGAGCTGATCCATCCGTTGCAGATTCGGGTCGATCAGCCGCGTGATCGCGTTGACGCGCCCCTTCCCCTCTTGCGTCGCGATTCGCTTCGCCGCGCGCCTCGGGCTCACCGAGGCCAGCCGGACGATCGGCAGGGACCACTCGCGGACGTAGGCGCGCCAGGCGCGGTCGAATCGATCCGCCCACGTCTCGTCGACGAGGCTCATCAGCAGGCGCGACTGGGCGGGCAGATCGCGCTGCGCCTGGCGCCACGGCCGGAGGAAGCTCGCGTCGTGCGTGATCACATAGCCACGCGAGCCGGTCTCGAGATCGAGCACGAGCTCCTCGGCTCGCACGCCGGCAACAACGGTCTGCTCGGCGCGCTGCTCTCGATCCGTTGATCGCCTGGCCGACTGGTCCGAGTGCACGATCAGGACGAACTCGACGACGAGGACGGCGACGACGATCCCCCCGGCGATGAGGATTCGTGCGGTCAGTCCGAGGCGCATCACCAGATACTTTCAAGGACGTGGCGGTCGTGATCGCATCCTCCCTCCGGAAGGAGCTCTCGGGCGAGACGCTCTTCGACGGCGTGTCGTTCAAGGTCGAGCGCTCGGACCGGCTGGCACTCGCGGGCCCAAACGGGGCCGGCAAGACGACCCTCCTGCGCGCGCTTGCGGGCGAGGTCTCCCTGGAGGGAGGGGAGCTGGCGCTCGAGCGCGGGACGCGAATCTCGTTGCACGACCAGCGTCCGCCGGCCCAGAGCTCCCGGCCGCTGCGCGAGTACGTCCTCGCAGGGACGGCCGACCTCGCGGCGGTCGAGGAAGAGCTGCGCGTGCTCGAACGCGCGATGGCGGACGGCGTGCACGACCCCGCGACGCTCCGCCGTTATTCCGCAGCCCAGGCGAGACTCGAGCACGCAGGGGGTTACGACTGGCGTGACCGTGCCGCCGCCGTAGTGCGCGGCCTCGGATTCACGGACGCAGACCTCGACCGGCAGGTCTCCACGTTCTCCGGGGGCGAGCTCACACGTGCCTCACTCGCACGTTCGCTCGCCTCGCAACCCGACCTCCTGCTCCTCGACGAGCCGACGAACCACCTGGACATCGAGTCGCTCGAGTGGCTCGAAGGCATGCTGAAGACGCTCGATGCGGCCGTGATCCTCGTGGCGCACGATCGCTGGTTTCTCGAGGCGGTGACGACGGCCGTCCTCGAGCTCGAGGGCGGCAAGTCCGTGTATTTCCCGGGTGCGTGGCACGTGTGGCGGCGCGAGCAGGCGGCGCGATCGATTCATCTCGTGAAGACGGCCGCGAGGCAGGCCGAGCAGATCGCGCGACTCGAGCGCTTCGTCGAACGGTTCCGGGCGAAGGCGTCGAAGGCGAAGCAGGCCCAGGCGAAGCTGAAGCAGATCGACCGCATCAAGAAGGTGCGCGTCGAGATGCCGGACGAGCGCCGGCGCGCGCTCGGGTTCGATTTCTTGAAGCCGCCTCGCTCGGGCCGCGACGTCGTGGTCGCCGAGGGGCTGTCGATCCGCGCCGGCGACAAGCAACTCCTTGTCGACACGTCATTCGCGATCGAGCGTGGCGAGCACGTCGCGCTCGTCGGCCCGAACGGCTCGGGCAAGACCACGCTGCTCGAGACGATTCTCGGACTGCGCGAGCCGGCGCGCGGCAAGGTGCGGCTGGGGCACGGTGTCGAACTCGCGTACTTCTCGCAGCACGAGGCCGAGCTCGACGAGCGCGGCTCGGTGCTCGATGCGGTGATGTCGGGGACCGGGCTGAAGCGCCCCGACGCCCAGAATCTCCTCGGACGTTTCCTCTTTTCAGGCTGGGACGAGCACGAAAAGCCGGTCGCCGTCCTGTCCGGGGGCGAACGGCGCCGGCTCGCGCTCGCGATCGTGGTCGCGTCCGGAGCGAACTTCCTCGTCCTCGACGAGCCGACGAACCATCTCGACCTGGAGTCGCGCGAGTCGCTCGAGATCGCCCTCGAGGCGTTTCCCGGCACGGTTCTGCTCGTCTCGCACGACCGGGCGCTCCTGGACGCCGTGGCGAGTCGCCTGCTCGCCGTCGAGGACAAGAGAATCGTCTCCTTTCCCGGCGGGTGGGCCGACTACGCACGCGCGCAGGCCGGCGACGCGTCGCCTGCACCGGCGCCGCCTTCGCCGCCTCCGAAGCGCGAAAAGGCACGGAGGCCGGCGAAGCCGAAGGCGACCGCACTCGAGCTCGTCGAGCTCGAGGTCGCGCAGGCGGAGGAACGCGTCGCGGAGCTCGAGCAGAAGCTCGCTGCCGACTGGGGCGACGTCGCGCTGCTCGCCGCACACCGCGACGCGCGCGAAGCCCTCGCAGCGCTGCTTGATCGCTGGGAGAGCGTCTTCGAGGAGGCGCAAACCTGACGGTCCCGGACCTCCGCGACGGAGTCGTCACCGTCCGGCAGCTCTCTGTCGCCGACATCAACCCGTACGTCGCAGCGTTCCGCGACGACCCCGAGCTTGCGAACCTGCTCGGGTACGAGCGGGAGCCCGACGCGGCCGACGTTCAGCGCCGGGTCGACGCTGCGTGGACGGGCCCTCCCGAGTTGCGCAGCTGGGAGCTCGCGATCGCCGACGGCGAGAGCGACGCCTTTCTCGGCACGATCATGCTTCACAGCTGCGACTGGAAGAACCGGCGCGCCGAGACCGGATTCTGGATCGTGCCGGCCGCGCGCCGCCGTGGCGTCTTGAGCCGCGCACTTGCCCTCGTCCTCGCCTGGGCGTTCGACGAGCTCGCCCTCGAACGGATGGAGATGACCGCCCTGCCGGAGAACGAAGCCGTCCCCCGGATCGCCGAGAGGTTCGGGTACGGCTTCGAGGGAACGATGCGTCGTCGCAACTTCGAGCGAGGCCGGCGCGTCGACCTGCTCCTGTGGGGACTGCTCCGGGACGAACGCCCGGCGCCCGGCGCCGGTTAGAGGAGCCGTGCGACCGACCGGACCGACTGCTCGCTGATCGGGTCGAGGACGAGAATGGCCTCGTCGGCTCCCGCGTCCGCGAGGGCGCGAAGATGCGCGGCGAGCTGCTCCGCCGGCACCGCCTCGACATCACGCGGTCGCTCGCCCGCGCCGTCCGTCTCCACGAGGACGCATGCGCTCCGCTCGAGCCCGGCCGGATCGCGTCCCGCGCGCTCCGCGGCAATCGAGATCGCCGCGTTCTGCCGCGCGAATCCGTCGGCGGTGTTCCCGTAGGCCGTGAACCAGGTGTTCCAGACGTCGACGTGTGGCAGCGTGATCGAGAGCATCCGCGGCGCATTCGCGCCGATCATCAGCTTCGGCGACCGTCGCGGAGGCGGCAGCAGGACGGCGTCATCGGTCGAATGGAAACGCCCGGAGAAGGTCACGTGCTCACCGCGGAGCAGTCGCCTGATGATCGTGAAGGCTTCCTCGAACCGTGAGACGTGGTGGTCGAAGGGCAGCCCGAACGCGCCGAACTCGGTTTCGTTCCAACCGGCACCGAGGCCGGCGACGAGCCGCCCGTTGCTCAGCTCGTCGACCGCTGCCGCCTGCCGCGCGAGAATTCCCGGGGGATGGAACGCCGTGCACGCGACGAGCGGCCCGAGCGCGGCGCGCTCGGTCACGGCGGCAAGGCCGGCGAGCGTCGTCCAGCAATCCCACGGGCCGCGCTCGGCGCGGCCGTCATCGCGATAGAGGAGGTGGTCTCCGACCCACAGCGAGTCGAAGCCGCACTGCTCGGAAGCGCGCGCGATCGCAACGAGCTCGGGCCAGCGCACCTCGCGCTCGACCTCGGGAAGCTGGACGCCGACCCTCACGCCCAGAAGCGCTCGAACGCGGGTGGGTCAGCAGGGATCGCCGTTATCTCCCGCCACACGCCATCCCGGTGGAGAATCAGGAGCACCTGGTCGATGTCGAGCTCGCGACCGAGTCGCCGCCCGCGCGCCCGATAGACGGCGACGGCATGCTCGTCGTCGGCGAGCGACCAACGCAACTCACTGAGGTAGGTCCCGTCGGTGAGCCGCCGCGTCTCGCGGAAGAGCTCGAAGATCCGTTCGCGCCCGACGTATTCCTGGGCCACTGGAACCGTGCCGTTCACGATCCAGACGGCGTCTTCTGCGATCACCTCGAAGAGCGCGCGCGGGTCGCCGCCGCCGAAAGCGTCGAACACGCGGCGGATTCCCGCGAGCGCCGGCGCATTCGAAGGACCGGTGCTCACGCCTCGAGCGGCGCCAGAGTCAGCCCGTAGCCCTCGAGTTGCGCGTGGTAGAGCTCGGCCAGTTCGCGGTGACCCGACCAGACGATCGCTTGCCCGGTCGAGTGGATCTTCGTGGCGAGCGCCATGCCCTTGTCGTAGTCGACTCCCGGAATGGTCTGCGCGAGCGCGAAGGCGACACCCTCGAACGTGTTGTGCTCGTCGTTCAGCACGATCACGCGCCACGCGCCGCCGGTGCCCGAGCCCGTGCCGCGGCGAGCTCGCTCTCTGGGTGGTGTCAACGTGTGGGTCATGAGGGGTCGAATGTATCGATCACGGCCTCCGCGATCACCCGCAGCGGACGCCCGGAGACCTGGCTCGCCTTCCGGAGCCGGGCGAACGAATCTGCCTCGGATAGACCCTCCTTCGCCATCAGCAGGCCCTTCGCGCGCTCGATCGCCTTGCGGGCTGCCAGCGCGTCGGCGAGCGACTCCGCCTGTTCCCGCACGGCGGCAAGCTCCTCGTGCCGCGCGCGCGCCGTCGCGATCGCAGGCACGAGGTCCTGCTCGCGGAACGGCTTCACGAGGTAGCCGAACACGCCCGCCTCGACCGCACGGTCGACGAGCTCTTCCTGGCCGTAGGCGGTGAGCATCACGATCGGGATCGGGCGTTCGTCGAGAATCCTCTTCGCGGCCTCGATCCCGTCGAGGTGGGGCATCTTCACGTCCATGATCGCGAGCTCGGGCTCGTGCTCGCGGGCGAGGGCGACGGCCTCTTCGCCGTCGCGTGCCTCGGCGACGACATCGTGCCCCGAGCGCTCGAGCAGGTCGCGCAGGTCGAGCCGGATGATGGTCTCGTCTTCGGCAATCAGGATCCGCATCCCCCGTACACTCGCACGATGTTGGAGATCGCCGAGGAGGCCGTCGACACGCTGAAGCAGATCGGGCCGCTGCGCATCACCGCGGAGGAGGTCGACGGCGAGGTCGAGATCGCGATCGCGGACGCAACGGAGCCGGCCGAGGGCGAGGAAACCGTGGAGCGCGACGGTGCGGTTGTCTACGTCGACGGCACGGCCGCAACCGTCCTCGCCGACCAGGTGCTCGACGTGCACACCCACGACGACCACTTCCACTTCAGCTTTGAAGACCAGTAACCGAGCCGCCCGGACGGACGTCGTCAGAACGCCCGATCAGGTCTCGGCGTACTCGAGCGTCGAGCGAGCTCACCGTTATGCCGGAAACACGACCTCCGCGCGTGTCCCGTTGTCGGAGCGAAGGTTCAGGGTGCCGCCGAGCTCGTCGCGTACGAGCGCCCGGACGATCGACAGCCCTGTGCCGGTCGCGACCTCAGCGGGAACGCCGGCTCCATTGTCGTCGATCGCAAGCACGACGTCGCCGTCTCGCCGCCGCAATTCGACACGAACCCGGTCTCCGCCGTGCTCGAGCGCGTTCTGAAGCAGCTCCGCGAAGACGAGAGCGAGCGCCGTCGCGCGAGCGCCCGGAAGCAAGACGGGCTCGAGCTCCGCGCTCACGTCCTTGCCAACGCCGACGCCTTGCACAAGCATCGCGCGGAGGCGGTCGACGAGATCCGCAAGCTCGACGTCTTCTTCCCGCCGCTCCGTCAGCAGCTCATGCACTGCGGCGATCGCGAGGATGCGATTGACCGAGTGCTCGAGCGCCTCGCGTGGGTCGATCCGATCGGTCGAGCGCGCCTGAAGGCGCAGGAGCGACGCGACGGTCTGGAGATTGTTCTTCACACGGTGGTGGATTTCCTGAGCGAGGACACCGCGCATCACGGCACGCCCGTGCTCGAGCGCGACGGCGGCATGCGTGGCGATCGAGGCGAGCAGCTCGCGGTCCTCATCCGTGAATGCAGTCGAGCGATCCGCCACGAGCTCTCCGATCTCACGTCCGCGCCAGCGCAGCGGCTGCCGGATCGCGTGGACGTCCGCCTGTCCCTCGGGCCACGCGATGCGACCGTCGTCGAGCACGAGCGCAGCGCCGCTCGCCGCGAGCGCATCCATTGTCGCTTTCACGATCGCCTCCAGAGACTCCTCGAGATAGAGCGACTCCGACACGGCTTCAGAGATGCGCGCGAGCGCCTCCAGCTCGTGCACGCGGCGCTGCGCCTCGGCGTAGAGCTTCGCATGCTCGATCGACTGCGCCACCTGCGCTGCGATCGCAAGCAGCAACTCGACCTCGCTGTCCGAGAAAGCGCGCGGCTCGCGTGTACGCAGATTGAGCGCCCCCTCGAGCGTGCCGTCGCGGGTGACGATCGGCACGGCCAGAATCGACTCGTACTCATCCTCGGGCAGGTTCGGGAAGTTCTTGAAGCGCGGATCGAGATGCGCCTGCGAGGCCAGCATGACCGGCGCCCGAGCAGCCGCGGCCGAGCCGGTAATCCCCTCGCCGGGCCGCATCCTCGGCCGGCGCGACATCTCGTCGATGCGCGTCCCACGAGTTGCACGCAGCACGAGCTCGTCCGCACGTTCGTCGTACAGGTACACGAAGCACGCGTCTGCGTGGAGAGCGTCGGCGAGCTTGGTCGCAACGAGGGCAAGCACCTCCTGGAGGTCGAGCGTCGAATTGACCGCCTCGATCGTGTCGGTAAGGAGTTTCAGGTGCCGTTCGCGCTGCTCGTCCATCGGCACCAAGGGTACGCTCGGCGTCGTCAAGCACGTACGACTGACTCCTTGCGTGGCACGTGACGAACGTTTGCGTCTCGTCACACTTGGTCTGACCAAGGGCCATGGCCTGTCGCGCCAGGTCGAATCGCCGCGTCTCACGAAATCAAGCCGAAGCTCGGACGTGCCGGGGGACGGACAGGTTGCAGTCGCGTCACACTTGGT
>JBBQLT010000016.1:0-63554 GCA_038328165.1 Gaiellales bacterium
ACCGACGTCGCACACGGCATCGAGCGCGGCGATCTCTCCAGCAAGGCCAAGGAGCTCTCCAGCCTCGCGCAGCGCCTCGACGGCAACGCGGGCGAGCTCGTCGAGCTCCGTACGGCGCTCGGCAGCCTACGCCGCCACGCCCGAGAGCTCCGCTAACTCAAACCGCTTCTAGACGATTCCGCTGCGGACGGCGTAGACCGCAGCCTGGATGCGGTTGTCGATCTGCAGCTTCATCAGGATGTTCGAGATGTGGTTCTTGACCGTCTTCGGGCTGATGTGCAGCTCACCGGCGATCATCGCGTTGTCCTTGCCGTTCGCAATCAGCTTCAGCACCTGGATCTCACGGTCTGAGAGCTCCGACTGGATTGTTTCGGCCTCTCGGCGCGAGCCGCCGGTTGCGCGCACCCGCTGCAGGACCTTCGCGGCGATGGTGGGCGATACGAGCGACTCGCCGACCGCCGCGGCCTGGATGCCGTGCATCAGCTCGCCGATCGAGGCGTCCTTCAGCAGATAACCGCAAGCCCCCGCGAGGATCGCATCCATGACGTCGCCATCCTGGTCGGAGATCGTCAGCACGAGCACGCGTGTGAGCGGCGCGATCATCGAGATCTGGCGCGTCGCCTCGACCCCGCTGATTCCCGGCATGTTGAGATCCATCACGACGACGTCGGGTGCGAGCTCGCGAACGGCGCGTAATGCGTCAGTGCCGTTGTCGCACTCGCCGACCACCTGCACACCCTGTTCCTCGAGCAGGTTGCGGAGACCCGTGCGGAACAGGTCGTGGTCGTCGACGAGCACCACGCGTGGGGTGACAGGCTCTGGGATATTCGCTTGGTCGTTCAGCACGGCCTACCTGGGCAATTGACCGGACCGCGCATTGTACCCGCGCTTTTCGTCAGTGAATGACGATCGTGACCGTGCGGCGGCCCCAGGCGTGCGCCCGCAAGACAGTCGGGAACCAGAGGTCCACCTTCGCCCCGACGACGGAGCCACCGGTGTCGCCGGCGACAGCCTTCCCGTAACCGGGAATTGTCATGTGCGTTCCGAGAGGAATCACCGACGGATCGACTGCGACGATGCCCCAGCCGGCACGCAGGCCGGATGCGGTGCGACCGCCGAGCGAGTAACCGGTCGCGGTGACCGTGATCGTTCGTCCGTGCACGGAGGGCTGAAGCGCAGCGGGGGCCGCCTGCGGAGTGTGTGCCTGCGCGATCCGCTCGCTTCGCAGACGCGCGGCCCGTGCCTCTGCGATGAGCGAATCGATCTCCGCGTGATTCAACCGACGCTCCGACGCGAGCGAGCTGATGAAGGCGTGCCGCGCAGCGCGTGTCTCTGTGAGCGCCATCGCTTCGGACCGCGCCTCCGCAGTGGCCTGACCGAGCTCCGCGCCGTGCACCGCAAGCGCGTGACGAGATAGGAGGATGTTGCTGCGTGCAGCCTTCAGCTGCCGCACGAGAGCGGTGCCCTGGCTGGTCGCGAGGCTGAGGTTGTCGAGGCTCGAGAGTGCTTCGTCGAGGCTCTTCGCGCCGAACACGATCTCGAGTGGTTCGACGTTGCCCTGCTCGTACAGCAGTCGAAGCCGAGCGCCGAGTCGACTCTGCGCGACGACCACTCCGCGGCGTGCGACTGCAAGTTGCCGAGCGAGCCTCATTTGCTCGCTGCGTAGCGTCGCGGTTTGCGTTCGCAGTGCGTCGAGACGTGACTTCGCCGTCACGAACCGTTGGTCGAGCGAGTAGAGACTGAGCACCGCCGCTCGCGCATGGGCCGGAAGCTGCGTGTCGCGCGCACCGAGCGCCGACCCGCGTGACGCATGTGCGGCGCCGACGGCGAGAGCCGCGAACAGAAGGAATGCGATGGCGGCGAACGGCAAAAAGCGCCGATGCGGCGTGTGTGCCTGCCCAAGCACGGACGCGGACCGTACCACAGTCCGTCGAAAGGACATCCGCCTCCGGCAGAGAACCCAGAGTCTGCCAAAAATGGACGTTTTCCGGCCAGTTCGGAAACGGTGGCTGATTGACTCCCAGCCGGAAGCCCTGGTAACCTGCCTAACTCGTGACGCACCGGCCCCACCCGGTGCGCCTGCCCTGCCCCCGAACCGGGGGTTGTCATTCGTAGGTTGGGTCAGGCGCCGTACGTTCTTGCAGGGATCTGTGTCTGCCTCGCGGCAGCAGTCCCCGCTACAGCCGACCCCTCGGTGAGCTCCAAGCGCGCCGAGGCGCAGCAGGTTCTCGGCCAGTTGCAGCAGCTCTCCGATTCGCTCGAACGCGCGCGGTCGCAGTACGAGGCCGCGACGTGGCAGCTTGCGAAGATCCAGAGCGATGTTCGCGAGAATCGCCATGAGTTGCGGATCGCGAAGAGGAACCTGAAGACGAGCGAACGCGTGATCGAGAACAGGCTCGTGACGCTCTACACGACCGAGCAGACTTCGACACTCGAGGTGATCCTCGGCGCCCGCAGCCTCGACGACATGGTCACACGCATGGACGGCGCGAAGAGCGTCACGTCGCTCGACGCGCGGGTGCTCGGACAGGTCAAGCTCTTCAAGGGAGTGGTGAAGCGCAACGGACGGCTGCTTGCATCGGAACGCGCATCACAGCAGCGTCTCGTCGCCGAGCGTGCAGCGGCGAAGCAGTCGATCGAGTCGAAGATCGCGCAAGGTCAGAGCCTGCTCACGTCGATCAAAGGCCAGATCGCGCGCATCCAGACAGCCGAGGCTGCGCGGCAGCTCCAGCTGGCGACGGAAGCCCAGGCTCGGCTCGCTTCTCTCCGCCGCGCAACCCAGCAACAGGCCGCCGACACGGTCGTCGGGGTTTCCGCGATCGCGCCGACGACCGACACGGTGTTCGCGCCACCCCCAACGCATTCGGGCGTCGTCGGCGTCGCGCTCTCCCAGCTCGGCACGCCGTACGTCTGGGCAGGCGCAGCGCCGGGTGGGTTCGACTGCTCGGGGCTCGTGATGTGGGCGTACTCGCAGGTCGGTGTAGCACTGCCGCACTCCACGTACGCCCTGTACAGCATGGGAGTGCCCGTTTCACGCGACCAGCTTCAGCCCGGAGATCTCGTCTTCTTCGATGGACTCGGCCACATGGGCATCTACATCGGTGGCGGCCAGTTCGTGCATGCGCCGCATACCGGCGATGTCGTGAAGATCTCGAGCCTCGATGAGAGCTGGTACGCGTCGACTTACGTCGGCGCCCGCAGGATTCTCTAACCCGGCGCGAGCCGCTTGATCCCGGCGACGGCTGCTGCAAGGCCGACCTCGTCGAAGACGTACGGCAGAGCGTTCTGCACATCATGAAGCGGTGCGTCGAGAGCTTCCGACCCGGCTGCAGCATTGATCGCGTAGCGGACGGGGATCTCGTGGCACACGACGAGCACCGCCTGCTCCGTTCGCTCGAGCAGCGCGTCAAAGGCGCCGGCAAACCTGGCGGCTGCTGCGTCGAGGCTCTCGCCGCCCGGAAAGCGATCGCCGCGCGAGTGGGCGTGCTTCCACGCTCGGTACGCGGCAATCGTCTGACCTTCGAGCTCGCCGAGGCGCACATCGTCGAGCTCCGGATCGACGAGCTCGGGCACGTTCCGCCCGGCGACCGCGAGGCGCGCCGTCTCCTGCGCGCGCGGAAAGCGCGATGTGACAACGAGGTCGATCTCGAGCCCTGAAACCTGGCGGCCGAGCTCACGGGCTTGCTGCTCTCCCCGTCCGGTCAAGCCGGGATCGCGCGCCGGATCGGCGTTGACGATGCCGGCCACGTTGAGGCGCGACTCGCCGTGCCGAGCGAGGATGAAGATCCGCATTTGCCCAGCCTAAGCGAGGAGGTTCTCAGCCGGTTGTTGCGGACGCCGCGCGTGCCTGCGTGGCGAGCGCCACCTGCGCCCGCCCGGAGCGCTTCGCCTCGTAGAGCGCGGCGTCGGCTGCTTGCAGCAACTCAGCAGGCCGGGTCAGCTCGGGAGCCCAGACGGCGACGCCCGCGCTGGCCGTCACCTCATGCCCGGCGACGGGCTCGGCGGCGATCGCCGCCAGGAGCTTCTCGGCGATGAACATGGTCGAAGGGCCGTCGCCGCCTTCGACCAGCACGAAGAACTCCTCGCCGCCGTAGCGAAACACGGCGTCGTCCGAACGGAGGTTGCGGCGGAGGCGTGCTGCGATCTCGCGCAGGACATCGTCGCCCGTGAGGTGCCCGAAGTGGTCGTTGATCGACTTGAAGTGATCGAGATCGAGCAGGACACAGCCGAGACCGGTGCCGAATGCAGTCGCCCGCCCGACCGCCTGCGAAAGCCGGTCGTCGAGCTGCGCGCGATTCAGAAGGCCGGTCATCCGATCGACGGAGGCATCGTGTGCGAGCGTCGCCATGCGCCGTCCGGTCCGCAGTGCGACCGCAACGCGCGTGATGAGCTCCTTGGCGTCGAACGGCTTTGTCATGTAGTCGACAGCCCCGGCTTCGAGCCCCAGCACGCGGTCGTTCGGCATGGTGCGGCCTGAGAGGAAGATCACGGGCGGTGGAGACGGGTTGTCGGCTGTGAGGGCGAGGCAGAGATCGTGGCCGTTCAGCACGGGCATGGAAACGTCCAGCACGAGGAGGTCCGGGTCGTGCTCGGCCGCAAGCTGCATCGCCTCATCGCCGTTTCGAGCTGCGACAACGCGATAGCCGGCGCGCTCGAGCCGCATCGTGACGAGCAGACGGATGTCCTCGTCGTCGTCGGCGACCAGGATGAGAGGAGCGGGACCCATGCTCAGTTCATCGGCCAGACCTCGACCTCACTTGAGCGCCGGCCGGGGGCATGGCTCCGACCGGGTTTTGGCGCAGCTTCAGTCGTATAACGCCGCAGCATCCGCGGCGAAGTGCTCCAGGACGACCTTGCGCCGTAGCTTCAGTGTCGGCGTCACCTCGTCCTGCTCCAGAGTGAATTCGCGCGGCAGGATCCGGAAGCGCTTGATCTGCTCGTAGCGGCTGCGGTTTTCGTTCACCGCATCGACTGCGCGCTGCACCTGCTCGTTCGCCTCGTCGGGCGAGAGGCCCGCGGCCGACTCCGGATCGAGCGTGACGAGCGCGGCGATGTACGGCTTGCGGTCGCCGACAACGAGAGCCTGAGACACGACCCGGTGCGACTTCAGCTCGTTCTCGAGGTTCTGCGGCGCGACATTCTTCCCGCCCGCGGTCACGATGATGTCTTTCTTGCGGTCGGTGATGACGAGGAACCCGTCGGGGTCGAGGTGCCCGACGTCGCCTGTGCGCACGAAGCCGTCGCTCGTGAGCGCCTCGCGCGTTGCCTCCTCGTCGCGGTAGTAGCCGGCGAAGACGGTGTTCGAACGCAGAAGGATCTCGCCGTCTGCGGCGATCACGATCTCGACTCCCGGCAGCGGCTTGCCGACCGTGCCGAACCTGAAGTCCTCACGCCGGTTCACTGTGGCCGCCGTCGTGACCTCGGAAAGGCCGTACCCCTCGAGGATCAGGATGTCGATCGCGTGGAAGAACTCGGCGATGTCGCGTGAGAGCGGTGCGCCACCCGCGTTCGCGACGCGCAGCCGCCCGCCCAGGCGCTCCTTCACCTTGCGGAAGACGAGCCGGTCGGCAAGGCGATGTTGCAGCGCAAGTGCGCGGGGCACGGGTTGCTTCGCCTGACGCAACCTCGACACGCGGCGGCCGACGCGCAGTGACCAGTCGACGATCGCCTTTCGCGGCCCGGTCTGCGACTCGAATCCGGCGACGACCGCGGTGTGGATCTTCTCGTAGACCCGTGGCACGCTCGGGAAGATCGTCGGACGCACGCGGAGCAGCTCTGTCGCCACGCGGAGCGGATCCGGCAGGAAGGCAAGCGTGTAGCCCGTGTGGGCCGCCGACAGGTGGAGGAGGCGTCCGTAGTTGTGCACGAGCGGCAGGTAGAGGAGCATCACGTCGCCGGGCTCGGTCAACGGGTGCTCCATCTCTCCGGCTTTCGCCACCATCGAGTAGTAGTTGCGGTGCCGGATCATGCAGGCTTTCTGCGGCCCGGTCGTTCCTGAGGTGTAGATGAAGGTGAAGAGGTCGTCCTCTTCGATCGAGTCGGCGCGCTCGGCGAGTGCGCCCGGGTGCGCCGTGCGAAACGCACGGCCGCGCTCCCGCAGCGCGCCGAGCTCGGCGAAGGACAGGACGTGCGCGAGGCCCGGCCCAAGCTTGGCGCGCTGCTCCTCGTCCTCGACGAACGCCCCGACGCAGTCGGAATGGGTGAGCATGTACTGCACGTCGCGGGTCGAGCTCGAGGCGTAGATCGGAGCGCCCACTGCACCGACGAGTGCGAGGCCGAAATCGAAAAGCGACCATTCGAGGGACGTGCGGGCGATGATCGCGAAGGCATCTCCACGCCGGATCCCGAGCGCCAGGAGCCCGTTTGCGATTTCCTCGACGGCCCGGGCGGCGTCGCTCCAGGAGACTTCCTGCCATTCCCCGTCCACCTCGTGCAGGTAGGCAGGCGAAGGATGCGCGGCTGCGACCGCGTCCCGCCACAGGTTCGCGATCGTGCGGGCGCGGGTCACTCCCGCAAATAGTAAAGGTCGGCAGGAAGTCAACCGAAGGAGGCGAATCCACCCCGTCCTCTCTACAATTACCCCTGCAGATGCGCACAACCTGGAACGGCTCAGTCAGCTTCGGACTCGTCAACATCCCCGTCGGCCTCGCGCCGGCGACAAAGGCGGTCGCCCGCCAGTCGGATGTGTCGTTCCGGATGCTCCATCGCGAGTGCGGCACGCCGATCAAGCAGAAGCGGTGGTGCCCCGTCCACGATCGGGATGTCGAGTCGGACGAGCTGGTTCGCGGGTGGGAGGTGGCGAAGGGCCAGTTCGTGATGGTCGAGGACGCTGACCTGGAGGCGATCGAGCAGCACGACACCTCTCGCTCGATCGAGATCAGCCGCTTCGTTCGCCTCGAGGAAGTCGACCCGGTCTACTACGACCGCACCTATTTCCTCGTCCCCGCGGGAGCGGAGGCCGCGCGCCGCCCGTACGTGCTCCTGCTCGAGGCGATGAAGTCCGCAGGGGTCGCCGCGCTCGGCCGGTTCGTGCTCGCGGGCAAGGAGAAGCTTTGCCTCATCCGCCCGATGGGCGAGGCACTCGCCCTCGAGACGCTCTTCGTCTACGACGACGTGAAGGATCACGCGGAGATCGACGACGCGATCGCAAACGCCGAAGTCAAGAAGCCCGAACTCGACCTTGCCAAGCAGATCATCGCCTCGCTCGAGGCGCCTTTCGACCCGCAGGAGCTGCGGAGCGAGTACCGGGAATCACTGCGTGAGTTGCTCGAGGCGAAGCTCGAAGGACACGAGATCGAGGCCCCTGCCCCGGACGCTTCCACGCCCGTGATCGACCTGATGGAGGCGCTCAAGGCATCCGTCGCGGCCTCGACCAAGGAGCCGGCAGACAAAAAGAAGGCGGCGCCGCGCAAGCGCGCCGCCGCCTCCAAGTAAGGCTTCGGTGCCGCCGGTTAGTGCGGCGTGGGCACCGTCCCGAGCGCCTGCAGCTGCGCCTGGAAGAGGAACTTGTCGATCTTGCCGTGGTAGATCGGCACGCTCTCCTCGAGGCAGATGCGGATCACCTCGTCGCGGTCGATCCCGACTTCCTTCGACAACTCGTCCGGCGTCAGGTGGTTGGCCATCTCGCTCCTTCCGTCATTGTCGTTCACGCACGAAAAAGCCCGCCGCGCAAGAAGCGCAAGCGGGCTAGGACTTCAGCTCCTGGCGGGCGCGGCCGGGGATCAAAGGATGCCCCGCGTTGTCGTCAGCAAGCTCATAGTGGTCAAAGAATAATCGATCCACGTGACGGATGCGACGATTCTGCTGCCCGGCTTCGCGGAGCGCCCCCACGAGTGCCGCGGCGCCTCGATCCGGGTTTTCACGGCGGGGGAGGGCTCGCCGCTCTTGCTCGTCCACGGCTTCGGAGGCGCGGCCTGGAACTTCGACGAGCTCGCGCCGCTCCTGACCGGCCGCAGGCTGATCATCCCCGACCTTCCGGGCCACGGCGGGTCGCCGCCGCTGCCCGCGCCGAGCATCGCCGGCTTCGCGGACGTCCTCGCCGAGCTGCTCGACGCGGAGGGAGTCGCACGAGCGGATGTCCTCGGTCACTCGCTTGGCGGCGCCGTCGCCCTTCGGCTCGCGATGCGCCGGCCCGAGCGGGTTCGCCGGCTGATCCTCGCTGCGCCCGCCGGGATCTCGAGCGCAACGCGCCGCGCCGCCCTGACGATCGGCCTCGTCGGGGTGATTCAGCCGGGCCGGCTCGCCGGGCTCTGTGCGGGCCGGATCGCGCGCTCGCGCCGGCTGCGGCGTCTCGTGTTCGAGCCGCTCGAGGTCTCGAATTCCGAGGCGTTCTCGGAGCGCGCGGTCCACGGCTTCCTCCGCGCGCCGACTTTGCACAGCGACGCTCTCGGCGCCGGTCTCGCCCTCAGCGCGGACGACCCGCGCCGCGATCTCGACCGGGTCCGGTCGCCGGTGCTCGTCCTCTGTGGCGCGCGCGACAGGCAGGTTCCGATCGAGGACGGCTTCGAGTACGCGCGCCGGCTGGGCGGGCAGTTCCGGGCGATCGCCGATTGTGGTCACCTGCTGATCGGCGAGCGGCCGGACGCCTGCGCTCGCGCCGTGCTCGAGTTCCTCGCAGGCTGATGAAAGAGGCGCGGGTCGCCCCGCGCCTCTCCCAGTTCATCGGGGTGCGGAGATTTGAACTCCGGACCTCTCCGACCCGAACGGAGCGCGCTACCAGGCTGCGCCACACCCCGAACGGTCGTAAGGGTAGCGCGTCGCTCGCGCACGCCTCTTCTCGCCGGCGGCCAGAGCGGCGGCTCGCCGTTCGCGCCCCAGGCTATCGTCGGCTCCATGCTCAAGGCGGTCATCTTCGACGTCGACTTCACGATCGCGAAGCCGGGCCCCGACCTTGGCCCGGAAGGTTACGTCCGGCTCGGGGCGCGCCACGGCCTCGAGCTCGACGGGGCGCGCTACGACGACGCCCGGCGCGCGGCGTTCGCGACACTGAAGCGCCACCCGGAGCTCGACCATGACCAGGAGATCTGGATTCTCTTCACCGAGCAGATCGTCCAGGGCATGGGCGGAAAGGGGGATACCTATGCGGCGGCCGCCGAGATGACGGCCAACTGGGAGCACGCACACCACTTCGAGCTGTATGCCGACGCGCGACCCGCCCTCGCCGAACTGCGGGCGCACGGGCTCAAGCTCGGGCTGCTCTCCAACACGGAGCGGGATCTCGGGCTTTTCGTCGCGCATCACGCCCTCGACGTCGATGCCGTCCTGACATCGCGGTCGCACGGCAAGACTAAGCCGCACGAGACGATCTTCCGGCGGATGCTCGAACTGCTCGAGGTGGACGCGGCGGAGACCGTCATGGTCGGCGACACGCTCGAGGACGACGTCGAAGGTGCGAGGGCGGTCGGCATGCGAGCGATCCTCGTCGACCGGGAGGGAAGCTCCTCCGGCGGCTCCGTCGAGCGGCTCGAGGACCTGCGCGCGCTTTCCGGGGCGCTCGGGCTCATCTAGGGTGCAGGCGTGGGCTGGCTCCTGTGGGCGCTGCTGGCGGTGGCACTCGCTGTCGGCGAGTTGCTGACACCCGGTCTCTTCTTCCTCGGCCCAGTGGCGCTCGCAGCGACGGCCGCCGCGTTCGCGGCGGCTCTCGGCGCGGGCACCGTCGGAGCTCTCCTCGTCTTCATCGGCGGGTCGCTCGCATCCCTGGGCGTTCTTCGGCCGATCGCGCGCAGGCACGTGCGGCTGCCCGCCCTCTCGCGCACAGGAACCGACGCTCTCGTCGGGCGCAAGGCGCTCGTCACGCAGCGGGTCGACGTGCACGGCGGGCGCGTGCGCATCGGCGGAGAGGAGTGGAGCGCCCGTTCCTATGTCGATGACCAGGTGCTCGCCGAAGGGCAGACTGTCGACATCATCCAGATCGAGGGCGCAACCGCTCTCGTTGCCGAATAGGAGGGTCTGCACATGGCTGCCCTGATCGTGCTCGGCGTCATCGCGTTGTTCGTGCTCGTACTGCTCGCCAAGACCGTGCGGGTTATCCCACAGGCGCGCGCTGGAGTCGTCGAGCGGTTCGGTCGCTACTCACGCACTCTCACCCCGGGCCTGACGATCGTCATTCCTTTCATCGACCGGGTGCGCCCGCTGCTCGACCTGCGAGAGCAGGCGGTGTCGTTCGAGCCGCAGCCGGTGATCACCGAGGACAACCTCGTCGTCTCGATCGACACGGTCATCTACTTCCAGGTCACCGACCCGAAATCGGCGACGTACGAGATCGCGAATCCGGTCAACGCCATCGATCTGCTCACCGTGACGACGCTGCGCAACGTCATCGGCGGCATGACGCTCGAGCAGACGCTCACGTCGCGGGAGACGATCAACGACCAGCTGCGCGGCATTCTCGACGAGGCAACGGGCAAGTGGGGCATTCGCGTGCATCGCGTCGAGCTGAAGTCCGTCGACCCGCCGCCGTCGATCAAGGACACGATGGAGAAGCAGATGCGCGCCGACCGCGAGAAGCGCGCCGCGATTCTCCAGGCCGAAGGCATCAAGCAAGCGCAGATCCTGACCGCCGAGGGCGAGAAGCAGTCGGCGATCCTGAAGGCCGAGGGCCAGAAGCAGGCGGCGATCCTCGCGTCCGAGGGGCAATCGAAGGCGATCGAGACCGTCTTCGCCGCGATCCACGCTGGCAACCCCGACCCGCAGCTGCTGGCCTACCAGTATCTGCAGGTGCTTCCCCAGATCGCCCAGGGCGATGCAAACAAGCTCTGGGTGATCCCGAGCGAGCTGACCCAGGCGCTCGGGCGGATCTCGGAGCGCATGCTTCCCCCGCCGGAGGCGAAGTCGGATACAACGTGAGGGATGCAGTCCGGCGGGCTTCCTGCCGATGACCGCTGCAGTTGCTCTCGCCGAAGCGCATTCTCAACATCGGATTCGTCCTTGCTGCACTCGTGGTCGGGTTCCTCGTGACGCGCCATTTCGCGCGGTCGGGCTGGCCGCTCCATCGGGCCAACTTCTGGCTCGTCGCGCTGGCCGCGGTCATCTTCCTTGCCGCGTACGCAGCGAAGGCGTGGGGGTGGCAGCGCCTGTTCCGCCGTGGTGAGCGGCCTGCCGTGCTCACACTGGCAGCTGCCGGCGGTGCGGCATCGGTCGGCGGGATCGCCCTGCCCGGCCGATGCGACGAGGTGATTCGCATGGCCGTCGTTCGCCGCTGTCGCCGGAAGCGCGTGAGTCTCGGCGCGGTTGCGCTCTCGCTGTTCCTGCTCGGTCTGCTCGATAGCGCGGCCTTGGCGCCCCTCGCGTCGGTCGCGCTCGCAGTCGCGCATATCGGCGGCTGGATGAAAGCCGGCCTTGTCGTCGTGGCCGTTGCGGGGGTTGCGTCGGCCGCGGTCGTGCTCACACTGCCACGCCTTTCCCGGAGCGAACGGCTGCAACGATTCCGGCTTGCGCGCTGGATCGGCGACAACGCGACGCCGCCGGGCGACGCCGCGCGGGCCTGGGTTGCGATCGCGACGTCATGGATCCTTCGCTCGCTTGCGACCTTCGTGTTGCTCGCGGCTCTCGGGCTCGGCACCGACTTCGCCCTCGCACTTGCGTTCGTCTGTGCTGCGTCTGCGGCGGCGGTGCTGCCGGTCGCCCCGGCCGGGGCTGCGATGCAGGCGGGCGCGGGAGCAGCGATCCTCGTCGCGTCGGGCATGCACACCGACGAGGCCGTCGCGTTCGGCATCGCCGCTCAGGCGCTCGTGATCGCCGCCGGCGCCGTCTGCGTCGTCGCGCTTGCCGCCTGGCACGCGCAGGGGCGTTTCTTGCCCTCTCTCAGCAGGTAGGCGTTGCGTTGCAGGCGCGGAGGACGCTGACTCGTGGCGCGCCGTTTCGCCACGCGAGTCGGATGCGCACGCTCGCTGCGTCGTTGTCATAGCGAAGCTCACGCAGTTGTAGTGATGCGTTCACCCGGTGGGTCAGGTCGTAGACGCCCGCGGGCACCGAAGTGATGTCGATGTTCTGGCCGTGGAAGAACGCCGGATAGCGGTCGGTGTAGCCCGGCGTCGTTCCCATGACGACCCGGCGAGCCTCGGGGTGAAACTGCTCGCAGTCGCCTAGAAAGTGCGGCGCGCGGTTGGGCCAGAGGCCGGGGGCCGCGCCCCAGTGGTCGGCGAGGCAGAACCCGCTCTTTCGGTCGCGAACGATCGTCGTGCCGTCGAGCGCGCGCAATTCAAACGAGTCGAAGCGCATCAGGTGCCAGTGATGGTGCGGCGGCGAATTGGTGTAACGGAAATGCGCAACGCGCCGGTAGACGCGAACCTTGCCGTTCGCGAGCGCGACGTCCTGTGTGCCGGTCATCCGCTGCTCGCCCGGCGAGCGGACGCCGACGAGTTGGGCGCGGCCGAGCCCGATGTTGTCGACGAGAGACGTGAACCCGAGGAGCCAGCGCGAGCCGCTGCTCGAGATCACGAGCCCTGACGGCGCTCGCTGGTCGAAGTCGGGGAGCAGCTCGCGGACGAGCCGGGGCGGCTGCCAGGCGGGCTGCACGCCGCGGTGGACGGCGAGAGCGCCCACGTAAATCGTTCCGCCTCTGACGTAGGCCAGGCGGCCACCGGGCGACCACGCGGGGGACTCCCCTTCTGCAACGCTCGCGCCGCCGACGATGATCTCGCCGTCACGCACGACCGCGAGCCGGCCATCCGGCGCGTACGCGGGATCGGTCCCGGTCACGACATCCCGGACAGCGCCGCCGTACCACCGGGCGCTGAAGACCTCGCCGTCACGGTCGAACGCGAGGCGAGCTCCATCGGGCGACCAGGCGGGATGCGCACCGACACCGAGCCGTCGCTCGTCGGTGCCGTCGACGCGGATCGTGAAGACCGCGCCGGCACGGGTGAAGGCGATGCGCCGACCGTTTGGGGACCACGCGGGCTGATCTGCGACGTGGACGATGAGGCCGCGATGCGTGCCGTCTCGATCTGCGACCCAGAGATCGCCGCGCGACGCGTAGGCGATGCGTGCCCCGTCCGGGCTCCAAGCGGGCGCGTAGCCCACGTCCAGCACCCGCGCAGCCCCGATGTGGATGCCGAAGAGCGAAAACGCAAGCGCAACGAGCGTTCTCACGCGAGCTCCCTCGCTGCTTCCTCGAGTGTCGAGACGGGGCCGACGCACGTATCCTCCTGCTCGAGGAGGACGAGCCAGTCGTGGAGCGGCCGGGTGCGAAAGAGCGCGGCCAGCTCTGGCAACTCGGGCTCGAACGCACGGTCGACGAAATCAGGTCGCTCGATCAGCTCGCAGAGGCGTCGCCAGAACCTCGGCTCGAGCCCCGCGACAGTGAGGTGGCGGCCGTCGGAGGTCTCATAGATCCGGTAGCAGGCGACCCCGCCGGTCAACAGGCGCGGCACCGCGTCTTCGCTGGAACGATGCGAGACCAACCGGTGGGCCCCGTGGGTCATCGAGACCACGAGCCGCGTGCCGCGACCCGTTCGCGCGCGTTCGAGCAGTGCGCCGAGCACCGCGATCACGGCTCCCTGGCCGCCCGCGGCGAGGTCGGCGATCTGAACGGGCGGCATCGCCGGCGCGGTGTCCGCGAGGGCGCCCGAATAGCCGACATAGTTCAGGTCGTGCCCTGCCTGCAGAGCGCGTCGGCCACCGGCGCCGAACCCGGTGATCGAGCAGAGGATCGCCGTCTCGGGCAGCGTCACTCCGAGCCGCTCCCACACGCCCGGCCGGAACCCCTCCAGCACGACGTCGGCCGTGAGCAGCGCAGCAGGCGCGGGCTCGGTGCGCGCGTCCCAGGCGATCACTTCCTTGCCCTCGTTCAGGGAGCGATACCACTGGGGCGAAGAGGCGCGCAGCGGATCGCCGTCCGGCGGCTCGATCTTCACCACTCGCGCGCCGAGGCGGAGGAGCTCGCGGCTCGCAAACGGCCCGGGCAGGTACCGCGAGAGGTCAGCGACGTTCACGCCCGTCAGCGGCTGCATCGGGGCGGATTATGCTGTGCCGCCGTGGCAGAGCGCACAGTCGACAGGCGGAGGGAGCTCGTAGACGCAGCGGTGCGCGTCTTTGCGCGCGACGGTTTCCACCGTTCGCGGGTGGGCGACATCGCCGAGGAGGCGGGCGTGGCGCACGGGTTGCTCTACCACTACTTCCGTTCGAAGGACGACGTGCTCGAGGCGATCTTCCGCGAGACGTGGTCGATCCTCGTCTCCGAGACGAAGCGGATTGAGTCGTCCGGCGTGCCCTTCCGCGAGCAGTTGCGCCGCTTCGCGCGCATCTATCTCGGCTCGTGGCTCGTCACGCCGGAGGTGATTCGCGTGCTCGTGCGCGAAGTCGGGCGCAGCCCCGAGGTCGGCAATCGCGTCGACGAGATCCGCGAGCTGTTCGTCATCCTGCAACGGATGATCGAGGCGGCCCGCGAGCGCGGAGAGGTGCGCGCCGGCTGCGAGCCGCAACTGGCGGCGTGGGCGCTGTACGGAGCGCTCGAGGAGATCCTCACAGGCTGGGTGCTCGGCCAGTTGCCCGCGGAGGAGGAGGACGTCGAGCGCGCGGTGGTCACGGTCGTCGAGGTTGCGTCTGCGGGTCTCGCAGCGTGACCGAGATCTTCAACCTTCTCGAGCTCGTGCTTTCCGGCGATGAACGCGCGTGCGACGGACATCGGTTCCTGCGCACGATGCTCGGGCAGGCGACCGGCGCGAAGCTAACCGCGCTCAGCATCTACGAGCTGCCGCCGGGTGAACGGGCGTGGGCGTATCACTACGAGCTGCATCGCGAGGAGTGGCTGATCGGCATCGCGGGTGAAGTCGTCGTGCGCACGCCGGGCGAGGACCGAATGATCGGCGTCGGGGACATCGTGTGCTTCCCACCCGGTGCCGCCGGTGCGCATCAGGTGCGGAACGACTCGGAATTGCCCGCACGGGTCGCGATGCCGTCGACGCGGGCCGGGAGCGGTTACGTCGCGATCCGACCGGACAGCGGGACGGCGTTGATCGTCGGCCCGGACTACCGTCGCATCGTCCCGCTTGATGAAGATCTCGGGTACTGGGATCGCGAGCCGTGACCGAGATCAACCTCTTCGCCTTCGAGCTTTCGAAGGACGACGACGATCCCGACGGTTACAACGCCTCGTATGCGCGCATCGGCCCGCTGATCGGCGCGAGCGAGCTCGGATTGTCCGTCTACGAACTGCCTCCCGGTCAGAGCATCTGCCCGTACCACTACGAGACGGGTGAGGAGGAGTGGCTGATCGCCCTCGTCGGCACGCCGACGTTGCGCACGCCCGACGGAGACCGCGAGCTTCGGCCATTCGACACGGTGTTCTTTCCCCTCGGCGAGGAGGGGGCGCACAAGGTGACGAATCACTCGGATGCGCCGGTACGCGTCGCGATCTGGTCGAACCGCGTCAATCCGAACACCGCGGTGTATCCCGACTCGGAAAAGGTGGGCGCCTGGCCGCCGGGCAAGCTCTTCCGCCTCGCCGACGCCGTCGACTACTGGGACGGCGAGATCTAACTCAGCCGCGTCCCTCCGGGACATGTCGTGGGGACAGTCCCCGGGACGTGTCCGTTCGCGCCCGCTGCGGCGGCGCTGAACCCCGCTTCGCCGGCGCGTCTGTTCGGGACATGTCGTGGGGACAGTCCCCGGGACATGCGCGTTTCAGCCACGCCCGAACGTGCGGATTGCGTGCGATGCGAGGCATCGATACGTTCGGCTGATGGCACGGCTTCCGCGTTGCGTTCTTCCCGAGGTCGGCGTCTTCCACGTGACGGCGCGGGGAGTTGCCGGCGAAGCGATCTACCGCGACGACGCGGATCGTCGTCGCTTCGCGTCACTGCAGCGGCTCGCCGCCAAGCGCTGGCACTGGCACCTTCTCGCCTCGTGCCAGATGACGAACCACTTCCACCTGATCATCGCGGGCGAGCTCGAGAACCTTTCCAGGGGAATGCACCTGCTGAACTTCCGCTACGCGCAACGCTTCAACGAGCGCTACGACCGCCGCGGTCACCTCTTCCAAGACCGTTTCCATGCCCGGGTCGTCCGCGACGACGAGCACCTCGTGCGCGCATGCGAGTACGTCCTGGACAACGCCGCGCGCGCAGGCATCTGCGCCTCACGCGAGGAGTGGCCGTGGATCGGCGGCGAGATCGTCGACGACTTACGCGGACGCGTGGACGGGCGAGAGCGCGGGGGCCCACGAGCAGAGGGGAGAGGAATCCCCTGCGCGGCCGTTCAGGCGCCGGTAGCCGAGAGCGTGCTCGGCCTGCATCATCTTGTGGATCTGCGTCGTACCCTCGTAGATGATCGGCGCGCGCGCGTTGCGGAAGTACCGCTCGATGCCGTACTCCCCCGAGTACCCGTAGGAGCCGAACACCTGGATCGCGAGGTGGGCGGCCTCGAACGCGCACTCCGTCGCGTGCCACTTCGCGAGCGACGTCTCGCGCGTGTTGCGCTTCCCTTCGTTCTTCATCCACGCGGCCTGCATGACGAGCAGCTTCGACGTCTCATACCCGAGCACCATCTTCGCGATCATGTCCTGGACGAACTGGTACTTGCCGATCGGCTGCCCGAACGTCTGCCGCTCGCGCGCGTATTCGACGGAACGCTCGAGGCACGCTCGCACCACGCCGACAGCGCCTGCCGCGACCGTGAAACGGCCCTGGTCGAGCGAGTGCATCGCGATCTCGAAGCCCTGGCCTTCCTCGCCGATCAGGTTCTCGGCGGGCACCTCGACGTTCTCGAAGAAGAGCTCACCCGTCGAGCCGGCCCAGATGCCGAGCTTGTTCTCGGTGTCGCGCGTGGAGAACCCTTTCATGCCCTTCTCGAGCACGAAAGCGCTGATCCCCTTGTGTCCCGCCGCCGGGTCGGTCTTCGCGAATACGAGCGCGTGGTCTGCGACCGATGCATACGAGATCCAGTTCTTCTGGCCGTTCAAGACGAAAGCGTCCCCCTCGCGGCGCGCGCTCGAGCGCATCGACGCCACGTCGGAGCCCGCATCCGGCTCCGTCAGGCCGAAGCACGCGAGCTTCTCACCCTTCGCCTGTGGCGTCAGCCAGCGCTGCTTCTGCTCCTCGCTGCCGTATTTGAGAAGCGAGAGCGAGTTCAACCCCACGTGCACGGAGATAAGGGTTCGGAACGCAGCCTCGCCGCGTTCGATCTCCTCGCACGCGAGCGCCTCGGCGACGTAGTCGAGGCCCGCGCCACCGTACTCTTCCGGCACCACGATCCCGAGAATCCCGAGCTCGGCCATGCCTTCGATCAACTCCATGTCGAGCTTGTGATCGATGTCGTTCTGAACCGCAACCGGCAGGACGCGCTCGTCGACGAACGCCCGGACGGTCTCCTGGATGAGACGCTGCTCGTCGGTCAGTTCGAAATCCACGCGGAGCAGGTTACCGGTCTCTACGATGCCCGCCGGTGGACACTGCGGTCGTTCTCTTCACGCGCGACCTGCGGGTGTACGACAATCCCGCGCTCGCGGCGGCCAATCGTGAAGCCGAACGGGTCGTTTCACTCTTCGTCTCTGACCCGGCGTTCCGCGTGTCGGCTCGTCGGCGTGCGTTTCTCGACGGCCTGCTGGGTGATCTGCCCGGGCTGACGGTTTCGCACGGCGATCCCGTCGAGGAGGTTGCGCGATTCAACCCCGACGCGGTCTACTGCTCCGAGGATGCGAGTCCGTACGCCGTTCGGCGTGAGCGGCGCCTCGGCGAGCGCTTCGACCTTCGCCGCTACCCAGGTACGACGGTGGTCGGCCTGGGCGACCTGAAGACCTACCGCGTCTTCACTCCGTACTACACGGCCTGGCGGAGTCAGCCGTTCCGTGCTCTCGAGGATTCACCACTCGCGGCCGACGACACCGCCGCACGGCGCGCGCTCGTTGACTGGCTCCGAAGCGACGCACGAGTCGGTTCGCGCCTCAGCCCGTACCTGCATTTCGGCGCGCTTTCCCCGCTCGAATGCGTCGTGCGCGGCGAGCACAAGCCGGAATGGGTTCGGCAACTCTGTTGGCGCGACTTCTACGCGCAGCTCTTGCGAGCCGCGCCGGAGCTCTTCCGGATTGGCGATCCGCGTACCGACGATGAGCTGTACGACGCGTGGCGCGCGGGACGCACCGGCTACCCCGTCGTCGACGCCGGCATGCGCCAGCTTGCGCGGAAGGATGGCTCCCGAATCGCGTCCGCATGATCGTCGCGTCGTTCCTCATCCACGACCTCGGGCTCGACTGGCGGCTCGGAGCCGCCCACTTCGAGGAGCTGCTTCTCGACGCGGACGTCGCGTCGAACCGCGGCAACTGGCTCTGGGTCGTGAAGAACAGTCATCGCATCTTCAACCCGACGCTGCAGGCCAAGAACCTGGCGGAATACGTTGCACGTTGGGTCACGCCCGACGGGGCGTATCCGGCTCCAATCGTCGACCATGACGAGGTGATCCGACGGAAGCGGCACGGGCGCAGCCGCTAGTCCGGCCGTTCGAGGAACGCGTGACAACCGCTTGCCAGCCTTGCCGGTCGAGGCGGCTGCAGCTACTGTGGGTTGACTGACGAGTCAATCAATCAGGCTTTCTGACGAGAGTGCAGGAGTTGAGCATGGCGACGATCGAAGAGGCCGTGTCGGGCGGCGTCTCATTCGCACTGACTGAGGAGCAGAAAGAGCTGCGGGCGCTCGCCCGCGAGTTCGCGACGAAAGAGATTCGGCCCAAGGCGGCCGAGTACGACGTGCAGATGCGGCATCCGGCCGACGTGATCGCGAAGGCGCACGAGGTCGGCCTGATGAATCTGCATGTGCCAGTGGAGTACGGCGGCCCCGGGCTCGGCACGTTCGATGGCATGCTCGTCGGCGAGGAGATCAACTGGGGCTGCACGGGAATCGGAACCTCGATCGGGGCGAACGGGCTCGGAGCCGGCCCGGTGATCATCGCCGGCACCGCCGAGCAGAGGGCGACCTGGCTCACCCCGTTGCTCGAGCAGCCCATCCTCTGCTCGTTCGGGCTCTCCGAGCCCGATGCCGGATCCGACGTTGCGCGAATGAAGACGACGGCCGAGCGCCGCGGCGACGAGTACGTTCTCAACGGCTCGAAGACCTTCATCACGAACGCCGGTTACGCCGACTGGACCGTCGTGTTTGCGAAGACCGACGTAGCGAAGGGACATCGCGGCATCTCCGCCTTCATCGTTCCGATGGACACGCGGGGCGTCACGATCGAGCAGCACCTCGACAAGATGGGACAGCGCGCAACGGACACATCTGCCTTCGCGCTGCAGGATGTCGTCGTTCCCGCGGCGAATCGCCTCGGCGAGGAAGGGCAGGGCTTCAAGCTCGCGATGCAGACCCTCGACTCGACCCGGCCGGGCACGGCGATCGGCGCCGTCGGCGTCGCGCAGGCGGCGTTTGAGCTGGCGGTCGGCTATGCGAAGGAGCGCGTCACCTTCGACGTGCCGATCGCCATGCATCAGGGCGTCAATTTCATGATCGCTGACATGGCGACCGAGATCGAGGCTGCCCGTCTGCTCACCTGGCAGGCAGCGTGGCTGATCGACCGGGGAGAGCGGGCGACGCTCTATTCTTCGTTCGCAAAGCGCTTCGCCGCAGACATGGCGATGAAGGTGACGACCGACGCGGTCCAGGTTTTCGGAGGGTACGGCTACATGAAGGAGTACCCGGTCGAGAAGCTGATGCGTGACGCGAAACTGTTCCAGATCTACGAGGGCACCTCGCAGATTCAGCGGCTCGTGATCGCGAAAGAGATCTTCATGCCGCGCGACTCCTAGCGATGTCACTCGAGATCGATCTCTCCGGGCGTGTCGCGTTCGTCACCGGCGGTTCGCGCGGCCTCGGCCGGGCGGATGCACTGACACTCGCGCAGGCCGGTGCCGACGTCGTCATTGCGGACCTCCTTGTGGAGTCGGAGCTGAGCGAGTCCACCGACGTCTATGGGCCGCTTGCATCCATCGCGCGCACGCAGGGGCTCGTGGGCACCGAGTCGGCCGCCGAAGAGATCCGCGGGATGGGGCGCCGCTCCTTCGCGGTCCGCTGCGACGTCACGGACCGCGATCAGGTTGCCGCCGCCGTGTCGAGGACGGTCGACGAGCTCGGCTCGGTCGACATCCTCGTAAACAACGCGGGAACACTCGACCACGTCGGCCAGTTCCCGGATCAGAACCCCGAGCTCTGGGAGCGTGACTTGCGCGTGAACCTCACAGGCGCGTTCAACTGCGGTCAGGCTGTGTGGCCGCACATGAAGGAGCGGAAGTGGGGCCGGATCGTGAACATGGCCTCGGTTGCAGGCACGCTCGGCGGCTTCGGCCAGGCTTCCTATGCGACGACGAAGGCCGGCATTCTCGGGCTCACGAAGACCCTCGCGATGGAGGGCGGGCGTCACGGGATCACCGCGAACGCGGTGGTGCCGGGGATCATCGGTAGCGAGGCGTTTCACATGGCGAACGCGTCGATGAACGAGCGCATCGCCGGCCGCACTGTCTTCAAGCGGCCCGGCGAACCGCAGGACATTGCGAATGCAATCGCCTGGCTCTGCTCGGATCTCGCGTCGTACGTGACGGGGATCGAGCTGAATGTCTCCGGCGGCGTCGAGCTTTTCGTGTTTTAGGTTCCAAGACCGGCGCTACCATGCGCCGAGTGGCAGCGTCGTCGGCAGTCCGCGCTACCCGCACAGCTACGCGCATGCGCCTCGGGACCCGCCTGGCTTTGCTGGCTGGGGTCCTCGGCGCGATCGCCGTCGTCCTCGGGCTTCTCTTCGCCGGGTCACCCGGCAAGCTCGCAAACGGAACGCACATCGCCGGCATCGATGTCGGTGGGCTGACCCCTTCCGCCGCGGTGCGACTTCTCGAGCGGCGTTCGGACCGGCTCACCAACGTGCCGGTCACGTTTGTCTCTGGGACGCACCGCTTCCGCCTGAGGCCCCGGGCTCTTGGTATTCAGGTCGACTGGCGTCAGGCCGTGAAGGCCGCAGAGCGACAGGGGGGTGGCTTCGGCGTCGTGCGGGGCTACCGCCGCCTCGAGCTCGAGTTCTTCCCGGAGGATCTCGTGCCACCGATCCGCGCATACGACGCGGGCGTCTCCTACGAGCTCGGCCGGCTCGGGAAAGCCGTCGACACGCCGCATCAGGAAGCGCGCCTCGTCCGTCGCGGCCTTCACATCACGATCGCGGCCGGGTCGAACGGGCATATCCTCGATCGGACGGCCGCCCGCCAGTTGATCGTGCGCGCGCTCGCCTCGTTCTCGCGGGCCACGGTTCGCCTGCCGGTGCGGGTGGATGCTCCAGCCGTCACCGTGGCTTCCCTCACCGGCGCCCAGCGGACGGCGTCGCGAATCATCTCGGCGCCGGTCACGCTCGTCGCCGGCGCCACCCGGTTTCGGCTGCCTCGCTGGCGTCTTGCGAAGCTGCTCGATCTGACAAGCCTGCAGTTGAGGGGCCCCGCAAGCGATCGTTACTTCAAGCGACTCGAGCATACGATCGGCCGCAGGGCGAAGGACGCCGGCTTCGCCGTCGACGGGCACGGCCAGATTCGTGTCGTTCCCGCAGTTCCGGGCATCAGGCTCGACGTCGCACGGTCGGCTGCGCGCGTGCTCGCGGCGGCAACTGGCACCGGGAATCGGATGGCGCGGCTCGCGGTCTCTGTCCAACAGCCGAAGCGCTCCACCGCAGCAGCTCAGGCGATGGGAATCATCGGAACCGTCGGCACGTACGGGACGATCTATGGCGGTGAGCCGAATCGAATTCACAACGTGCAGCTCGTCGCTCACCTGGTCGACGGGAAGCTGATCGCGCCGGGCACGACCTTCTCGTTCAACGGCGCAACCGGGGAGCGAACGGCCGACAAGGGCTTCCTCGTGGCGCCGGTGATCATCAACGGCGAGTTGCAGACCGGCCTCGGCGGTGGCATTTGCCAGGTCTCGACGACGGTGTTCAACGCCGCGTTCGAGGCTGGTCTTCCGATCACCGCGCGCACGAATCACGCGCTCTACATCTCGCACTACCCGCTCGGTCGGGACGCGACGGTCAATTACCCCGATGTCGACCTGAAGTTCGTGAACGACACGGGGCACTGGCTACTGCTCCGCACCTTTGTGGGCTCGTCGTCGCTGACGGTGACGCTCTATGGAACCCCGCAGCACCGCCGCGTCGAGTCAATTGCCGCGCCGTTGACGGTCGTCGCGCCGCCGCCGGTGAAAAAGACCGTTGACGCGACGCTCAAGCCGGGCGAGGTGGTCGTCGACGACTATGGGGTGCCGGCGCAGAGCACATCGGTCGAGCGCAAGGTCTACGCGCCCGACGGGAAGCTCAGGTCGGACGCGACCTGGTATTCGATCTACCGAGCCGAGCCCAAGATCATTCGCGTTGGCCCCGCCAAGCCGAAGAGGAAGAAGGGGCCGCCGGTCACGACCGCCGTGCCGGGGGCGGGGGTGCCGAGTCCTCCACACTGACAATGGCGTTGACGAGCCAGGTGGGCACGCGGGTCGGACGCAGGCTGGTCGCCTCGACGGTCGCGTGGAGGGTCCAGCCGTCTGCGACCACAGCGCCAGACCGCTCGATCGCGTACTCATAACGGAAGCGCGCGCCTTTCACGTCGACGCAGCGGGCGTGGACGAGGAGGCGATCGTCGAACTTCGCCGGCCGGATGTAGCGGACGTGAGATTCCAGGACGAGCGCCTCGACGCCCGCGTCTCGGAGACGCTGATAGCCGCCTGCGAAGCGTTCGAGGTGGTCGACGCGTGCGACCTCGAACCAGACGAGGTAGTTGGCGTTGTGCGCGATCCCCTGTGCGTCCGTCTCCGCGAAGCGAACGCGCACATCGGCTGAGAAACTGAATCCATGCACGTGGGAATGATGCTTGCAGAACTGCTCCGGTCGAATGAAGCCCTGCACAGACGAGCCGAGCTCGTCGTCCATGGCTCGGCGGGGGAGGTGCTCGCGTGCTTGACGTCGACGTTGTCGTCGTAGGGAGTGGCTTCGGCGGCGCCGTCGCGGCATTGCGACTGACGGAGAAGGGCTACCGCGTCGCCGTGCTCGAGGAGGGTCGGCGGTTCGAGCCGGAGGATTTTCCGCAGACGAACTGGCATATCCGCGACTACCTGTGGGCTCCGCGGCTCGGCTGCCGCGGCATCCAGCGCATCACGCCCCTGCGCGACGTGCTCGTGCTCTCGGGCGCCGGCGTCGGAGGCGGCTCGCTCGTGTACGCGAACACGCTCTACGCGCCGGCGCCCGAGGTCTGGGGCGACGAGGCGTGGGCCGACGAGCTCGCCCCCTGGTACGAGCAGGCGCGCCGCATGCTCGGCGTCCGGCGGTTCGCGGGTGACACACCCGCGGACGAGGTGATGCGCGGCATCGCCGCGAGGCTCGGCGTCGCGGATTCGTTCGAGCGCACCCCGGTCGGTGTCTGGTTCGGCGAGGACGGCGTCGATCCGTATTTCGGCGGCGAGGGGCCGGCACGCAACGGTTGCGACCTCCGCGGCGCCTGCATGACGGGCTGCCGACGCGGGGCGAAGAACACGCTCGACCGCAACTATCTCTGGCTTGCCGAACGAGGCGGAGCCGAGATCCAGGCCGAGACGCGGGTACGCCGACTCGTCCGCGCGGGACATGTCTTGGGGACAGTCCCCGGGACATGTCCTGCGGATACATGGCTCGTCGAGACGAATCGCGAGGACGTGCGGGCGCGTCAGGTGGTGCTCGCCGCGGGGGTGCTCGGGACGCTTGGCATCCTCTTCCGCTCCGGGCTCGGCGGTGACGAGGTCGGCAGGAACGTGCGCACGAACAGCGAGGTGATCGTCGGTGCGACCGCCTCGAACGCGCGCGTTGACTATTCGCGTGGTGTCGCGATCACCTCGATGATCCGTGCCGACGAGCACACGCAGATCCAGCCGGTTCGCTACGGGCGCGGCTCGAACCTGATGGGTCTGCTCGGCACGATCCTCGTCGACGAGGCGGGGCCTGTCAGGTGGCTCGCCGCCGCGCTCCGCCATCCAGTCGCCTTCGCACGCAGCCTCTGGCTGCGCCGCTGGTCGGAGCGCACGGTGATCCTCCTCGTGATGCAGACCCGCGAGAACGCACTCCGCGTCTGCCCCGGCCGTCGCGGCAGGCTGACCACCGAGGATTCGAACGCTCCCGGCTCGATCGAGGTCGCGAACGCCGCGGCGCGGATTGCCGCCGAGCTGATCGGTGGGCATCCCGGCAGTTCGATCAACGAGGTCGTCCTTGGGACGCCCACGACCGCGCACATCCTCGGTGGCGCCTGCGTCGGCGCGGTCGTCGACCGCTACCACCGCGTGTTCTCAGCGCCGGGACTTCACATCCTCGACGGCTCCGCCGTGAACGCGAACCTCGGTGTCAATCCGTCTCTCTCGATCGCGGCGCAGGCCGAGCGGGCATGCTCGTTCTGGCCGAACGCCGGTGACAACGACCCGAGACCCGAGCTCGGAGCGCCGTACGAGCTCGTCGAACGCGTAACGCCGAGACGGCCGGCGGTGCCGGCCGGGGCACCTGCAGCGCTACGGGCCTAGGCGGCGGCCCGCTTGACCGGCTTCTCGTCGAGAACCCGGCTGCAGTCTGCACAGACCTGCCGCTCGATCTCGTACGGGATACCGGCACGCTGCAGCAGCACGTGAACACGCTTGGCGACGTGCTCGTGGATCTTCGTGGGGTGCTGTGCAGTCATCTTCTTCCGAGGGTAAACGGCGGTGCGGTCGATGGAACGACCAAAAGTGTGAAAATCCTGCTAACAGGCTGTGAACACTCAGACGACCGGGGCGAGCGAAAGTTGCAAATGCTCCTCGAGCCCGGACAGTCCGACTCCGACGAGGCGGAGCGGCCCGGGGCGGTCGCGGAGAGCCCGGTCGAGCAGCGAGCACGCGAGCTCGCCGATCCGAGCAGCGTCGTTCGTGCCGACAGGCAGGGAGGTCGAGCGGGTCCGGATCCGGAAGTCCGGATAGCGGACCTTCGTCGTCACCGTGCGCGCCACCTGGCCGCGCCCGCGTACGTGCTCGGCGAGCTTGCGGGACATGCGGCGCAGCTCGTCGTGCAGGCGCTCCGGATCTGCGATGTCACGCTCGAACGTCTCCTCCTGCGAGACCGAGATGCGCTCGGTGGACACCTCGAGGCGGCGCGGGTCGATGCCGCGCGCGCGATCGCGCAACTCGCGGCCGACCTTGCCCCTCAGCACGTGCCGGAGATCGTCGTCGCTGACCGCAGCGATGTCACCGATCGTTCTGATGCCGAGCGCGGTCAGGCGCTCCTCCGCCCGCGGGCCGACGCCGGGCAGGAGGCGGATCTCGAACGGGGCGAGGAACGCCGCCTCGCGCCCCGGGCGGACCGCCGTCAAGCCGGCGGGCTTTCGCCGGTCGGAGGCAACTTTCGCGACCACTTTCGATGTTGCGACTCCGAGCGAGCACGTCAGCCGCGTGCGCGCGCGCACGACCGCCTGAACCGCCTCGGCGAGCGCACGTGCGTCGTCGAACCCTGGCGCGATTTCGCCGAGATCGAGGTACCCCTCGTCGATGCCTGCCTGCTCGACCGTCGGGACGATCTCGCGGATCGTCGCCCACACCTCGCGCGAATAGTCCCGGTAGAGGGTGTGCCGCGGCCGCATGAAGACCGCGTGAGGGCAGCGGCGCAGCGCCTCGGCGCACGCCATCGCCGAGTGGATACCGAACCCGCGCGCGACATAGTTCGCCGTCGCGACGACCCCTCGGCCGTGCGGGTCGCCACCCACGACGAGCGGCTTCGAGCGGAGGGCCGGATCCTCGAGTTCCTCGACGGCGGCAAAAAAGGCATCAAGGTCGAGATGGGCGACGATCACGGCCACTGAAGGGTACGGTCGAGACCGGCGAGGACGCCTCGGCGCGCCGCCGGTGATACTTGACCCGGTGAGGCGCGCGCTGGCAGCGGTCGTTCTCGTCGCGCTCGTCGCGGCCGCGACGGCGTGGCGGCTCGCGGAGGTCAAGCCAAACCCGAACACACAGGCGATTGCCGACGGTTGCCAGCGAGACACCACGAAGATCTACACGGGCCTCGCACCCAACTGGGTCTATGTCGACGATCGCAACTTCCCTGCCGCGGGGCCGTCTCCGGCGCCACGTTGGGCCTCGGGGATTGTCAAAGGGCCGCTCGGGCTGCTCGCCTCGCGCATCGCGAGCTCCGACGACCCGATCACCCACCATTCATTCGACACGAACATCGACCTGACCGTCGACGCCGCGGGTAACTACCTCACCGGAACATCGCGCGACGCCACCGCCGAGCAGGGGACGATCCACCTGGAGCGCGAAAGCTCGTCCTACCCGGAGTGGGCCCGGCCCCAGGCCGGCGATTCGCTCTCGACGCTCGGCTCGTGGGTCTGGGATTGCGACCACTACCGCCCGAGCGGCGAGAAGACCGAGCTCCACCCGTTTCGGGCGACGTGGGTCGTGCGTCGCGCGTCGCCGCGCTCGGCGGCCCTTGCGAGCGAGGGCGACCTCTACGTCTCGACGGACGCCACTCCCGCAGGCAAGGCCGCGGAATGCGCGCACGAGACGAAGGGATCCGATCAGTTCAAGGCGTGCTCGCATGCGCATTCCGACTGGCTGTCGGTGAATGGGGACTACGCCTTCGACCTCCCGGCCGCGACGGCGACGTGCGCCCAGCCCAGCATTCGCGTCGTCGATCGCGGCAGTATCGGCCTGGGCAAGCTCGCGACGGCCTGGACCGGCAAGGCATGGCATCTCGCGTTCACGATCGCCGCGCCGGCAGGAGAGCGCGTCGTTGTTGCGCGACAGTTCTTCGCGCTCTGCGCGAATGCGACGAAGCTCGTTCACCTCCGCTTGCACTTCGACAAGCTCCTCGTGCGGCGCGCGATGGATCCGAGCTGCGCTCCCGACAAGCCCACGTGCCCGAGTGCGAACGAGTCGTCACTCCTCGGTCAGATCACGACCGGCCCGGGGGAGTGGCAGCTCACCTGGAGCGTCGACGGCATCTGGGGCCACTGGCCCGGCACGCTCGTCGCGAAGGACGGCTCGACGTTCGCGGGCAAGCAGTCGGTCGAGTTCTTCGTTCCGGCGGGCCGTCGCTGGACCTTCGTCACCCTCGCGCGCGAATGCGACTTCGGGGCGCTCCCGAGCTTCGACGGCGCCGGGCATCCGATGGTGCCCTGCCCGCGCACCGACGAGGTCGGTAACTCGAGCGGAGACGACTATCCTGGCGCGATCGCCACGGCGTTCAGCTCGCCCGCGGCGAGTCTCGGCAGACACGTCGCGAATGCGGCCGTCGCAGGCTCGACCTGTCCGCCGTCGAACGTACACGGGTGCTATCAGCTCACGTACACGGTTAGCCGGTTGCGCTGACCGGGAAGGGGAAGGCCATGACACGAAACCCATTGGATCGTCTCACCTCGCTCTGCGAGGAAGTGCTCGGCAAGGCCTCGCAAAACCCGACGGCGGCGCGCGTCCTCCAGAGCGCCATGCAGTTGAAGGATCACGTCGACGACCTCTCGAAGCGTGTTCGGGGGCTCGAGGCGATGGAGAAGCGCCTCGCGTCGCTCGAGAAGCGACTCGCGAAGCTCGAGTACGACACCAAGAAGAAGCCGCCCGCCTCGACCCGCAAGACCGCAGGGCCGAAGAAGCCGTCACCGCCGAAGGCGAGTTAGCCCGGGACGCGCAGGCGGAGCGCGCCCGGCACGATCTCGAAGACGGCGGGCGTCGTCCCCACCTGCTCGCCCTCGACCTCGATCGGCAGGCGCTCGGCGGCGTCCACCTCGACGCGCCGCGACCGAACGACTTCCACCTTCCGGTGCGCAACATGCCTGCCCTTGTAGATCTTCGGCGCCGTCGTCAGAAAGTCGACCTTGCCGATGTCGCCGATCAGTACGACGTCGAAGAGCCCGTCGTCCGGGAGCGCTGCGGGCGCGAGCTTCATCCCGCCGCCGTGCCACGCACCGTTTGCGACGACGACGTCGTGCATCCGGCCACGACGCTCGCCGTCGTCGAGCATCACCGTCACCTCCGTGTTCTCCCATTCGAGGAACACGCGCGTGAGTGCATAGAAGAACGTCAACTTGCCGCCGAGCGCCTTCGACATCCCGTTTGCCCGTTGTGCGACCGCGCCGCTCATTCCGACCGAGCCGACGTTCGCGAAGTACCGGTCGGCGCTTTCCCCGCCCCACGTGCGGTAGCTGACCCGGCCCGCATCGATCGTTCGCGTCGCCCCCGTGAGCGCGACGCGCACCGCGTCGTCGAACTTCGTCGGGATGCCGTAGGTGCGGACGAAGTCCATTCCGGTGCCGAGCGGGATCGTCGCAAGCTCGACGTCTCGCCCGGCGATCCCGTTCACGACTTCGTTGAGGGTGCCATCGCCTCCCACGGCGACGACGAGCCGCGCGCCGGCGTCGACCGCCGCGTGCGCATGTTCGATCAGGTGGCCCGGCCGGTCGGAGATGAGCGTCTCGCCGGTGAGGCCGAGCATGCTCGCGCGGTGCGCCAGTTCGGGCCAGCGCTTACCCGTCGCGCCGTTCCCCGACGCGGGGTTCACCAGGAAGACGGTGTCGCTAATGATCTGAGATCGCGACTTCGAGTGCGATCTTCGTCATGCGGTCGACCGCGCCGCGAAGGTCGTCGTCGCTGATGCGTGTGAACTCCCCCTCGACCACGATGTCACTGACCGTGAGCAGGCACCCGGACTCGACCCCACGCAGCGCGGCGACGGTGAAGAGCGCCGATGCCTCCATCTCGACCGCGAGGACACCACGTTTCGACCAGCGCTCGTACTGGCCGGCGTCGGAGTTATAGAAAACGTCGCTCGAGACGATGGGGCCGACATGGAGTTCCTGGCCCATCTCCTTGGCAGCGTGCACAGCGCCGTGAATGACCGACCACGACGCGGTCGGGCAATGTGGCTCGTTGCCGACGAGGTGCATCGCCGTCGAGTCCGAGGGTACGGCGGTCAGGGCGACGATCAGGTCGCCGAGAGCGTGATGTGGCTGGAGGCCGCCGCAGGTGCCGACGCGGATCAGCTTCTTGCACCCGAGCTGCACGAGCTCCTCGAAGACGATCGTCGCACCGGGGCAGCCCATGCCCGTGCCTTGCACGGAGACCGGCTTGCCGCGGAAGGTACCCGTGTACCCGAGCAGGCCACGCTCGGCGTTGCGCTGCACGACGTCGTCGAGATAGGTCTCAGCGATGTACTTGGCGCGCAGCGGGTCGCCGGGAAGGAGGACGGCCTCGGCGTACTCACCCGGCTCGGCGCGAACATGAATCGGCATCGGGCGCGCACTCTATAGAAGACTTGTCGCGTGACTGTCGTCGAGCCGAGCAACGCGCAGGTGCTCGAATTCTGCCGTCAGGCCCCGGTGGAGCGTGTCTTCCTGGAGGACATTGCGCGGCGTGGTCTCGGCCGTTTTACCTCGCTCGTTTCGGCGACCGGCGCACTGACGGCGCTCTGTCACGTCGGCGCGAACGTCGTTCCGTCGGGGGAGGGTTGCGGCGCCTTCGACGAGGCGACGGTGGCGGGAGACTCGCGCATGTTGATCGGCGAGAGCGACGCCGTGTCCGCACTCTGGTCGGCCGTGTCGGATCGCCTCCCTACCCCGCGCGAAGACCGCCGGGACCAACCGGTCTACACCGTCTCGGTGCCGCCCGATCCGGGTCGGACGGGACTACGGCCCGCGACCCGGGCAGATCTCGACCGTCTGGTTCCCGCATGTCTGGCTGCACACGAGCTCGAGCTCGGGACCGATCCGCTCGGTGGTGACGGAGAGGCTTTCCGGTGGCGCACCGAGTCTCAGATCGAAGCAGGACGTTCGTGGCTCTGGCTCGAGGACGACGTCGTGCTCTTCAAGGCCGAAGCATCGGCGTGGACGCCGAGTGCGGTCCAGATCCAGCAGGTGTGGGTCGATCCCGCCGCGCGCCTCCGGGGCTACGGCAGGCGCGGCCTCTGCGACCTCTGTCGGCTGCTCCTCGACACGACTCCGATCGTGACGCTCTTCGTTCGCACCGACAATGCACCCGCGATCGCGCTGTACGAGTCGATCGGAATGAGCAAGGCGCTCGAGTACAGGACGATCCTCCTGTGAAGGGGCTGCTGAAGATCCTCGCCGGGCTCGTGCTGCTGCGCTTCGCCGCGGGCGAGCTCGCTGCCTACGCGAGCCGCCACTGGATCGCGCGCGTGCCGGAGGCCGTCGACCTGCCGACGCGACGCGAGGCCGACACCGGGTGAATCCATCTACCCTGTGAGCCTGGAGCTTCTCGGGCGCATCGAGTCCCACATCCGCGGGCATGACCTGGTCGAGCCCGGCGGTGACATCCTCTGCCTGGTCTCCGGCGGCGCCGACTCCACGTGCCTCTTCCACGCCTTGCGCGAGCTCGGCTATGCGGTCTCTGCACTCCACGTCGACCACGGCCTCAGGGGCGTCGAGTCGGATGAGGATGCACGCTGGTGCGCCGAGCGTTTCGAAGCCGAGGTCGTTCAAGGGGCCGCTCGCTGCGCGACCGAGGCCGAGCTCCGCGACGTGCGGTACTCCTTCCGCACGGGGACGCTGCGGGCGACCGGCCACACGGCCTCCGACCAGGTCGAGACGATTCTCTACCGCCTGGCGACGAGCGGCACGACGAAAGGGATCAAGGTGCGCCGCGAGGACGGAGTCGTCCGGCCGCTCCTCCGCGTTTGGCGTGAGGAGACCGAGGCGTTCTGTCGCGAGCGCGGGCTTGCGTGGCGTGTCGATTCCTCGAATCGTGGCTCCCTGAGGGGCCTCATCCGTCACCAGGTCGTGCCGCTCCTCCAGCAACTGCACCCCGCAGCACGCGAGAACGTGCTGCGTGCGCTCGAGGAGCGGCGGACGATGCCGCCCGCGCTCGCCGAGCTGCTCGATTCGCCGGTCGGGGCGAAGCGTGTCGACCTCGGTGGAGGAGTGCAGGCAGTTCGCGAGCAGGAGCGTCTCTGGCTCGAGCATGGCCCCGTCGACCTCGACGGCGCAGTTTCCTGGGGCCGGTGGCGAATCGAGTCGGCGCTCCCTGGCCTCAAGGTGCGAGGCTGGCGCCACGGCGACCGGCTCGCAGGCCGCAGCCGGAAGGTGCAGGATGTTTTCGTGGACGCCAAGATCCCGCGCTCGGACCGTGAAGGCTGGCCGCTCGTCGTGCGTGGCGATTCCGTGCTGGCCGTCCCGGGGATCGTCGAGGCCGAGGGGGTGCGCGCGAGGCGTGTCGGCGACTGAGCTCTCCTCCGGCGTCGGCGAGGTGCTCATCGATGAGGCGCGCCTGCAAGCGCGGATCCACGAGCTCGGCGCCGAGCTCTCGGCGGACTACGAGGGCCGGGAGGTGCTTCTCGTCGGTGTCCTGAAGGGGGCCGTGTTCTTCATGGCCGACCTGATGCGGTCACTGACCGTGCCGTGCGAAATCGACTTCATGGCGATCTCGAGCTACGGCGCCTCCACCGACTCCTCCGGCGTCGTCCGGATTCTCAAGGATCTCGACATCAACATCGAGGGAAGGCACGTCCTCGTCGTGGAGGACATCATCGATTCGGGCCTCACCCTCTCCTATCTGCTCCGCAACCTCGAGTCCCGGGAGCCGGCAACCCTGGAGATCTGCGCTTTGCTGACCAAGCCCGCCCGGCGCGAGATCGATGTCCCCGTGCGCTATGTGGGATTCGAGATCCCGAGCAAGTTCGTGATCGGCTATGGGCTCGATTTCGCCGAGCGATATCGGAATTTGCCCTATGTCGGGGTCCTGCACCCCGACTTCATGCCTGAGGAGGCGTAACCCTCCCGATTACGAAAGAGTTATCTCCTGACCCGGAGGACATCTACTTGGCTACCCTGAGCGAAGACCAATCGTGAATCGCTTCTTCCGCAGCGCGTTCTTCCCGCTTCTCGTCATCGTCCTGCTGGTGTGGCTGGCCAGCCAGACGCTGATTCCGAAGAGCAAGAACACCGACAAGCTGACTACATCGGATGCGATCACGAAGGTTCAGTCCGGTGGCGTTGCCTCGGCATTGTTCAACCCGTCCAAGCGCTCGATCGAGCTGAAGCTCGCGAACGGCAAGAAGGCGACAGTTCATTACGCGTCGGACCAGGCGCAGCTCAAGTTCCAGGACGTGCTCCAGGCGAACCACGTCAACTGGGACTCGAAGGGGACCGGCGGCTTTTCGTGGACCGCGCTCATCGGGTCCTTCCTGCCGTTCCTCCTGCTGATCGGATTCTGGATCTTCCTGATGAACCAGGTGCAGGGTGGTGGCTCGAAGGTGATGAGCTTCGGCAAGTCCCGCGCGAAGCGCATGGCGCCGGACACACCGAAGATGGGCTTCAAGGACGTCGCCGGCGTCGACGAGGCGGTCGAAGAGCTCCAGGAGATCAAGGAGTTCCTCGAGAACCCGAAGAAGTTCCAGGCGCTCGGCGCGTCGATTCCGAAAGGCGTCCTGCTGTACGGGCCTCCCGGCACCGGCAAGACGCTGCTGGCGCGTGCCGTCGCAGGTGAGGCGGGCGTGCCGTTCTTCTCGATCTCCGGCTCCGACTTCGTCGAGATGTTCGTCGGTGTCGGCGCATCGCGCGTGCGCGATCTGTTCGAGCAGGCGAAGCAGGCATCGCCGTGCATCATCTTCATGGACGAGATCGACGCCGTGGGCCGTCATCGCGGCGCCGGCCTCGGCGGGGGCCACGACGAGCGCGAGCAGACGCTGAACCAGCTCCTCGTCGAGATGGACGGCTTCGAGATGAAGGACAACATCATTTTGATCGCCGCGACGAACCGTCCCGACATCCTCGATCCCGCGCTGCTTCGCCCGGGCCGCTTCGACCGCCAGATCGTCGTCGACCGTCCCGACCGCAACGGACGTCGGAAGATTCTCGAGGTGCACGCGAAGGGCAAGCCGCTCGCAACCGCGATCGACCTCGACTCGCTCGCCGCCGGCACCCCCGGGTTCACCGGTGCCGACCTTCGGAACCTGATCAACGAGGCCGCGCTGCTCGCCGCGCGCCGAGGCAAGAAGGTGATCGAGCAGGAGGAGCTGGAGGAGGGGATCATGCGCGTGATCGCCGGCCCCGAGAAGAAGGCTCGCCTGCTCTCCGAGAAGGAGCAGCGGATCACCGCCTACCACGAGATGGGACACGCGCTCGTCGGCAACTTCCTCGAGCACACCGATCCGGTGCACAAGATCACGATCGTCTCCCGGGGCCAGGCGCTCGGTCTGACGATCTCGCTGCCGAGCGAGGACCGTTACCTGACGACCCGCACCGCGCTGCTCGAGCAGATCGCGATGACGATGGGCGGCCGCGCCGCAGAGGAGATCGTCTTCAACGAGATCACGACGGGCGCCGCGAACGACATCGAGAAGGTGACCGCGACCGCCAAGCAGATGGTGATGCGCTTCGGCATGTCCGAGAAGCTCGGCCCGCGCGTCCTCGGTCGCAATCACGACATGCCGTTCCTCGGCCGCGAAATGGGCAACGAGCCCGACTACTCGGAAGAGGTTGCGCGCGAGATCGACGACGAGATCCGCCGCATCATCGAAGAGGGCCACTCGCTCGCCACGAAGGTGCTCCGCGACCACATCGACGACCTGCACCGGATCTCGCAGATCCTGATCGAGCGCGAGACGATCGACAAGGAGCAGTTCGAGCGCCTCCTCGCCGGGGAGTCCGAGGATGCGGTCTTCCCGCCGCTGCCCGAAGAGGCGACGCCCGAACCGGCCCCGGCGCCCGAACGTCGCCCGATGCCGAAGCCGCGCCCGTTCCCGCTCCCGGGCGGCGCCGCGATGCAGCCCCCCGAGCCCGAAGCGTCCTAGTCTCCGCGCCTCCGCGCTCGCTCCGGCATGAGGATGCCGGCCGAGGCGGGCGCACTACTACTCCTTCACCGCACGAGACTACACGCCTCGTGTATCCTGATCCCGTGGCGGTTACCCGGATCAACGTTTCACTCGACGACGAGCACGCCGCAAGGCTGAGCCAGCTCGCGGAGCGGCTGCACCTTCAGGAGGGGACAGTGGCTCGCTCGTTGCTCTCGCAGGCGCTCGAGGAGGCCGACCCCGACCCTCCTCAGATCGCCAATCTGCTCGACCGGATCCCGGGGGCTCGCGATCGTATCGCCGCGGGAGTTGCCGACCTCGACGCTGGACGCACCGTCCCTCTCAAAGAGTTGTAGGTCGCCGATGACGCGAGTCGTCGTCACCCAAGCGGCGGCTCGGTCCCTGGCTGCGTTGATCGACTCGCACAGCCTGCCGTCCGACACAGCGGCCCGCATTCGCCGTACGCTCGAACCGCTCGAACAGTTCCCGCGCCTCGGCCCCGTGCTCGATTCGGCGATGCCCGAAGTGCGTTTCCTCCTCGGACCGTGGCGCTGGCTCCTCATCGTCTACGCCTACCGCGAACCGGACAATCTCGTCGCGGTGCTCGCCTTCGAGGACGGGCGCTCCGCAAGCTCGGCCACCGCCGGACGAGAGCAACGACCGTAGACAAATTCTCTTCTACGGTGCATCTCGGAGTGTCCCTGCGAACACGTGCGCAGGTGAACGCGCTCCGTCACGACAGCGACACGCTCGTCCGCAACCTGGCCCGAGTGATGTCCCGCGAACCCTGTGCCGTCGTCAGCACTCTCGAACAGGCATGATGCTGCCGTGGATCCGGCGGCGAGGTAGCGGTTTGGCGCGGCGAGCAGCCGCGCGTTTCCGGCGCAGTGTTGCGGAGGCCCGTACTGCAGGGCCCGGGCGCTGCGCGCCCACCGCTACGACTCGGAGGTACCACACATGAACCGTCAGAACCTCTTCTCCGACACATGGGACGGAGGAAACGAAGAAGATCGGACTCGGCATCGCATCTTCTGGCGGCCGGACGACGCCAGGACGGGAGCAACGCTGTACGAACTGGCTCCCGACGCGCCGGAGACGCGGATGCATATGCACTTCGGAGCCGAAGAGATGTTCTTCGTCCTGAGGGGTCGTCCCGTCTTTCGGAACCAACACGGCGAGGAGGAGTTAGCTCCGGGCGACTTCGTCTTCTGCCCCGAGGGACGTGCCGGACTCCACACGTTCAGCAACCCCACCGAGGAACCCGCTCAGATCCTCGCGATCAGTGCGGGAGCTTCCCGGACGTCGTCGCCTATCCCGAACACGGATATGCATGGGTGGCGACTCGCGATCCCGATCCCGAGCTCCTCGCGAGAGGCGGCGACCCCGGCATCATCACTCGCTTCGAGATCCCGATCGAGTAACCGCTCGGCCGTATCGACCATCGCCGCGTCCGTGGCGCAACGAGATCTTCGAGTGTGTTAGAACGCCCGTCATGGCCGAGGTAGTGCTCTTTCACCACGCACAGGGACAGACACCGGGCTTCTTTGCGTTCGCCGACGAGCTCCGCGCAGCCGGGCACACCGTTCACGCCCCGGATCTCTACGACGGCATGACATTTCCTACGCTCGACGACGGCGTTGGCTACGCCAAGCAGGTCGGCTTCGGCACGATCGCAGAGCGGTGTCGGCTCGCCGCCGAGGGCTTGCCGGCCGAGCTCGTCTATGCCGGGTTCTCGCTCGGGGTAATGGGAGCGCAGGAGCTTGCCCAGACGCGTCCCGGTGCGAAAGGAGCCTTGCTCTTCAGCGCCGCTTTTCCGGCGTCCGAGTTCGGCGGCTCGTGGGCGCCAGGAGTTCCGCTTCAGATCCACATGATGGAGGCCGACGAGTGGGCGATGGAGGACCTCCCCGCAGCGCGCGAACTCGCCGAGACGATCGAGGGCGCGGAGCTCTGGCTATATCCCGGCGATCGACACCTGTTCGCCGACAACAGCCTGCCCGACTACGACGAAGGTGCCGCGAAGCTGCTCATGCAGCGCGTGCTCAGCTTCCTCGACAACATCGAGTCGCTCAGTAGCTCTCGATAACTCGCCGCCTGCCGACTATTCCTCCCCTTCCCAATACTCGACCGTGGGTCCCGGCCGAGCGAACATGATCGGTTCGCCCGTCACACTCGTCGCGAAGACCTTGTCGGTATCGAGGTAATCGACGATGTCGGGCCCGACCATCGACGACAGCATGAGAACGCGGATCGGCGAGTCGGTGCGGTTGATGATCTGGTGCGCGCCGTCCTTGCCACGCGGGAAGCAGACGACGTCGCCTTCGGCCAAGACTTGCTCACCTTCGGGCGTCCGGAGCGTCGGCTCGCCGCCGAGCACGATCACCCACTCCTCGTTCGCGTGGTGCGTGTGATACGGCCAGAGCTTGTTGCCGGGCTCGACCTCGGACATGCTCGCGCCGATCAGCCCGCCGCCGATGTGGTGGCCAACAAATGCCTCCTTGATCCGCCAGCCCTCGCGGTCCCTCGTCTCGTGCCAGTCATCCCCGTGGAGGTTGAAGATCTTCATCGTCGGTCGCGGCGATCCTAATCGCGGCGAGGAGGAGCGTGCGGGCGCAGGCGGCCGCGACCTCGAGGACTTCGCGATACTCCGGATGTATGGGTGAACGCCCGACGTTCCTCGATGAGCCGCCGGCCTCCGACGAGCAGGAGCGCTTCTACGCAGAGAGCGTCGCGTCGGAGGGCTTTGTCCGCAATCTCACGCGCCTGTGGTGTTGGCGCTCCGACATCTTCCGGCGGTTTGTTGACCTGCGGGCTTCGGTCACATCGGAGTCGTCGTTGACAGACCGCGAGGTTGCGGTGCTCGTGACGGCGACGGCCGCCGCCAGGGAAGACTCCTACTGTGCGCTCGCGTGGGGCTCTCGTCTGGCGTCACTGTCGGATGAACGCACAGCCGCCGGGGTGCTTGCCGGCAGTGATGATGCGTTGAGTGCTCGCGAGCAGGCACTTGCCCGCTGGGCGCGAGAGGTTGTTCGCGATCCAAATGGGGCGACCGCTGAAGACATCGAGCGCCTGCGGGAAGCCGGGCTTTCAGACGGCGAGATTTTCGACGCAACGGCATTCGTCGCGTAGCGACTTGCGTTTTCGACGGTGAACGACGCTCTCGGCGCCGCGCCCGACCGCGAGCTCGCCGACCAGGCGCCGGCCGCTGTTCGTGACGCGGTCACCTTTGGTCGCACGCCACGCTAGTGGAGCAAACCGCGGGCGGGCGTCGCGCCGTGCATCTACGCTCGCAGGATGCTCTTCGATCCGCGCGTCCACGAGCCGTTGACCGGGGTTGCCTGGCAGCCGGAGCGAATTCACGCTGCGATCCGGGAGATCGCCGACGACGCGGAGAGCGCGTTCGACGACGGCTGGACGACGCATGCGGCCGACGTCGACGAGGACGGCGACGCGGAGCGGCGCTTTCGCAATGTCTATCTCGGCGGTGCCGGCGTGGTGCAGGGGCTCGACTCGTTGCAGCGGACGGGCCTCGTCGAGCTCCGCCGCGACTACGTCCCGTATCTCGAGCGCGAATACGAGCCCGACTTTCCCGACGACGACCATGAGCGCAGTCTCTGGATGGGCGAGACCGGAATCAGGCTTGCGCGCTACCGGCTCTCTCCTTCAGCGGAGAACGCTGACCGGCTCGCGGAGCTGATCGCCGCGAATGCAGAGGACGAACGTCGTGAGGTGATGTGGGGGAGCCCCGGAACGATGCTCGCTGCCGCTGCGATGCACGAGCTGACCGGCGAGGCGCGGTGGCTCGATCTCTGGAGCAAGAGCGCAGCCTGGCTTCGGGCTTGCTGGGATCCGGAGACCGACCTCTGGACACAGCGGCTCTACGGGATGGAGAGGGAGTTCATCGGCCCTGCACATGGTTTCGCGGGCTGCATGCTGGCGCTTTCCCTGGGTGCCGACGACGAGCTTCACCGGCGAGCGGCGGCCGCAACTGCCCGCTACGCCATCGAGGAGGACGGCCTCGCGAACTGGCTGCCGGTCGCCTCCATGGAGCGACTCGACTCCAACGGAGACGGGTCGATTCGGGTGCAGTGGTGCCACGGCGCGCCCGGTGTCGTTGCTTCACTTGCTTCCTTTGCGCCCGACGACGAGGAACACGGGCGATTGCTTCGAGCCGGCGGTGAGCTGACGTGGCGCGCAGGCCCACTGGCAAAAGGCGCGAACCTCTGCCACGGCACCGCGGGGAACGGCTTTGCGTTCCTGGCCCTGTTCTTACGCACAGACGATGAGGTTTGGCTCGAGCGCGCTCGCGCTTTCGCAATGCACTCGGTCGCCCAGGTCGCCCGTGCGCGCGCCACCCACGGCCGCGGGCGCTACTCGCTCTGGACCGGGGATCCAGGAACGGCGCTCTATCTCGCCGATTGCCTGGGGGGCGGTGGGACAGTTCCACTCCCCTGACAACCCGAAGCCGCTGCGAAAGGATGCCGCTGTGGAAGGCGGGCTCCTCGTCCCTGCCGGCTTCGACGTCCCGCAGGGGCTCGTCGAAGCCGAGTTCGTCCTCGAGCGGCTCGGGCCGCAGCACAACGAAGCGGACTACGCGGCCTGGACGAGCTCCATGGATCACATTCGCGCCACGCCCGGCTTTTCAGGCAGGACGTGGCCGCGTGCGATGTCGGTTGACGACAACCTCGGCGATCTCGAAAGTCACGCGCGCGACTTCGAAGCACGCACGGGTTTCACCTACACCGTCCTCGATCCGTCCGACAGAACGGTGATCGGTTGCGTCTACATCTACCCGTCTCGCCTGGCCTTCGACGCGTCGGTTCGGTCGTGGGTGCGGGCGGAAAGCGCTCACCTCGACGCGATGTTGTGGCGTGCGGTGACCGTGTGGCTCGAGCGCCACTGGCCGTTCTCGAGTGTCGACTACGCCGACCGGATCGACAAACGTGCGCCTGCGTGAGAGGGTCAGCCCACAGGGGCGTTCGAATGTGAAAGGTGGGGGAGATGAACGACAGAGCACGCGGTGATCGCAGGGATTTCCTGAAGAAGAGCGCAGCGGTCGTCGCGGGGGCAACAGCGCTGCCGCTGCTCGGTGCGCGGGGAGCGTTTGCCGGCCGCGGGCAGCTCAATCTCGTCGGAGCAGACCACGTGGGCCTCACCGTCCCGGACATCGCCGAGGCCGTTGCCTGGTTCGAGAACGTCATGGGTGCGCGAGCGCCGCTTTCATTCGGGCCGATCAGTGACCCGCAGGGCACGCTGATGCAGGACCTCCTCGGCGTCGATCCTCGCGCTGTGATCGACAAGATCACGGTGCTTCGCATCGGTCACAGCGCGAATATCGAGCTGTTCCAGTACGAGGCGCCCGATCAGCGAACCTCACACCCGCGCAACTCCGACTGGTCAGGGCATCACATCGCGTTCTACGTCACCGACATCGACGCGGCGGTCGCGTACATGGAGGCGAAGGGAGTCGAGAAGTTCTTGGGGCCGTTCACGCTCACAGGTGGGCCTGCCGCCGGGCAGTCGATCAACTACTTCAAGACACCTTTCGGCACCTACATCGAGCTGATCAGCTACCCGGACGGCATGGCGTATCAGGTTCCGAGCGTGAAGCCACTCTGGTCGCCGACGCGCAACGGGCTCGGCTCGGAGGTGACGGCCGTGCCTGGCCTCGTCGGGATCGACCACGTCGGGATCACGGTTCCGAACGTGGTCGACGCGGCAACATGGTTCGAAGACGTGCTCGGCGGGCGAAACCCGCTGACCTTCGGGCCGTTCGCGGATCCCGTCGGCGACTTCATGACGCAACTCGTCGATGTCGATCCGAAGGCCGTTGTTGAGCAGATCAGGATGGTTCGCGTCGGAAATGGCCCGGGGGTCGAGCTCTTCCAGTACACGGCTCCCGACCAGGAGCACGCGTTTCGCAAGAACTCCGACTGGGGCGGCCACCACATCGCGTTCTACGTCCGAGACATCGATAAGGCGGTCAGCTATCTCGCGAGCAAGGGCGCGCAGAAGCGACTCGGCCCGTTTGCCGTCACTGCAGGCCCGGCGGCAGGGCAGACGATCAACTACTTCCGGACGCCGTTCGGGACCGACATCGAGTTGATCAGCTATCCGCACGGGATGGCCTACCAGGCGACGGCTGCGGTACCGCTCTGGGATCCGCGCAACAACCATCCCTAGGGCACCCGTCCGTACGTTCGGTGCGGGCGCGTGCCTGAACTTGCGGATGGGTGCACTAACTACACCCAGAGCCCGATACCCGTGTTTGTCAATGTCGCATGATCAGCTCGCGGCGTCGCGCGGTCGTCTTCCCGCAGGCCGAGCACGCGCGGTTCGCCGGCACGCTTGCGCTCGCCTGGCGCGACCGGCCGGCGCTGCCGTTCGCTTCGTTCGTTCGCGGCGTCGCCGATCACGACCGTGGTTACGGTGAATTCGACAACGACGAGCTGGGTGCGATCGAGAGCGCGCCCTGGGTTGCGATTCAGCGGCGCGGATTCACCCCCCAAGGCGAGGACGCCGTCGTTGACCTCGTCACCGCGATGCACGTTCGTCGGTTGTTGTCATCGAAAGACGACGAGCACGAGCGAGCAGCATTTGCCGAGGTCGACGGCCTGCTGCCATCGCTCCTCGCTGCGGCCGGCGTCACCGCCGAGGACGCGGAGGCAGCCGACCGGATCACGAACCTCTGTGACCGGATCGCGCTGCTCTTCTGCCTCGAGGAGCGGGCGGAGGGCGAGGTGCGTGGTCACGCGTACGAGGTTGATGGACTCGGCACCGTCACGATCGATCCGTGGCCGCTCGAGCTTCCGCGCCTCGTCGGGCTCGTGACGGGATACGCGGCCGAGACCTACCCGGAGCGGCTCGCTCCCATCGTGACGCCGTTCGCGGCGCTCCCTCGCTAGCAGCTAGCGCACGGCGAGAAGATCGACGACGAACACGAGCGGCTCGTGCGGCGCGATCGCGCTGCCTGCGCCGCGGGCGCCGTAGCCCATCGCTGCTGGGATCGTCAGCTTGCGGCGGCCACCGACCTTCATTCCCTGCACGCCGGCGTCCCAGCCAGGAATCACCTGGCCCTTGCCGAGCGCGAACTCGAATGGCTGGGCTCGATTCCACGACGCGTCGAACTCGTCGCCCGAGCGGAACGCAACACCGACGTAGTGCACTGTCACCTTCGAGCCCTTCGTCGCCTCGGTTCCGTCGCCGACGACGAGATCCTCAATCCCGAGCTCGAACGGGATGTCTCCCTCGGGCTTGCCGATCTGCGGACGCTCCGGGGGCACGCACACACCCTAACCGCACGCTCTCAGGCGGCGTTCGCTCCCGGCTGCACGAGGCCGGTCTCATACGCGAGGACGACAGCCTGCGCGCGGTCGTGAAGAGCGCTCGAAGGAGATGCGGCCGGCAGGAGCGACGTCGTAGCGGCAGTCAGCAGAAGACGGATCGAGGACGGCCTGACGGCCCAGGCCTTCCTTCGCTCCGCTCACCGCGACGTCGTCGTTCCCCGCCGCGCCGAGGCGCAGGCGATCATCGCCGCCTGTCGCGCGCGCAGTGGCTCAGGCGACGAGCCCGGCCTGCCAGCTCGCCCACAAGCGCGCATAGCGGTCGCCCTGCGCGACAAGCTCGTCGTGCGAGGCGATCTCGATCAACCGCCCGTGCTCCATCACCGCGACCCGGTCGGCGCGCTCGGCGGTCGAGAGTCGGTGCGCGATCGTGATCACCGTCCGACCTCGGGCGACAGCTGTGAGCGCCTGCTCGACGGCCGCCTCGGTTTGGGGGTCGAGCGACGAGGTCGCTTCGTCGAGGACGATCACCGAGGGATCCGCGATCGCCACACGGGCAAGCGAGACGAGCTGTCGCTCGCCGGACGACAGCCGAACCCCGCGCGAGCGAACGTCGGTGGCGAGTCCGTCCGGCAGCGACTCGAACCGCTCGAGCGCGCCGATCGCGCGCAGCGCCGTACGAACCTCGGCCTCCGACGAGCCCGGCTGGGCGAGGCTGATGTTCTCGGCGATCGTCCCCGAGAAGAGGTGCCCCTCCTGCGGCACGAAGGCGAGCCTTCGGCGCAGGTCCCCGAGCGGCGCCTCGCGAAGGTCGATGCCTCCGAAGCGCACGGACCCCTCGTTCGCGTCGTACGCCCGCACGAGGAGCTTCGCGAGCGTCGACTTTCCGGCGCCTGTGGCACCGACGAGCGCGAGCTGCTCGCCCGGCGCGACGGTGAGCGACACACCTACGACCGCGGGGCGGTTGTCGCCGTAGGCAAACGTCAGGCCGTCGGCGACGAGCTCGCCCCTCGCCGGTAGGGCTGTGGTGCCACCCGCAACCGTGACCGGCGTTTCGAGCAGGCCAACGATCTTCATGAGCGCAGCGCGACCCGACTGAACCTCGCTGAACCAGTCGCCGAGGCGGGCGACGGGATCGAAGAGGGAGATGAGATAGAGCGCGAACGCGACCACGGTGCCCACCGAGACGCGGCCATGGCGGTGCAGATAGCCGCCGAAGACGAGCACGGCCGAGAGGGCGAGCGACTGCGCGAAGGCGATCATCGGGAAGAACCCGATGTTCACGAGCGAGATGCGGCGCCACGCCGACATCTGAGCGCGCGAGCGAGTGCGGTAGGAGGCGTAGCGCTCGCTCTCGCGGCTGTACGACTGCACCACGCGCACGCCGGTGAGACCTTCCTGGAGCGACGACATCGTATCGGCGACCCGGTCACGTAGCGCAAGGAACGCGGGCCGTGAGCGCTTGGCGTAGCGCAGCGACGACCAGACGAGAATCGGAACCGACACGAGCATCACGAGCGAGAGCAGCGGTGAGAGCGTCACGAGGATGACGAGCGTGACGACGAAAAGCAGGACCGATCCGACGACCTCGACGAGCACGAGTCGCGTGAACGTCGTCAGCGTCTGCACATCGGCGGTCAGCCGCGAGACAAGGACCCCCGCGCGCGTCTCCTCGAAGAACGGCATCGAAAGTGCCTGGAGCTTCTCGTACGCGGCCACCCGAAGATCCCCCATGAACCGCTCTCCGGCGCGTGCACTCGTGAGCACGATTACTCGCTCGAGCAGCGGCCGGACGATGACGAGGGCGAGGTAGACGAGCGCGACGACGTCGATCACGTGCGGGTCGTGGCGCTCGATGCCGCGGTCGATTGCGATCTTCGCGAGGAGCGGCGCGGCGAGCGAGACGGCGGTCGCGCCGATCATCGCAAGTCCGGCGATGACGATCAGCCGTCGGTGCGGCCGGAGAATCGGGTCGATCCGCTGGCGGATCATGCCGCAGCCTCTGCGAGTGCGAGCAGCGACCGATAGCGCGGCGAGCGGGCGAGCAGCTCTGCGTGAGTTCCTTCTTCGACGATCCGCCCCTGGTCGACGACTGCGACGCGGTCGGCGAGTGCGATCGTTGCGGGACGGTGCGCGATGACCAGCGTCGTTCGGCCATGCATCACCTCGCCGAGTGCGGCGCGGATCTCGTGTTCCTTCGTCGCATCGACCGCGGACGTGGCGTCATCCAGGATCAGCACCTGCGGATCGGCGAAGATCGCACGAGCGATCGCGATTCGCTGGCGCTGGCCTCCCGAGAGGGAGAAGCCGCGCTCGCCCAGCACCGTCTCGTAACCTTTCGGGAGCCGTTCGACGAAATCGGCCGCCCCCGCAAGCCGTGCGGCGCGATGGATCTCGTCCTGCTCCGGTTCGACGGAGGCGAAGCCGACGTTGCCGCTCACCGTGTCGCCGAAGAGAAACGTGTCTTCGAAGACGATGCCGACGCCACGGCGCACGTCGGCGATGCGCAGCGCGCGCACATCGACGCCGCCGATCGTCACACGACCTCCCTCCGGGTCATAGAAGCGGGCGAGCAGCGACGCGACGGTCGACTTGCCCGACCCGGTTGCGCCGACGAGTGCGAGTGAGGTCCCGGTGGGAATGTCGAGTGTGAAGCCGTCGAGCACCGGCGGGCCGCCGTCGCCGTATGAGAAACGCACGTCGTCGAAGCGGACGTGGGCGTCTGCCGGAAAGTCGCGCGGTGTCGGCGACTCGACGACGACCGGCTCCGCGCGCAACACGTCGACAACGCGCCGGGCCGCCGCCGCCGCGCGCTGCAGCGTCGACACTCGCTGTCCGAGCGTTCGCAGCGGGTTCACGAGCAGCGCGAGGTAGAAGTTGAAGGCCGCGAAGGTGCCGATCGTGATGTCGCCCGCAATCACGCGATGGCTGCCGTACCAGAGCACGATCAGGATCCCGACCAGCGGTAGTGCCTCGAGGGCGGGCAGAAAGACGGCGTCGACGTTTGCGACATCGAGCGCGGTCCGCACGACCTCGTCGGAACGATGGCGGAACCGGGCCGACATGGCCGGCCCCGCGCCCAGGCCTTTCACGACCCGAATCCCCGAAATGGTTTCCTCGACGAGCACCGTCGTCTCGCCGAGCTCTTCCTGGTTGACCTTCGTTCGCTCTGCATACCGCCGCGAGTAGCGGCCGAAGCCAATGCTGAGGAGCGGCAGCGGCGCGAGTACCGCGACAGCGAGATGCCAGTCGATCGCGAGCAGGATCGACGAGGCGCCGATCACCGTGAGCACATAGCCGATCGAGTGACCGATCGAATCGAACGCCCGGGCGACGAGCTCTGCGTCGTTGGACGCGCGTGAGATCAGCTCGCCTGCGCCGACGCGGTCGTGGTAGCGCGCATCGAGCTCGAGCGCGCGACGGAAGATCCCGTCGCGCACCTCGGCGTCGGCTCGCGCCCGGTTGCGGATTGCGAAGTAATGGCGCGAGGCGCCGCCGACCGCCTCGACGGCCCCGAGTACGACGACGCCCGCGCACGCCCACCAGAGTGCGCTCGAGTGGTGGTGCACGACGCCGGCGTCAATCCCGTGGCGAATCAGGAGCGGGGCGGAGATCGCTGCGCCCTGCCACGCAAGGCCCGACAGAATCGCCCAGAAGATCGTCCAGCGAAGTCGCCGTGCGATCGTTCCCAGGTAGCGCCAACCCCCGTCCACCCGCGAAAGTATCCCGAGATGTCAAAACGACCTGCGATCGAAGCGCGCTTTCCCGCTCCTTCGGTGATGGGGGTGATCAATGTCACGCCCGACTCGTTCTCCGACGGCGGCGTCCACCTGCGCGTCGAACCGGCGGTGACCGCCGCGTGGGGCATGCTCGACGCGGGCGCCGCGATCGTCGATGTGGGCGGCGAGTCGACTCGGCCGGGCTCCGACGGTGTGAGTGCCACGGAGGAGCTGCGGCGAATCGAGCCTGTGCTCGCCGATCTCGGAGGCGCGCCGTTATCGGTGGACACCTCGAAGGCAGCTGTCGCGCGCCGGGCCCTCGCTCTTGGTGTCGAGCTCGTGAACGACGTGACCGCTCTTCGCGGTGACCCCGAGCTCGCCGGTGTCGTCGCCGATGCGGGCTGCTATCTGTGCCTCATGCACATGCTCGGTGAGCCCCGCACGATGCAGGAGGATCCGCGCTACGACGACGTGGTCTCGGAGGTGAAGCGCTTCCTCGAGGAGCGGCTCGCGTTCGCTGTCGCGGCGGGGATTCGCGAGGAGCTCATCTGCCTCGATCCGGGGATCGGCTTCGGGAAGACGGCTGCGCACAACTTCGAGCTCGTCCGGCGGCTGGACGAGCTCGGCTCGATCGGCCGCCCACTGATCGTCGGGTTCTCCCGCAAGAGCACGCTCGGAAAGCTGACCGGCTCGACCACCGGCTCGACCGGCGCGTCCGTAGGCGCAGCGGTAGCCGCGTTCGATCGAGGGGCGACGATCCTACGGGTGCACGACGTGCGCGAGCACGTTGAGGCCCTTGCTGCCGCGAAGGCGATCGCCGGATGAAGGTCGAGCTGCACGGGCTGCACGTGTTCGGCTACCACGGGGCCGACGAGGTCGAGCGGCGCGATGGCCAGCCGTTTCTCTACGACGTCGAGCTCGAGGTCGGCGACCGGGGTGCATCGGATCGCCTGGCGGAGGCGATCGATTACACGCAGGTTGCGGCCGCGATCAGCGAGCTCTCCGAGGCACGCCGCTTCAACCTCCTCGAGGCGCTCGCAACGGAGATGGCCGACATGCTGATGGAGCGCTTCGAGCCCCAGGCTCTTCGGCTGCGCATCCGCAAGCCAGAAGTGAAGCCGGCGGGTCTCGACGTCGAGTTCAGCGCTGTCACGATCGAACGGCCATGACGACCGCGTACGTCGGTCTCGGCTCGAACCTCGGCGACCGCGAACGGCTGATCCGCGACGCTGCTGCGCTGATCGGTGCGGGCCGGCTTTCGACGATCATCGAAACGGAACCGTGGGGCTACGGGGAGCAGCCGCGGTTCCTGAACGCCGTTGTCGAGGTGGAGACCAGTCTCGAGCCGTTGGCGTTCCTGACCCACCTGCTCGACATCGAGCGGCGCCTCGGGCGTGAGCGCGTGGGGCCGCAGTGGGGGCCGAGGACGATCGACCTCGACCTGCTTCTGTTCGGGGACGAACTCGTTGACCAGCCGGGGCTCGTTGTGCCGCATCCGCACCTCTCGGAGCGGTTGTTCGTCCTCGAGCCACTGGCCGAGCTCGCTCCGCATCTGGAAATCCCCGGAATCGGCACGGTCCGTGCCGCCCTCGCAGGGCTACAATCGGGTGCGTGAGCAACCTCGACGAGCTCGACGAGTTCGAGGCCGAGGCCGAGCTGCGCCTGAAGAAAGAATATGCGGCCGTCTTCACCCTCTTCCGATACTGCGTCCTCACCCAGGATGCCACCTACCTCTGCAACAAGCTCGATCTGCAATACGTCCCGCAGCCGACCTACCCGTTCTTCCACCTGAAGATGGAAGACGTCTGGGTGTGGGACAAGAACCGGCCGACGCGGATGATCCCGCGCGCAGAGGTCTACACGTCGAGCGACGTGACGATCGAGGAGCTTCGCGGCGAGGGCGACGAGCCCACGTTGACGCCGGAGGCGCTGGCCAAGCGCATCGGCGAGGGCCGCTCCGAGATCGAAGACCTGTAGCAGCCGGAGTTCCGTCGCCGACGCAGGTTGCGCTCGCGGGCGGCAGCCGCAGTCGAGAAGAGCGGTCGTGGGGCGCGCGAAGAGGAGCCCCGGCGGGAAGCGGGTGCCCTGATCGAGTCTCCGCGGGTTTGGCGCCCGGGAACTGGGTGCGCTGATCCAGGCTCGGCGGGTTTGGCCCGGCCCGGGAACCGGGTGCGCTGGTCGAGGCTCGGCCATGCTGGTTGCGATCGACGTCAGCAAGCCCCCAGACAGTGTTCGGCCTCCTCTGAGCTGTCCGGCATGAGCTGTCCGTTGGCAGCCGTCGTGACAGGAGTGAAAAGAGTGTGCGCCGAGAGACGCGCCGGCGCCTGCGACGCCTGGTGTGAAACGCGAGGATGACGGGGCAACCCGCTTCGGATCAACCTCCCCGGCGGTCATCGACGCCTGCCTGCGCCCGTCGCCAAAGCAGTGGGCAGCCGTCGTAACGAAAGTGCCACGGAGGTGGCAGCCTCAGGCGATCAGTGACGCTCGCGACCCGTACAGTGACGGAGGATTCGCAGTTAGGCTCGCGCGATGCTGCTTGCGATCGACGTCGGCAACACCCAGACGGTGTTCGGCCTCTTCGACGGCGCCGGGTTGACCGAGCAGTTCCGCGTCGGCACGGACCGGACACACACCGGCGATGAGCTCGCCGTGATGCTGCGCTCGTTTGTCGACCTCTCCTCGCTCGAGGGGATCGTCCTCTGCTCGTCGGTGCCGCAACTCGTGCAGGAGTACATCGCGTTCGCCGAGCGCTGGGCGGGCTGCGAGCTGCTCGCACTCGGGCCTGGCGTCTCGACCGGGATGGTGATTCGCTACGACGACCCGCGCGAGGTGGGGTCGGACCGGATCGCAAACGCCGTTGCAGCGCGGGAGCGGCACGGTGCGCCCGCGGTCGTCGTCGACTTCGGCACCTCCACGAACTTCGACGTCGTCTCGGCTGCGGGCGAGTTCGCGGGCGGCGTCCTTGCCCCCGGCATCGAAGTCTCGATGGACGCGCTCTTCGCGCGTGCAGCGCGCCTCCCGAAGGTGCCCTTCGTCGCCCCCGAGCGCGTCATCAGCCAGACGACGACCGCCGCGCTCCAGTCAGGGCTCGTCTACGGCTTCGCCGGCCAGGTCGACGCGATCGTCGACCGCATCAAGGCGGAGCTCGACGCGCCCGACGCGCCCGTCGTCGCGACGGGGGGCCTCGCCGACCTGATCGCGCCGCATGCCCGCACGGTCACGGCCGTCGACGCGGAGCTGACCCTGCATGGCTTGCGACTCGTCTGGGAGCGCAACCACCCAGCCTGAGTGAGGCCCGGCGTTCAGCCGCCGCCGTAGAGCGAGATCGGCAGCCGGTCGAGCAGCACCTCGTCGCCGGAGTCGGGCAGCTCGTCGAGCAGTCGCTCGAGCACGAAGCGCGATCCGGGTGCGGTGGCGAGCAGGCGTGCCTCGACGTCGTCGAGCGACGGCAGCAGCACGAGCTCTTGCTTGAACGGCCGGGGAAAGCGCCCGCGGCCGAGGTACCAGCCGTAGAACTTCTTCAGGAATCCGGTGGCGCGCTCGATTCCCAGCTCGCGCACGGACTCGCGCATGAAGAGCAGAAGCTCCGCGACGACCTCTTCGCGGGAGGGCTCGGTGTCGTCGCCCATGATCTCGCGCAGCACCCAGGGATTGCCCTGTGCGGCGCGGCCGACCATCACGGCGACGGCGCCGGTCGTCGCGAGCACCGACTGCGCCCTGGCGCGGGAGCCGACGTCGCCGGACGCGATCACCGGCACGTCCACGAGAGCGACGAGCTCGGCGGTCAGCGAGTGGTCGGCGGTGCCCGTGTACATCTGCTTCGCCGAGCGCGGATGCAGGGTGAGGGACGCGGCTCCCGCCTGGACGAGCCGCGGCCCGACCTCGAGGCAGCGACGCGACCCGTTCTCGACGCCGCGGCGCATCTTCACGGAGACCGGCAGCGGGACGGCGGTCGCGACGGCCTCGACGAGACGGCAGGCCTGGTCGCCGTCGTCGAGGAGCGACGCGCCTGCACCCGTCTTCGTCACCTTCTTCACCGGGCAGCCAAAGTTCATGTCGACGATGTCGGCGCCCGCAGCCTCCACCATGCGGGCGGCCTCGGCCATCGCAACCGGGTCCGAGCCGAAGATCTGGATCGCCAGGGGATGCTCGTCGGGGCCGACCCGCAGGTATCCGAGCGTGCGTTCATTGCGGTGCTGGATCCCTGCCACGGAGACCATCTCGGAGCAGACGAGGCCCGCTCCGTACCGCCTCCCCTGGCGCCGGAAGGCCTGGACGCTGACGCCCGCCATTGGCGCTAGGACGAGCCTTCCCGGGATTGCGACTCCCCCGAGGAACCAGGTGTCTGAGAGGTCGATGTTCACAGTCTGTGAATCGTAGCCCCCAGAGCTTGCGGCACACTTGACACCGCCGCTAGCATTCGCGCCCGTTTCCGCCGGGGTCAGGAGGCCTTTGTTGAAGGAAGTAATCCTCACACCCGAGGGCTACGAGAAGCTCAGAAAGGAGATCGATCTGCTTCGCGGCGACAAGCGCCGTGAGGTGGCTGAGCGGATTCGTGTGGCTCGGGAGTTCGGCGACATCGCCGAGAACGCAGAGTACGACGACGCCAAGAACGAACAGGCAATGCTCGAGCACAAGATCGCCCAGCTCGAGGACCGTCTGCTGACGGCGCGGGTGATCACGAAGAAGGAGATCTCGAAGGACACGGTCTCGATCGGGTCGCGCGTCCGCCTGCGCGACGTCGCCGCGAAGCAGACGTTCGAGTACCACATCGTGGGCTCGGCGGAAGCAAACCCCGCGGAGAACAAGTTGTCGAACGAGTCACCTGTGGGCAAGGCGATCATGGGGCACAAGAAGGGCGAGACAGTCGAGGTGACGGCCCCCCGCGGGTCACTGAAGTTCAAGATCCTCGAGATCAAAGCGGCATAGAGGCGCAGGCCCGGCGGCCGGGTGCCGTAAGTTCAGTGCCGTGGAGGTCGTGCGGCTCGAGAAGTCCCGGCTCGGCGAGGCGAGCGACGTGCTCGCACGCGCGTTTCACGACGACCCGGCCTGGAGGTGGCTGATCCCGGACGACGACCGTCGCCGGCGCCTCCTGCCCTGGCTCTTTCGCGTCGGCTTCGAGGTGACCGCGGCAGACGTCTGGACGACGGTCGGGCTGGTGCGTGGCGCGGCGCGCTGGCTGCCTCCGGGCCGTCCCGCGATGCGGATGGGGCCGACGCTGCGCGCGCTCGTGACGACGCCGTTCCGCCTCGGCGCCGCGACGACGCCGTTCCTCGCCTATGGGCGCGCCGTCGAGGTCCTGAGGGCCGAAGCGGAGCCGAGGCCTCACTGGTATCTCGCGGGGATCGGAGTCGACCCCCACTATCAGCGACAAGGGATCGGCTCGGCGTTGATCGCGCCGGGTGTGGATGCTGCCTCGCGGGACGGGCTGCCGACGGTGCTCCTCACGAACAACGAGGACAATCTCGCGTTCTACGAAGGGCACGGCTTCGCCGTCGTGCGCGAGCAGGAGACTCCTCGAGGAGGGCCGCGTGCCTGGGCTATGGTCAGGGCGCCGTGAGCGCGACGCCGAAGAGGTTCCCGGACCGAGACGAGGTCGCGCTCGTTCGCGCCGAGGCCGACGCGCTCGAGGTGAACGCCGAGGGTGCAGACACGCGCCGGCTCGCCGGCCGCGTGCTCGCGCGGCGCGACATGGGCAAGCTCGTCTTCCTCGACCTGGTCGACGTGAGCGGTCGGATCCAGCTGCTCTGCCCGGCGGCACGAACCGGCAAGGTGGACGTCCACCTCGGTGACGTCGTCGGCGCGATCGGAAAGCCGACGAAGAGCCGACGCGGCGAGCCGTCCCTGATGGTTGACGAGCTCGTGCTCCTCTCTCGCATCCGTACGCCGCTTCCCGACACCTTCCACGGTCTCACGGATGTCGAGCAGCGCTACCGCCGCCGGCACCTCGACCTGCTGATGAACGAGGAGACGCGCGCCGACTTCGTTCTCCGCGCCCGCATCGTCAGCGCCGTGCGCCGCTTTCTCGACGCCGACGGCTTCATCGAGGTGGAGACCCCGATTCTGCAGCCGCGCTACGGCGGGGCGTTCGCAGAGCCGTTCGTGACCCATCACAACGTGCTCGACCAGGATCTGTACCTGCGCGTCGCGACCGAGCTCTATCTGAAGCGGCTGATCGTCGGCGGCCTCGAACGGGTGTACGAGATCGGCAAGGACTTTCGCAACGAAGGCGTCAATTTCAAGCGCAATCCCGAGTTCACGATGATCGAGTGGTACGAGGCCTACGCCGACTACGAGGACACGATGATCCGGATGGAGAACCTGATCGAGTACGTGGCGCGCGAGACGCTCGGGACGACCATTGCGACGTTCAAGTCGCATGAGGTCGATCTGAAGGCGCCCTGGAGGCGTGTGAAGCTCCACGACGAGCTGCAGGAGCTCGACCTCTGGACGAAGGACTACGACGACCTGAAGGAGCGGCTTTCCTCGCGTGGCGTCGACGTGTCGCAGGACAAGACCTGGGCCCAGCTCGTCGACAAGGCGATCACGGCGTACGTCGAACCACGGTTGATCCAGCCGACGATCCTCTACGACTACCCCATCGAGCTGTCGCCATTTGCCCGAGCCAGCGACGCCGATCCCGGAATCGTGGAGCGCTTCGAGTTCTATGTCGGAGGCATGGAGCTCGGAAACGCGTTCAGTGAGCTGAACGACGCCGCCGAGCAGGCGGAGCGTTTTGCCCTGCAGGCAGCCGAGGGCGCGGGCGGGAACGTCGAGGCCGAGCAGGGCGATCCGGACTACGTCGAGGCGCTCACGTACGGAATGGCGCCGACCGGAGGCCTCGGCCTCGGTATCGACCGCCTCGCGATGGTGCTTGCCGGGAAGGACTCGATTCGCGACGTCATCCTCTTTCCGGCCCAGCGGGCGAAGCATGATTGAGCGCTGCCGCAGCCTCCGGCGGCGCCTCCGCAGGGGGGAGTACGATGAGCCTCTCGGAAAAGGCGTAACCGGTTTGTGCCGCCGTTTTTGGGCGGAAGAAAGGTCATTGAGTGTTCGAGAGATTCACTGAACGGGCTCGCCAGGTCGTCGTCCTCGCTCAAGACGAGGCACGGGCGCTGAAGCACAACTACATCGGCACCGAGCACATCCTGCTCGGCCTGCTGCGCGAGGAAGAGGGTCTCGCCGCGCGGGTCCTGGAGTCGCTCGACATCACCGTCGAAGAGGTGCGCGCGCAGGTCGCCCGCATCGTCGGCCAGGGCGACGAGGTCACGACGGGGCAGATTCCCTTCACGCCGCGCGCGAAGAAGGTGCTCGAGCTGGCACTCCGCGAGGCGCTCTCGCTCGGGCACAACTACATCGGCACGGAGCACATCCTGCTCGGGCTCGTGCGCGAGAACGAAGGAGTGGCGGCACGCATCCTCCTCGACTTCGACGCCGACGCCGAGAAGATCCGCAACGAGATCATTCGCATGCTCTCCGGCCCCGGCCGCCGTCAGGGTGGCGCCGCGGGCTCGACGAGCGAGAAGGGCAAGAGCTCGAAGCTGCTCGACCAGTTCGGCCGTAACTTCACGAAGCTCGCCGGCGAGGGCAAGCTCGACCCGGTCGTCGGCCGCCAGACCGAGATCGAGCGGATCATGCAGATCCTCTCGCGGCGCACCAAGAACAACCCCGTTCTGATCGGCGAGCCGGGCGTCGGGAAGACCGCCGTCGTCGAAGGGCTCGCACAGCGGATCTCTGCCGGCCAGGTGCCCGACCTCCTGAAGGGCAAGCAGATCTACAGCCTCGATCTTGCGGCTCTCGTCGCCGGGTCCAAGTACCGGGGCGAGTTCGAGGAGCGCCTGAAGAAGGTGATGAAGGAGATCACCCAGCGCGGCGACATCATCCTGTTCATCGACGAGCTCCACAACCTCGTCGGTGCAGGCGCCGCCGAGGGTGCAATCGACGCGGCTTCGATCCTGAAGCCCGCGCTCGCCCGCGGTGAGCTCCAGACGATCGGTGCGACGACGCTCGACGAGTTCCGCAAGTACCTGGAGCGAGACTCTGCGCTCGAACGGCGCTTCCAGCAGATTCGCGTCGAAGAGCCGACGACCGACGACACGGTCCAGATCCTGCGCGGCCTTCGCGACCGCTACGAGGCGCATCATCGGTGCAAGATCACCGACGAGGCGCTCGAGGCCGCCGCGGCGCTTGCCGACCGCTACATCCAGGACCGCCAGTTGCCCGACAAGGCCATCGACCTCATCGACGAGGCAGCGTCGCGCATGCGCATCAAGACAATGACCGCGCCCCCGCGGTACCGCGAGCTCGAGGAGGAGATCGAGAAGGTCCGCAAGGACAAGGAGACCTCGATCGAGAACCAGGAGTTCGAGAAGGCCGCCTCATTGCGCGACAAGGAGCGGAAGCTCACGCAGAAGAAGCGCGAGCTCGAGGAGCAGTGGCGCGAGACCGAGCAGACCGAGCAGCCCGAGATCGGCAAGGAGGAGATCGCCGACATCGTCTCGATGTGGACGGGCATCCCCGTGTTCGAGCTCACCGAGGCCGAGTCTCTGCGCCTCGTTCGCATGGAGGAAGAGCTGCACAAGCGCGTTATCGGCCAGGACGCGGCGATCATCGCCGTCTCGAAGGCGATCCGCCGGGCCCGCGCCGGGATCAAGGATCCGAAGCGGCCGACCGGCTCGTTCATCTTCCTCGGCCCGTCAGGCGTGGGCAAGACCGAGCTTGCGCGCACGCTCGCCGAGTTCCTGTTCGGCGACGAGGACGCGATGATCCAGATCGACATGTCGGAGTACATGGAGAAGCATGCCGTGTCCCGCCTCGTCGGCTCGCCGCCCGGCTACATCGGCTACGACGAAGGCGGCCAGCTCACCGAAGCGGTGCGCCGCAAGCCGTACTCCGTCGTTCTCTTCGACGAGATCGAGAAGGCACATCCCGATGTCTTCAACATCCTCCTGCAGATCCTCGAGGACGGGAAGCTGACCGATTCGCAGGGCCGTAAGGTCGACTTCCGCAACGTGATCGTGATCATGACCTCCAACATCGGCTCGGGCGCGATCTCGAAGAACGTGTCGCTCGGGTTCACGCTCTCGAGCGAAGAGGGCCTCACCTACGACGACATGAAGAACCGCGTCATGGGCGACCTGAAGAAGTCCTTCCGCCCGGAGCTCCTGAACCGGATCGACGAGATCATCGTCTTCCCGAAACTCGCACGCAACGAGATCCTCCAGATCGTCGACCTGATGCTGAACCGCCTGCGCGTGCAGATGGCCGAGCACGAGGTGACGATCGAGCTGACCGACGAAGCCAAGGATCTCCTCGTCGAGAAGGGTTACGACCCGGCGATGGGAGCCCGCCCGCTCCGTCGTGCGATCCAGCGCTTCATCGAGGACCCGCTCGCGGACTTCGTGCTCGGCCGGTCGCTCGAGCCCGGCTCGACGATTCTGGTCGCCCGGCGAAACGACGAGGAGGTCGACATTACGGTCCTCCCGCCGGCCCCGCCTGAGGCGATCGGTGTGTCCGCTGCGCCCGACGCGCCACCGCCCGACCTCGGCGTCCCCGATTAGTGGTGGTTACACCACGAGCTCGCTCGAGGGCCGCCGCAAGGCGGCCCTCGTCGTTCAGTCGGCGAGCTGCCAGACGTCGCGGCGCAGGAGCGGCACGACGTCGCCGTTCCCGAGCAGGGCATCGACCTCGACATCAGGCCCGCCGACCATGAAGTCGGTGTGGACGGACGAGACGTTGACGGCTTCCCCAGGCTCGCCCTCGACCGCCTCCGCGTAGGCGCTCCCGTAGGCCACGTGGCACGTCGCATTTTCGTCGAAGAGCGTTTCGAAGAACGTGAGGCCGGTCTGGCCGATCCGCGACGTCCCGTCGACGAGCGCGATCTCGCCCAGGAAGGCGGCCCGCTCATCCGACGCGAGCTGGCCGGTGATCACGTCGGCGCCCTCGTCTGCTCGGACCTCGACCATGCGTCCTCGCTCGAATCGCATCTCGAGCCCCTTGACGATCTGGCCGTTCAGCGCCAACGGCCTCGTCGAGCGAACGTGTCCTTCGGTGCGTCCGGCGTCTGGCGTCGTGAAGACTTCCTCCGTCGGCATGTTCGCGACGTACGGGAGCCCGAGCGTGGTTTTCGACTCGACGCCTTGCCAGCGCGACTCCGGGAGCAAGCCCACGGTCAGGTCGGTGCCAGGCCCGCGGAAGCGCACCGCGTCGAGGTGCAGATCGTTCAGCCGCTTGGCGCGGCGGCCGATCGCTCCGACGTGGGTCCGCCAGGCTGCCACCGGGTCGTCCTCGTCCAGGCGCACGCAGTGCTCGACCGCTCGCCAGAGTCGTTCGACGTCGGGCTCGCCGAACATCTGCTGGGCCCACCCGGGGTTCGGCACGCCGATCACCGTCCAGTTGTTCAGCTGCTCGTTGACCTGGCGGGTGCTTTCCTCGGCCAGTTCGAGCATGCGTGCCTTCCCGACGCGGTCGCCCGGCAGGTCGGCCAGGAGGTCTGGCTCGGCATCTCCGGTCAGGGCGACGACCGCAGCGCGCTCATCGCCGACCGCACGTGCGCGCTTCATCAGCCACGGCGGCGTCCAGGAGAGAACGTCATCGGGCGCGCCCTGGATCAGCGCCCGTCGAAGGTGCTGGTCGCTGTAGTAGACGTCGACGTACCGGGCACCCGCCGCGTAGGCGGCGCGGGCCACGGCGCGGGCGACTTCCGCATGCTCGATGCGGGCGAGCACGTCGACGAGCTGCCCCGGCTGGACGTTCGCGCCGACGCGCACTGCGAGCTCGGCATACCGGGCGGCACGCGCAGCTCCGGCTCCCTCGTCTACTCCGGCAGCTGCCATACGTCCTCGCGCAGAAGAGGAACGACCCGCCCGTCGCCGGTGATGCCGTCCACCTCGACGTCGGGGCCGCCGATCATGAAATCGGTGTGCATGCTCGAGACGTTCGCGCCCCGTTCACGCAGCTCGTCGGGCTCGAGATCTTTCAGGTCGGGCGCCGAGAACATGACGGCCGCCCCGTAGGCGATGTGGCACGAAGCGTTCTCGTCGAAGAGCGTGTTGAAGAACGTCAGCCCGGTCTGGCCGACGCGCGAGTCGCTGTCGACGAGCGCGACCTCGCCCAGACAGCTCGCCCACTCGTCGGAGCGAAGCTGTCCCTGCACTGCGCCAGCCCCGGCGGAAGCCGTCACGTCGACGGCGCGGCCTGCCACAAAGCGTACTTCGAGGTCGCGCACGATCGTTCCGCCGAGTGCCAGCGGGCGTGTCGAGCGGACGGTGCCCTCCGTTCGGCGCCAGTCGGGGCACGTGAAGACTTCCTCGGTCGGGAGTTCGGCACGTGCTTGATACCGTCGCGTGTCTCGATCCCGCCGCCGATCCAACGCGACTCCGGCAGCAGCCCGACGAGCAGGTCCGTGCCCGGGCCGCGGAAGCGAAGCGCGTCGAACGCGAGTGCGTCGAGTGCGTCGCAGCGCCGGTGCAGACGTTCCGTGTGTCCGCGCCACGCTGCGACGGGATCGAGCTCGTCCAGGCGCACAGTGAAGGCGACCACCTCCCAGAGCCGTTCGAGGTCGGGCTCGCCGAACATCTGCTCGGCCCAGCTGGCATTCGGTAGAGCCGCGATCGTCCAGTTCACGAGCAGGTCGTTCTGAGCCTTCAGCGCGCGCTTCATGACCTCGACGGGTCGGGCCTTGCCGACCCGCTCCTGGTCGAGGTCGGCGAAGAGCTCGGGCTCGGCCTCGCCGGCGATCGATGCGAGCGCGTTGCCGGGGAGGTTGTCCATGCGCTCGAGCACCCAGCCTTGCGAGTCCTGAAGCACTTCGTCGGACGCGAGCTCGATCATCGCGCGCCGCACGTGTTGATCCTGGTAGCGGACATCGACGTAGCGGGCACCTGCGCGATACGCCGAGCGCGTCAGCGCACGCGCAAGCTCCACGTGCTCGATCATCGCGTTGACGAGGAAGATCTGCCCGGGTTGGACGTTCGCGCCGACCCTGACGATCAGGTCGGCGTAGCGGTCGATGCGATCCACGGCTTCGCGAGACACTAGTGCTCGCTCGATTACGTGTCGAGGGGCACGGCGGCCCAGTCGCTGCCGAGGCCGGACAGCCAGTTGAGCGCGTGGTGTCGTTCGGCGGCGATCGAGTGTGCCTCGTCTCGCTGCTCGCGCGAGAGGTGCCGGTAGACCTTCCCGAAGGTGCCGAAGTCGCCGCGCATCGGCGGCGGCAGGATCCCTTGCTCGTAACCGCGCATCGCGGTCGCAGCGATCAACTGGTCGAAGCTCGCGTAACCCTCGGGCAGCTCCGGGCCCCCCGACGCTTGCAGCTCGCTCGTGCGTGCCCGCCAGTGCCAGAGCCGCGCCGACTCGCGCTGGAGCTCGATCTCCTCGCCGTCGCGCAGCTTGGCGCCGCCAAGCTCCGCTGCGGCGACCGCTTCCGTTGAGAATGCGGAATCGTAGGGCGGCAGTTCCTCGAGCTGAAGCGCCCAGAGGAGAGTCCCGAGCGCTTCGCCGTGCCACAGCGCGTCGATCACTTCGGGCTCGTCGTCTGCCTGCGGCTGTTGCGCGAGGGAGGCACGCAGGTCGGCCTGCAACGCCCGCACGCGCTCGAGAACCTCTCCCTGCGACCGAAGCCTCCTGCGGGTCATGCCTGGAACCGGGCCGCGGCTGTTTGTCCGAATCTCATGTGGAAGTCGTACCGGTTTCGTGGCGAATGCCGTCGGGAGCTACCGATACCGTCGACGACATGGCAAGGACTGCAGCCGTTCAGCACGTGTGCTCCGAGTGTGGCACGTCGTCCGGGCGCTGGCTCGGACGCTGTCCCGGCTGCGCCGAGTTCGGGACGATGATCGCCGAGGCGCTCCCCGCGCGGCGCGAGGGTGGGCGTGGGCGACCAGCGGGCCGGGCACCGCTGCGCCTGGTCGACGTCGTCGCGGAGGAAGCAGAGCGGATCTCGACCGGAGTCGCCGAGCTCGACCGCGTGCTCGGAGGCGGCCTCGTTCCTGCCTCGCTGGTCCTGGTCGGGGGCGAGCCGGGAGTCGGCAAGTCGACGCTCATGCTCTCTGCGCTCGGGGCGATCTCCGCCCATCGCCGGGCGTTTCTCGTGACCGGCGAGGAGTCGGTCGCGCAGGTGAAGCTCCGTGCGGCCCGCCTCGGCGGGTGTGACCGAGTCGAGATCCTCGCCGAGACCGACCTCGACGCGATCTGTGAGCTGCTCGAGCGCGAGCGGCCGGACGTCTGCGTGATCGACTCGGTGCAGACCCTGTGGGCGCCCGAGATCGGCTCGGCTCCTGGCTCGGTCGCACAGGTGCGCGAGGCCGCCGGGCGACTGCTCCGCGTGTCGAAGGAGAGCGGTGTCGCGACCTTCCTCGTCGGTCATGTGACAAAGGACGGCTCTGTCGCCGGGCCGCGCATGCTCGAGCACCTGGTCGACTGCGTCCTCCAGTTCGAGGGCGACCGCTACCACGCCCATCGCATTTTGCGAGCGGTAAAGAACCGTTTCGGATCGACGAACGAGCTCGGCGTCTTCGAGATGACGGGGGGTGGCCTCGTCGGCGTTCCCGATCCGTCGGAGCTCTTCGGCCGCACTCATCCGGGCGAAATCGGCGCCGCCGTCGCGTGCGTTCTCGAGGGCACCCGCCCGATCCTGCTCGAGATCCAGTCGCTCGTCGCTCCCACCGACCTCGCGATGCCGCGCCGCGTCGGTACCGGCGTCGACCCGAAGCGCCTCGCAATGATCGTCGCTGTCCTCGCTCGCCACGCAGGCCTACCGCTCGGCGGGGCGGACGTCTTCGTGAACGTGGCAGGCGGCGTCCGGGTCGACGAGCCGGGGGCCGATCTCGGGATCGCCCTCGCGATCGCGTCGGCCGCGAAGGGCTTCCCGGTACGGGAGAGCCTCGCGGCATTCGGGGAAATCGGGCTGACGGGCAGGCTCCGTGCCGCCACGCAGGCCGACCGTCGCGTCGAGGAATGCCGCAAGCTCGGCCTTCGGACAGTGCTTGCGCCGACCGGCACGAGCGGTGCGGTCGTCGAGGCTGAGACCCTTCGCGCCGCGCTTGCTCAGGGACTGGGCGAGAAGCCCTCCTGAGCAGGGATTTTCGCTGAGTGATCTACGAAATCCCTGCAAAGATGGCGGTTTTCCGGGGGTCCTGCTACCCTGGTCTCCTCGCCGGTAGAGCCCCCTCGGGCCGCCGGCACTTTCGCGACTACACCGGAAAGAGGAGACGAAAGCTTGTACAAGGTCGGCGACAAGGTGGTGTATCCCCACCACGGTGCTGGGACGGTCGTGAAGCGCGAACGGCGCGAGGTGCTCGGCGAAAAGCGCGAGTACCTGACGATCAAGATCCTGCACAACGACATGACCGTGAACGTTCCTGCCGACAACGCCGAGCGCGTGGGTCTGAGGAAGGTCATCGACGAAGAGGCGGTCAAGAAGGTCGTCAAGTACCTGACGTCCGGCGGCACCGAGATGCCCAAGAACTGGAACCGCCGCTTCAAGCACAACCGCGACAAGATGAAGACCGGTGACATCTACGAGCTGGCCGAAGTCGTTCGCAACCTCGCCCTGCGCGATGGTGAGAAGGGCCTCTCGACCGGTGAGAAGCAGATGTACGTCAAGGCGAAGAAGATCCTCGCGTCCGAGCTCATGTACGCGAAGTCGATGAGCGAGGACGAGGCTCTGGAGTGGCTCGAGGAGACGCTGACCGAGGGTGCGAAGCCGAAGATGACTCCGGCCGAGCGCAAGGCCGCCGCGGCTGCTCCGAAGAAGGCCGCTGCCGCCGCCAAGGCGACGCCGACTGCGAAGCCCGCTGCTTCCTCGAAGAGCGCGGCAGCCGCGAAGAAGGCGCCTGCCAAGGCGACCGCCACCGCGCGCAAGACGGCGACGGCCAAGAAGACGGCCACCGCCAAGAAGACCGCGACAGCCAGGCGCTAATGACTGTCTGGGCCGTCCTCGTCGCCGCAGGGCGGGGAGAACGGCTCGGGGAAGACCGACCGAAGGCGTTCGTCCGCCTCGGCGGTCTGCCCCTGCTCGCCGAGCCGCTGCGCCGGCTCGAGGAGAGCGAGTGGATCGACGAGATCGTCGTCGTCGCCCCCGCCGAGTGGGAGGAGTCGGCGATCCTGCTCGCCGAGGAGCTCGGCGCCTCGAAGGTCAGCTCGTGCGTCACGGGCGGCGAGACGCGCACCGACTCGGTGCGCGCCGGCGTCGCCGAGGTGCCGGAGGACGCGTCGGTGATCCTCGTCCACGACGCAGCGCGGCCGCTCTTGCCCGACGAGGTGATCGGCCGGGTGCTCGGGGCGCTCGCCGAGGGCTACGACGGCGCGATCCCGGGCCTGCTCGTCGTCGACACCGTCAAGCGCGTGCGGGAAGGGGTCGTCGCCGAGACCGTCTCCCGGGATGAGCTCGTCACCGTCCAGACGCCGCAGGCCTTCGTTGCGCCCGTGCTGCGTGCCGCGCTAGCCGCGGGCGGCGACGGGTCGGATTGCGCGTCGCTCGTCGAGGCGAACGGCGGCAGGGTGAAGGTCGTCGAGGGCGACGAGCGGCTGCTCAAGGTGACGACGCGGGCCGACCTCGACCGCGTGACAGGGTGGCTCGACCCTGCATGATGGGCACGGTGATGCACCGATGAGCTTCCGCGTCGGGATCGGCGTCGACGCGCACGCGCTCGAGCGCGGCGTGCCGCTCGTGCTGGGTGGAGTGCGCTTCGACTTCGACCGCGGGCTCTCCGGTCACTCCGACGGCGACGTGCTCGTGCACGCACTGATCGACGCGGTGCTCGGCGCTGCCGGGCTCGGCGACATCGGCGCGCTGTTTCCCTCGGGCGAGCCGCGCTATCGCGGCGCCGACAGCCTCGACCTGCTGCGCGAGGCCTACCGGCAGGTCGAGGAAGCGGGGTGGCGGCTCGTCAACGCGGACTGCATCCTGATCGGCGAGCAGCCGAAGATCGCCGCGCGCCGCGAGGAGATGCGCGCCGCGCTCTCGGGAGCGGTCGGCGGCGGCGAGGTGAACGTGCGCGCGACCACCACCGACCACATGGGTTTCACCGGACGCGGTGAGGGTCTCGCCGCACATGCAGTCGCGTTGCTCGAGAGCGCCTGATGGAAGTCGTCCGGTACGCCGACCGTCCCGACGTGCGCGCGCGGCGCGACGAGTTCGACGAGTTCCCCGAGTACATGAACCACAACGCGATGGGCCCGAAGTACTGGGGCCGTCTCTACTCGGATTTCCCCGCGTTCCAGCTCGCGGTGCTCGACGGCGATGCGCTGCTCGGCGAGGTGCACGCGCTGTCGCTGCCGGTCGATGGCGACGCGCTGCCCCGTGGCTGGGACGAGGCGTTCGAGCGCGGGATGCTGGCGGGCGGCGGCAACGTCGTCTCGCTGCTCGCGATGAGCGTCAAGCCCGAGGCGCGCGGCCAGGGTCTGCCGAAGGTCTTGATCGAGGCGGTGCAGGAAGCTGCGCGCGCGGCCGGGTCGGACGGGTTGATCGCCCCGGTGCGGCCGACGCTCAAGGACCGCTACCCGCTGATCGCGATCGAGCGGTACGTCGAGTGGCGCCGCGAGGACGGGTCGCACTTCGATCCGTGGCTCCGCGCGCACGAGCGCCTCGGCGGCGCGATCGTCGAATCATGCCCGGAGTCGATGTTCATGCAGGCGCCGGTCGCCGACTGGGAGGAGTGGACCGGCATGCAGTTCCCCGGCGACGGGACGTACATCGTCCCCCGCATGCTTGCTCCGCTCGAGGTGCGCGAGGGCGTCGGCACGCACATCGAGCCGAACGTCTGGATGCGCCACCCGCTCTAACTGAGCAGGAACGCGACGTCGTCCACGTAGCAGTACGACCAGTCCTCGCCCGGCTGGGCCGAGCGGATGACCGGATGCGTGGTCGCGTTGAAGTGCGCGGTGGCGTGGCGGTTCGGCGAGTCGTCGCAGCAGCCGATGTGGCCGCAGGTCGTGCACATGCGCAAGTGAACCCAGCTGGCGCCGATCTTCAGGCAGTCCTCGCAGCCGGCGATCTGCGCCGGAAGCTCGGTGACCTCGATCTGGTCGAGATGGGTGCAGGTGGCGCTCAACCTGGAAGGGACGCTAGCCCATCGCGTAGCACGACAAGACCGTCGCGCTCGAGCGAGACGAGCGCGTCGCCGTCGGACGGCTGCTCCCCGGCAGCGACCGCACGCAACGCGACCGCACGCCGCTGGCGGAACGATCCTTCGAACTTCGACTGCTTGCGCAGCGGCTCGTAACGCTGGCCCCGCGAGGGGCATTCGGCCGCGAGCGGGCAGGCACCGCAGCGCGGGATGCGCGCGAGGCAGATCGTCGCACCGAGGTCGAAGAGCGCCTGCGTGCACGAAGGGTCGAACTGTTCGCCGGTGCGCTCCTGGATGCGGCGCACGTTGACGTCGATCGGCAGCACGTCGCGCCCGAACGCGAAGTTGCCGACCGCGCCGGCGGTATACGGCCCGACGCCGGGCAGCTTCGTCAAGTCGTCAGGCCACCCGTGCGCCGCGACGTGCTGTGCCGTGCGGTGGAGGTTGATAGCGCGCCGGTTGTAGCCGAGCCCCTGCCACGACACGATCACGTCGGCCGCGGATGCGGCAGCGAGCGCGTCGACGGCCGGCCACTGCTCGAGCCAGGCGTGCCAGCGGGGGATGACGCGTTCGACCTGCGTCTGCTGGAGCATCATCTCCGAGACCAAGATTGCGTACGGATCTCGTGTTTCTCTCCAGGGGAGAGGACGCTGATTTTGTCTGTACCACTCAAGAAGTAGCTCTTTCATCAAGGAGAGAGTAGAGGCGGGCCGACGCGAGCAGGAGCCCGAGAAGGCCGTGCGAACAGCCCGTGCGAACAAACGGTGTGAAGAAATGACGAAAGTTGGCGAAACGAAGACATCCAGCCAGCCCGGCTTCAAAGGGCTGAGCGGGGAAGGCGAGAACCGGGCGAGCCATCCCCGCGTCGTCAAGTCGAAGGCGAAGCATCCGCGAGGTAGCGCCGCCTCAACACACACGACAGTCGTGGCTGCGGCGCCGAACGGAAGATGTCGCATTTGCGACACTTGCTCCGTGATAGAGGCCCGCGGTGAACAATGATCTGCAGATGCCCGACCCCGCGCCCGGCAGCAATGAGTTCGCGCGGAACCTGCAAGGCACGGTAAGCCGCGAGGAACTCAAGGCGCTGCCCGACGACGATCTGGGTGCACCGCGGCGCTTCGGCATCCAGAAAACCTGGCTTGCGGGGGATACGATCTTTCGTCAGGGCGACCAGCCCGAGGCGCTGTTCATCATCGAGCAGGGCGAGGTGTCGTTCGTCGATGAGACGAAGAGCAAACGGCTGATCGTTCAGATCGTCCGGACCGGGTCGATCCTCGGCGAGAGCCCGGTCTTGCACACGAAAGCCCATACGCGTACACGGCGGTGGCGCGCACCGAGACGACCACGCTCGGGTTCACCCTCGACACGATCCGCGCCCTGCTCGAGATCGACCCGCAGATCTGCTTCCGCTGGCTGCGCATGCTCTCCGATCGACTGGACGGGTCGCAGCCGCGGCTGCTGGCGATCGCGGGCCGCTCGGCCACAGGCGAGGCAGAAGGAATCGATCACCACGTCGAACTCGACGCGGATGTTTAGCCGGAAGGAGCGTTGAAGGTAAGAACAGTCGCGCAGCCCAGGCCGCTACCGTCGCAACGCTCTTGCCGAAGGGTGGGATGCCATCGGCCCCTTCTGGCCGCGGGGTAGGTTGCCTGGATGCGCCGCGCCAACCCTGGCTTCGCCGTGATCGGCGCCTACGTGCTGCTCTGCTTCCTGTGGTCGACGACCTGGATCGGGATCAAGGTCGGGTTGCACGGTGCTCCGCC
>JBBQLT010000017.1:0-62794 GCA_038328165.1 Gaiellales bacterium
GCGCCGCCGTGCAAGCCGGACAGATCATTGCCAAGGCACGCAAACACGGCCAACACCCTGACGAGTCACAACCAACACAACGACACCAACCCTGGCCACCGGCCCAGACAGACCGACCCGCCGAGTCTCACAACACCCTGAGAGGAGCGGTGCGCGGTCTGGGCTACCTACGGCAGGGGAGCGGGCCCTCGAACAGGTCGCGACCCTCGTCGATCACAGCCTCCTCGCACGCACCGGGGCCAGCGACGTCGGCAGGTTCACGATGCTCGAAACCGTTCGCGAACACGCGCTCCAGCTACTCGCTGCAGAACAGCCCGAGGTCGAGGAGCGCCACGCCAGGTATTTCCTCTCGCTCGCCGAGGACGCGTACGCGCGCTTCGCCAGCCCGGAGCTAAGTGAGGCGATCGCGCTCCTCGACGCCGAACAGGGCAACATCGACGCGGCCCTCGACACCTTCCGTCGTAGCTGGTCGACCGAGTCCGAACTGCGGCTCGCGACGGCGCTCTGGAACTACTGGCGAGTCCGGGGCCGCACCTCGGAGGGGCGCGCAAATCTCGAGGGTGCGCTCTCCCGCGATCCGAGCACGGAGAGCGGTTGGCGTCTGTCTGCCCTCCATGGCGCCGCCGTCCTCGCCGACAGTCAAGGTGACTACGAGAACTCGACGGCGCTTGGGCGCGAGTCCGTTTCCCTCGCTCGCGCCCTCGGAGCGCACGCCTTCGAGGCGAAGGCGTACACCATTCTCTCGAGCGCCGCGACCGAACGTGGAGCTCTCGTCGAGGCAGCGGCCTTGGCCCTACAAGCGCTCGAGCTGCAAGCGGGCGACCACGACGCCCGCGACCGCGCCTTCACGCTGATCAATCTCGGCAACGTCGAGTTGAACCGAAACCGCTATGAAGAGTGTGAGCGCTATAGCCGTCAAAGCATCGAGCTCTTCCGGGAGCTGAACGACCCCCTGCAAGCGGCGACGCCTCTCTTCAACATCGGCCTCGCAGCGCTCGAGCAACGCGATTACGCCAAAGCGGAGTCGCACCTCTGGGAGAGCTTCGCACTCACCTGCCAACTCGGACACGTCGAGTTCATCGCAAACGGACTCGACGCGCTTGCCGCAATCCATACGCAACGCGGAGCACATGAACGGGCGATCCGAGAAGCCGCAGCGGCCGCCGCCCTCCGAACCGAAGCCGGAGTTGAAGCACAGCAGTTCGAAGCGGTGCTGCACCAACGCACCATGAAGAGCCTCCGGACCATCACCGGCGAGAAGCGCTTCGACCAGCTCGCCGCTGTGGCACATGGAGACCCTTGGGGAGTCGTAGCCGACACACTGACCGCGGCCCCTCGATAGGTCGCGCCGGACGTTGGCGGTGTGAATGCCAAACTCGTGGGCCTTAGCGACTATCTCCTCTGATTATTCGCTCAAAGTACGCTGCGCATCGAGACGGATTCTGCGGGACGATGGGTGTGTGGTTCCAACCCCGTCCGGGGCACATTTGGGGCACGCCAGGTCGTACCTCGGCGAACGAGCGTCCTTCCTATCGGCCGCTAAGCCGCATGATTCTGCGGAATTAGGGCTGCCAAGGAATGCTAGGTCGCCGTACCCTTCCGACCACGCAACCGCGGTCAGTCGGGATCGCGTCCGAGGTCCGGCCCACGCGTGTGCGATCATCGGTTGCGATGCACGTCGTCGTCTCCGAGCCGGCGGCCGACCTGATCAACGAGCGAGGGGGTCGCCTCTACGTCTGGCTGACCAAAAGCCGCTGCTGCGCGCCCGTCACCCGGCTCAGCGCAGCAAGCGATCCGCCGCGAGGAAAGGAGTTCCAGCGCGTCGCCAGCTGCGAACGCTTCGAGCTCTACCTCCCGACCAGGCTCGCCCGATTCCCAGACGAACTCCACCTCGAGGTTCGGCGTCTCCCCCGCCGGGTCGAGGCCTACTGGAACGGATGCGCCTGGGTCATTTGACGCCGCGGTTCGGTGAGGAGCCCTGCCGGCCGATGGGAAGACTTCGATGCCTGGCGGCTGATCGAGGAATTCGTGGGACACACTCTGCTGGCGGGACTACGAGTGGCTTCGCGCCTCGACGATCTGCTTCAGGCGTCTCAAGTCCTTCCGGTTGGCGCGCCGCATCGCGATCGCCATCATCGGCGCTGTGATCCTCGAGAAGCCGGACGGCTCGCCGCGGTTGCGGATCGTCATCGTGGTTGCGCCGGTCGGCGTCTCACTCCAGCCGTATGAGGTCTCCATCGGGAAGGGGCCGTCGGCTGTACGCATCACGAGCCGTTCACCTGCGACAAACTCCGTGATCTCGTAGGTGTAGTCGAGCCGGCGGCCGAGGAAGCGAGCAATGAAAGCAATCCGGGAGCCGACGCTGAGCGGCTTCTCCGTCTTCCACTCGATGCCCTCGATGTTCTCGTACCAGGCGGTCGCGTTATCCGGATCGGCCGCGTAGCTGCCGACCTCGGCGCGTGGTCGATCGATCTCGATTTCGGTCTGAACGTCGACCGGCATCGGGCTTAGGTGAAGACCGGGTCGGGGCGGCCCGTTTCTGCGTACTGCTTCAGCCGCGTCATGATCTGGCCCCAGGTGTATGCGACCCGGCCCGCTTCCTGCTCGTCGGTGAAGCCCGCGTGGCGGAACTCGACGGTGGCGCCGCTCTCTCGCGGCTCAACGTCCCAGCGTACGGTTGTGCCGACCCAGTGCGGCGGAAAGGTCTCCGTGCGCCAGACGACGGTTCGCTCATCGGACTGTTCGATGCGGAGGTCGAACGGGGCTGGCGCGACGCTGAACTCGAGCTTCAGCGTCTCGCCGACCTGAGACGGAACCTCGGCGCGGCTCGTCCAGAAACCCCGGATTCCCTCGCTCGTCTTGATCGCCTCGAGCACCGTTTCCGGCGAGGCGTCGACGTCGAAGCGGAACAGCACGTCGGGCATTTGAGTCTCCTTCATTTCAGTGGTGGCGGAAACGTACCATACGCTTCGCCCACGGCTAAAATGAACGGGTGGACGTCCTACAGCTCGTCGCCGAGCCTCGCCGGCAGGAGATCCTCCGCCTCGTTTGGCGCGACGAGCTTCCGGTCGGTGAGCTCGCCGACCGGCTCCAGCTCAGCTACGCCGGCGTCTCGCAGCACCTAGGGCTGCTCCGCGACGCGGGTCTCGTGAGCGTGCGTCGCGACGGGAAGCGGCGCCTCTATCGCACCGACCACGAGCAGCTCGGCCCGCTCGCCCAGTTTCTCGAGTCGTTCTGGAACGGGCAGCTCGATCGCCTCGCCGTACTCGCAGAAGAGGAGGAGCGGAAATGAGCGACGTCGTGGTCACGCGTGTGATCGCCGCTTCGCCCGCGACAGTCTTCTCGTTCTTCACCGAGGTCGAGCGTTGGGTCGCCTGGCAAGGAGTCGACGGCCAGATCGACGCCCGACCCGGCGGCATCTTCAAAATTCGCATGCCGGGCGCCCAGATCGCGAGCGGTGAGTTCGTCGAACTCGTGCCCGACCGGAGGATCGTCTTCACCTGGGGTTGGGACGGCGACGCGCCTCCAGTCGCGCCCGGCTCGAGTACCGTCGTCATCGAGCTCGAGCCCGACGAAGGCGGAACCCTGCTCCGCCTGACCCATCGCGGCCTCACGCCGCCGGCGGTCGCCCAGCACCACCGCGAGGGCTGGGAGCGCTACCTCGACCGGCTCCGCATCAGAGCAGAAGGGGGCGACCCAGGCCCGGACGCGCCAGAGCTGGCGACTCCGTCGGAAACCCAACAGCGGTAACCGACGAAGCCAGACCGCCGAAGGATCGACTCGCGCCTAGGATCAGTGAACGATGGCATACGACGAAGATCTCGCTGATCGGATTCGCGAACTTGTCGCCGCTTCCCCGGGGCTCACCGAAAAGAAGATGTTCGGCGGTCTCGCCTTCCTCGTGGGCGGCAACATGGCCGTAGCCGCCAGCGGCCAGGGCGGCATGATGGTCCGCGTCGATCCGGCGGAATCGGCCAGGCTCGTCGACACGACCTCTGCCCGCCTGGTCGAAATGCGCGGTCGACCGATGCCGGGCTGGCTGCGGCTCGAGGTTGACCACGTGAAGACGAAAACGGAGCTCTCGGCCTGGGTCGCCCGCGGCGTCTCGTTCGCCCGTTCGTTGCCGCCGAAACGCTAGGCGGACCGCGAGAATCACCGAGGTCACGCGTGTGTCTTCTCACTCACGTCGCTGATCTATGACGTCAACGGTACTCGGGATTCACATAGTCGAATCGGCAGCCGGCGTCCCAGAGGGCTCGCTGGTTGCCGTGCGCAGGCATGCCCCCCGCGTCTCGCAGGATGCGGGCGAGATGAAGGAGGTTCCAGGTCATAAACGTCGTGTTGCGGTTCGTGAAGTCGTTGTCGGGCCCACCCGAGCCCTCGTCGAGGTAGGACGGACCCGGGCCGGCTTCGCCAATCCAGCCGGCGTCGGCCTGGGGCGGGATCACATAGCCGAGGTGCTGGAGCGAGTAGAGGATGTTCATCGAGCAGTGCTTCACCCCATCCTCGTTGCCCGTGATGACGCAACCGCCGACCTTCCCGTAGTACGCGTACTGTCCGAGCTCGTTGAGCTGTGACGAGTTGCCGTAGAGGCGCTCGATCACCCGCGTGCACACGGACGACTTCTCGCCGAGCCAGATTGGCGAGCCGAGCACGAGGATGTCCGCCGCCTGGACACGCTCGTAGATCGCAGGCCAGTCGTCGAACGCGGCTCCGTGCTCGCGCATGTCGGGATAGACACCCGCCGCGATGTCGTGGTCGACCGCGCGGATCTGGTCGACGGTGACGCCGTTCGCTTCCATGATTGCGATCGAGATGCCCATCAGCCCCTGCGTGTTCGAGACGCCGGGCGACGGCTTCAAAGTGCAGTTGATGTAGAGCGCGTTGAGAGCGCTGAAGTCCCAGCGGCTGGTCGTGCAGAGGTCCTGCTGACGGTCGTTGAGTGACACGGGTTGTTCCTCCGTTGTGTTGGTTGCGTGCCAGCTCGCGGCGAGGCCGGCGACGGTAGCCGGAATGCCGCGACCCGAGCAGCTCAGGCGTTGTTCACGGGAGCGCGATCGACCGTTCAGCCGACGGCGAAGAGGAAGAATGCCGAACAGACCGCGAAGAGGTGCTCTAGCCGAACGTGAAGGCGTACGCGTTGACACCGCGGTTGAATCGGAGCTCGAGCAGTCCGTCATGCAGCGTCGGCGAGGTGAGGAGCGTGTAGAGCCTGTCGCCGTTGACGGAGACCGTACGGGCTGCCTGCCCGGCGGCGTGGACGACTACCCGACCTTTCCCACCGAGGACGAGGTAGACATCGTGGGCGTGGTAGTGCAAGCGTAGGCGGGCGGCGGTACCGGCGACCGCCCGCTGGTCGCCGATTGTCCAGTTTCCGGCGAGCGAGAGCTGGTCGCGGGCGAGCGCCGCCGGAAACGCGTAGGCAGCAAGCTGACGTGGACGGAGTTTGGAGCCGCGGTACCGGGTCGAGTCGATTCGCGCGTAGCCGACATACGTCTCGGGCGTGATCTGCATGGTCGGAGTGGCGTCGGCGACTTTGCGTGCTCCGTTCACGGTCTGACCGTTGGCGGCGAGCAGTGTGCGGATGGCTTTCTCGGTGGTCCCATACTCGCCCTCGCCGAAATGTGACTCGCGCACGTGTCCGGTGCGGTCGACGAGGTATTCGGCCGGCCAGTACTCGTTGGAGTAGGCGTCCCAGGTGTGGTAGCCGTTGTCGAGCGCGATCGGCCAGCTGACGTGCAGATCGTGAGTCGCCTTCTGCACGTTGCCGCGAACGTGTTCGAAGGCGAACTCGGGTGTGTGCACGCCGACGATCTCGAGTCCGTCACGGTGGTAGGACGCGTACCAGGCGCGGAGGTGCGGGAGCGTCCGGATGCAGTTGATGCAGGAGTAGGTCCAGAAGTCGACGAGCACCACCTTGCCGCGCAGTTTCTCTAGCGTCAGTGGGCGGTTACCGGGTGTGTTCAGCCAAGAGTCGATGCCGGTGAACTCCGGCGCGCGTCCGAGCACGGGCAGCGAGGCGCCGGCCTGCTTGGTTGCCGCAAAGGCGTTGCCCCCCCCGCGCAGCTTCGCGAGATGGGCCCGTGCGAGTTTGGTGTCCTCGATATGAGCCTGCAGCGCCGAGGAGTAGTTACCAAGATGGGTCTGCAGAGTCTGGGGCAGATTGAAGAGGATCGCGAATGCGCTCAGGGCGAGCACGACCCCACTGGCGCGCCGGAAAGCCGGGCCGGTGGCGCGCAGGCGTTGTGCGACGCGCTTGCCCCCGAGCGCGATCAAGAGCATCGGCACACCGAAACCCACGCCGTAGGCGAGTGTGAGAACAACAGTCTCGACACCCACCTGGCTTTTCGCGGCCAGCACCGTGATCGTCGCGAGCACCGGCCCCGCGCACGGGACGAACACCAGACCGAGGCTGATCCCGAGCACGAACCCGCTCGCCGGATGCCCGCCGCGACGCCGGGTCATGAACGCAAACGGCCGCTCGAGCAGGAAGGCGAAGCGCTTCGAGAGGAGCGACGCTGCCAGAACGAACAGCATCGCGATAGCCGCATTGCGCAGAAAGTCCTGAGGCAACCCGAGCGCCGACAGGATCGAGGCCGCGGCGAGCGTAAAGACTGTGAAGCTCACCACCAGCCCGCTGATGATCATGAAGGGGCGCCGGGCGCCGCCGTCGCCGGCACCCGCTGTCAGCACGATCGGCAGCACCGGGAGGACGCACGGAGAGACCGCCGTAATCACCCCGGCCAGCAGGCCGATTCCGATCAGCACGAACACACCGGTGACCCTAGAGCGCGATGTGCGAACGCCGCCTTAGCTGTTTCTTACATCTTTCTTATTTGTGCGGCGGAGACGTCACGCCCACGCCACAATCGCAGGCGGATCGGTACCGCCACTCGAACAGGAGGATGAAGATGAGACGAATGGTTGTTTGCCTTGCCGCGGCCGCAGTGCTGGCGCCCGCAGCGTTGGCTGTGCGTTCCGCGATGCACCCGGAGCTCGGGGCGACGTTGCGCGGCAAGTACGAGGTACCAAAAGGCTCACCGACCGGACACGGGATCGTGAACCTCAACCTCAGCTCGGCGAAGGGCACGGTCTGCTGGACATTCAACCTCGCCGGCGTCTCAAAACCGCTCTACGCCCACATCCACAAGGGTCGTGCAGGTGTCAGCGGCCCCGTCTTCATTCCGCTCGGCAAGACGTACAAGGCCAAGGGCTGCCAGAAAGCCTCGAAAGCCTCGATCAACGCGGTCGAATCGAGCCCGAACGGCTTCTACGTAAACGTCCACAACGCGAAGTACCCGAACGGGATCGTCCGTGGTCAGCTGGTCGCTGGAATGGTTCACATGTAAGACCCTGAGCAGGCTCGCGATGCGCATGCGCATCGCATCGCATCGCGAGCCTGTTGGTTCCAAGCGCCTAGGAGGACTGCATCGCCTGCAGGTTCCTCATGATTACCTCGTCGAAGTTGAGGCGGTCTTGCAGGCTCAGGCTGTTCCAGCGGCTTGCGTTTGCAAACGCTGGAATGACTCTCCCAGCCAGCTGGCGCGACGCGATCTCGCCCTATCTCCCGAGCCACGCCGGGGGAGCGATCACGCAGACCGGCCATCCCGCCAACACGCTCGGCCCGTGGACTGATCTCGGGGTCCTCGCCGGCTACGCCGCACTCCCGATCGCCATCGCGGCGGTTCAGCTACGACGTCGCGACGTCTAGATGTTCGAGGCCGGCGCCGCCTCCTGCGCGACTGAATGCGCGACCAGATTTCGACTTTCTTCAGCCGATTCTTCGGGCGCGATCATCGCTTTCTTAGCCTGCCCCGGTTTTATGAGCGTACGGCACGACCTCATTGTTGACCCGCCCGACGGAAGGACTCGAAATGCAGGTACCGGGACGATTCGCCCGCCTGAAGACGAAGCGCGGCGCGTGGATTGCGATCGGCAGCCTGGGTGCGCTTGGGGTCGGCGCCTTTGCGCTGGTCTATTTCGTCCTCTTCCCCACCTCCTCGCCAAAGCCGTTCAGCCTCGCCGTGTCAACGTCAGGGTCTTCCTCAACCAAGCTGGCCGCCCAGGCGACCGCTTCGGCAACCAACATCGCCGGGACGTGGAAAGTCGGAACTGGCTCGAAGGCCGGCTACCGCGTCCGAGAGAAGTTGGTGTTTCTCCCCGCGCAGAGCGATGCGGTCGACCGGCCATCGAAGGTGAGCGGCAGTCTCACACTCGCAACATCGGAAAACACGCTGGGAATGACAGCGCCCAACCTCGGTGGGGCCGTAAGCGTCAACGGCAAAGCGACGATGGAGTTCGACCTGCATCTCGTCCGGTCTTAATCGACGCAGCGTCCCTGCACGATCGTTCCGGTCCTCCCGACGACGAAAACGGTTCAGCCACGGCGCCCGAAGCGACGCTCGCCGACGAGACCAAGACCAGTAACGCCTTCGCGCTCACCCTCGCGTGTTCCGCGTTACGCTCCCCGCACGAGAGCCAAGGAGACCCCATGACGGAGTACATGGTCAAGCCGCTCGATGCGAATACCTGGGACGCATTCGCGCGGCTCGTCGAGCGGCACAACGGTGTGTTTGGTGGCTGTTGGTGCACGTGGTTCCACACCTTCCATGCCGAGAAGACGTTCACCGCCGAGGGCAACCGCGCGCTCAAGAAGCGGCTGGTCGAGGAGGGCAGCGCACACGCTGCGCTGGTGTTCGACGGTGATGAGGCAGTGGCGTGGTGCCAGTACGGCACCCCGCAGGAGCTGCCGAACATCCATCACCGTAAGGAGTACGAGGCAGCTCTCGACAGGCCGCCCGACTACCGGATCACCTGCATCTTCGTGGACAAGAAGCACAGACGCAGAGGAGTGACGGCGGCCGCTCTTCGTGGTGCAGTGGATCTAATTGCGCAGGCCGGCGGCGGGGTTGTCGAGGGGTACCCACACGACACGAGCGGCCAAAAGGTGTCCGTCCTCTACAACGGCACACGGTCCCTCTACGAGCGGGCCGGCTTCAGCTATCTCCGCCCCAAAGGCACGAGGAACTGCGTGATGCGCAGGGTTGTGCCGTAGACCTACACCTGCGGGATGCGCCGAAGGCGATCAGCTCGCCTACCGGAGTTTCGGAACGGGTCCCACGTCTCGCAGGTTGCGCATGGCACGCACGGCTCCGGACGAGGCTAGCCCGGTACCCGCCAGCATGAAGATCCCCGAGACCACGAGGTTCAGCGGGAGGATTGATCCGTGCGCCCCCTGCGTTGTGCCTGCCAGGTACCAGGGCGCGCTTCGTGCCACCGCTGCCCACCAGATCGCTGTCGCGATCGTCATCACAATCATCGTTCCGACAACCGCGAACGAGGCGAACGTCTCGAGGGCCAAGACCGGTCGTTTCAGACCGAGCAGACGTGCTGTCGAGACGGCGGCGATCGTCCAGGCGACGAGGCAGCTGACAAAGAGCAGGATCCAGGCAAGGATCGCGGCGCTATAGAGCGAGTCAGAACCGTTGCGTTGTGCATGGTCCAGCTGGTGGGCCCAACCCGACACAGCCACGAGCGCGACCGCAGTGACCAGTGTGAGCACTGCTGCACGAAGGACGCCCCGGCGAACTTTTGGCCAACCGCCTTGACGCAAGAACGTGATCAGTGTGCGGCTCGTGAGTGCCAGGCCGCCGACGACGGCAACACTCCCGATGAGAGATGCGATCACGAGCGTCTCGTAGGCTGTACTGGGAAGTTTCCGACTTGCAGAGGGGACAGCGTTCGCCCAATACTCCGCTGCTTTTGCGACGCCGATGCCGCCTAAGACGAAGATGATCCACGCCCAAAGAACGCGAAGCACACCGCTCGTCGTTCGCTCTTCCGGCGTTAAGCCGGTACCGACGAGTCCGACAGACCGCATTCTTTCGACAATCCCGGCAGAGAGAACGTCGATGCTGATCGAGAGCGATGAGCCAGCACCGCTCGCCCGGGCTTCGTGGATAACCGAGGAGAGCTCGTCGCCATAGCGATCTCGCCAGGCCGGCGGGTAGATGCGAAGAAGCGCACGCGTTTGGCGGTCGCTCACGAACCGCTCCGCTGAAGCACCACGCGCGGGGCACGTGACAGGCGCGAAGTCACTTCATCAACGAGAGCTCTCATCTCCGAGACAACGCTCTGAAGCACCGTCCGTCCGGCGGAGGTCAGCTCATACGGCCGAGTGCGACTGTCGGAGCTGAGCGGCCGGATGAGACCGCGCTCCTCGAGCCGAGTGATTGCGCCGTAGAGCGAGCCGGGCCCCAAGCGCACACCGGCGAACTCCTCGATGTCTTGCATCAAGGCGTATCCGTGCTTAGGCCCAGACGAGAGGCTGGTCAAGATCAGGACAGGCGGGTCATTCGAACGTTGCAACCCGTCAACCTTCGGCGACGTCAATCGTGCCATCACGGACGACTTTACTACGTTCTGCGTAGTAACGCAAACTGGATCCTCTCCACGCAGCGGCCGCTTAGGACGGTGCCGCGGCGCGCGGCAGCAGGACAATGCAGAGCGCTCCGACGGCGACGTGCATGATCACGAGCGGTGCGACCGTTGAGGCGCGCGCCGTGTGCTGGTAAGCGTGCGATGCCCAGATCGCGGCGTCGGGAATGAACGAGAGCAGCAGCGCGAAGCCGGCGACGCGCCTGAAGGCGCCGCCCGAATCGCGGACGAGACGGTTGAGGGCGAAGCACGACGCGGTCGCACCTGCGACTCCGAGGATCGTCAGGGAAACAACGCTGGGCACTTTCAGCGGCTGGAAGGCGCTAGGAACCGTCACGACGCTGACGGCAATCTCACGGATGATGACCGTCGCTGCGACTGATGCGAGCGCAGTGACTGCGCCGATCCGAAGCAGGGGACCGGTCGCGAAGCGTCGGCCGGTTGCGAGCCGGGCGGGGCGCGGTCCGGGAGCGGCGTGCGAACTGGTCATGTCGGGTCCTTTCTCGGGGAGGTGCGGGCTTCGATTCGGTGGACGATTCCGCTGCCCCAGTCGTTGACGTCGACCGAACCTCCCGGCGTCGTCGTAAGCGCCACTCGGTCGCGACGGCCGCCCCGAGCGGGGCGGCGGCGGACGGCGCGAATCGCGCCCGGCCGCCGCCTCCTCACAGGTTGCTCGACGGGACGTACGACGCACCGCTCGAGCCGCTTCCCGAGCTCGAGCCCATGTTCGGGCAGTTCGGGCTGTTCGGCGCGCCCGGCGTCGAGGGAGTCGTGCTCGGCGTCGTGCTGCGAGTGGTCGTTCCTTTGCTGCCGTTCGCGGCCAACGCCGCTCCGCCTCCCACGCTGAGCGCCGCTGCGACAACGATCATCGCGAGGTAACGCATCCTGACCATCGGAGACCTCCCTTCGGTCGTTACCTCCGATCGAACCGCCGCAACCTAAGAGCACGCGCAGAGCAGCCTATGAATATGAGCTGTTTCAGCGAGGGTGGTCGCCAATCGCTCCAACGCGGTGCGGCAAAAGGGGCTGCACGGTCGAGTTTCTTAACCCCACGCGCTTGCCGACGCACGCAGCCTGCGCGACCAAGCACATGCGGTGCTCCCTCCTTGTGTTACGGGATCGGGAAGTAGCCGCCGATTGGGCGCCAGTTGTTGTGGATGCCGGACCAGTCGACGCCTACAGACCACCACGAGGTGTAGGTGACTCCGTCGTTCCCGATCACGAAGAGGTCTTGGTTGTCGGGTGTGCGGGCGAATGCGGTGAGCGGGGCTGTTGGCGGGAAGGTGCCGCCGATTGGCCGCCAGTTGTTGTTGACGCCGGACCAGTCGGCGCCGTTTGTCCACCAGGATGTGTAGGCGACTCCGTCGTTGCCGACAATGAAGGCATCCAGCTGGTCTGGTTTGCGTGCGGTCGCCGCGATCGGTCCGCCGGGCGGGAAGTAGCCGCCGATCGAACGCCAGGTGTTGTTAATGCCGGACCAGTCGGCGCCGTTGTACCACCACGAGGTGTAGACGGCACCGTCATTTCCGACGACGAACAGATCGAGGTTGTTCCCTGTCCGGGCGGTTGCAGCTAGCGGCGCACCGACCGGGAAGAAGCCTCCGATCGAACGCCAGTCGTTGTCGATCCCTGACCAGTCGGCGCCGCTGTACCACCACGAGGTGTAGACGACGCCGTCGTTTCCTGTGACGAACAGATCGAGGTTGTTGCTCGTGCGTGCGACCGCGGCGACGCGGGCGCCGACGGGGAAGTAGCCGCCGATCGGCCGCCAGTTGTTGTTGATCCCCGACCAGTCGGCGCCGCTGACCCACCATGATGTGTAGACAACACCGTCGTTTCCGACGATAAAGAGATCGAGGTTGTTCGGTGTTCGCGCGACGGCGGTGACGGTCGACCCGACCGGGAAGAGGCCGCCGATCGGCCGCCAGTTGTTGGCGGCCCCGGACCACTCCTTGCCGGCGTCAAACCATGACGTGTAGACGATGCCGTCGCCCCCGACGATGAACGCGTCGAAGTGGTCCGTGCCTCGCGCGACTGCAGTGAGCGGGCTGCCGGCTGGGAAGTAGCCGCCGATCGACTGCCAGTTGTTGTTCGTCCCCGACCAGTCGTGCGAGTTCGACCATGAAGAGGTGTAGACAACACCATCGCTGCCGGTGATCAGCGCCTGAAGATCGGCGCTCGTCCGGGCGGCGACGGCAACGACGCCGGAGCCGCGGAAGACCGAAGGGCCGATCGGGTTGCGGGCCGTGTAGTTGGTGCGGAAGAAGCAGTAGATCGGACGGCGATTGCCGTCGCCGTCGGTTACGGCGACGTTGTGTTTGATCTCGAGCGGCCGATCCCAGGCCAGTGTGCTGAAGCTGATCGTCACATTTTCGTTGTCGTGCTGGTTTGGGTCGTAGACCCAGAGCGTCACCTCGGTACCGTTCTCGAGGTAGGCGTAGGCCATCACCTGGTGATTGGCGCCGAGGTCGCCGGGCCAGTACGACTTGATCGTGATGAGCCCGAGCGGGCTTGGATGTCCGGCATCGATGTCAGCCCGTACGAGCGGCCATTCCGTGTTGATAACAACGGACGCGCGCCCGTCCGCCAGCCCGAAGGTGCTGAGAACGTTCTCGTCGGTGTCCGGGTAGGCCGGATTCATGTACTTCAGATAGAGCGAAATGTCGGCGACGGTGAAGCTGTCGAACAGCCTGTTGACGAAATAGACAAACAGCGGGTCTTGTTCGCCAGGCGGCGGGATGTTCGTCGCCGGGATCGGAACGTTCGCCTCGAAGTAATCACGCGCCGCATACACCATCCCGCCGCAGAGGCCGTTCTTCGCGTTGCCGTACTTGTAGTCAAGGAACGAGCCGCGCAGCGGCGGCAGGCTATACGGCACCTCACCGAACGAATTCGAAAAATGAAAGCCGCGCATGCTCGGCGTGAAGTCCCCGGCCCTGTGCACCAGTGCGGGGCGAACCGTGACCTCGACGCGTGCGTTATCCCCGTCCCCACCGGCACGCAGCGCTTGGAGCCCGACATCGGGGAAGAGGTGGTACTTGTTGTGGCCGGAGTACGGGTTATCCCAGTGGAAGTACACAGACGGGCCGGCGATCGGCCGCCAGCTGTTGTTGATCCCCGACCAGTCAGCGCCGTTGTACCACCACGAGGTGTAAACGACACCGTCGTTTCCGACGACAAATAGATCGAGGTTGTTCCCTGTCCGGGCGGTTGTGGCCAGGGACGCACCGGCCGGGAAGTAGCCGCCGATCGGCCGCCAGCTGTTGTTGATCCCCGACCAGTCAGCGCCGCTGTACCACCACGAGGTGTAAACGACACCGTCGTTTCCTGTGACGAACAGATCGAGGTTGTTCCCTGTGCGTGCGACCGCAGCGACGCGGGCGCCGGCGGGGAAGTAGCCGCCGATCGGCCGCCACCCACCGAACCCGGACCAGTCGACACCGGCGTACCACCATGAGGTGTAGACGACGCCGTCGTTGCCGACGATGAACAGATCGAGGTTGTCGGGTGTCCGGGCGACCGCAGCTAGCGGCGCCCCAACCGGGAACGTCCCGCCGATCGGCCGCCAGCCACCGAGGCCGGACCAGTCCTGGCCCGCGTACCACCACGAGGTGTAGACGACGCCGTCGTTGCCGACGATGAACAGATCGAGGTTGTTCGGTGTCCGGGCGACCGCAGCAAGCGGCGCACCAACCGGGAACGTCCCACCGATCGGCCGCCAGTCGTTGTTGACCCCGGACCAGTCAACACCCGCATACCACCACGACGTGTACACCACGCCGTCGTTGCCCGTGACGAACAGATCGAGGTTGTTCGGTGTCCGTGCGACCGCAGCAAGCGGCGCACCAACCGGGAACGTCCCACCGATCGGCCGCCAACCTCCGAGGCCGGACCAGTCCTGGCCCGCATACCACCACGACGTGTAAACGACACCGTCGTTGCCGACGATGAACAGATCGAGGTTGTCGGGTGTCCGGGCGACGGCGGCGATCGGTGCGTCGGCCGGGAAAACGCCGCCGATCGGCCGCCAACCACCGACGATCCCAGACCACTCCTGACCCTCTGTCCACCAGGCGGTGTACACGACACCGTCGTCACCAACGACGAACAGATCGAGCTGCCCGGGCCGCCGACTAACGGCTGTTACCCGAGACCTGGCTCGCCCCGATGAACCGACGCGGTAGCGGACGTGGCCTTCCGTTCCGGTCAGGACGCCGTCCGATTCCGACCGCCACTCACCATCAGCATGTGGGCCGATCACACCCGGCGGCTGCCAGGGGTCTGTCCAGATTCCGTGGTCGAGGCCATCCTCGACCTTGACCAACGCAAAGTCGGTTTGGTTGTGAAAGACGACGTCAGTCGAGCGGGCGGCCATCGGGTTCTCCTTCGAACACGGATTTACCGAACCACATGCGGCCGCAATCGCTTCGTGGTCTAACTCAGATCTCAAGTATCTCACCACAGCAACTCGTGTCAAGAAGGACGACCGGGCGCCGGCGAGAGCTCTCGAGCCTCCTCTACTTCAGATGTCCATCGCAGCTGTTCTTGTGTGTGTCGCTGTTCGTCTGGTCCGGGCACGTCGTGTTCCGCCACATAACGTCCTTGACCACGGCGCCGTCGAGATCCGCGCCGTTCAGATTCGCACCCGTCAGCGTCGCACCAGTCAAGTTCGCTCCCACCAGCTTCGCGTTCGAGAGGTTGCTACCCGAGAGATCGGCGCGCGTCAGGTTCGTACGCGTCAGGTCCGCACCCGCAAGGTCAACGGCTCGCAGGGCAACAGCAGTAGTCGGCGTCGAGCTCTTGGGCGGGTTCGTCCCCCACGCGAACAGGCCGATGCCGGCTCCGACCGCCGCAGCCGCAAGCAGCGCAACCGTCCGTCGCCACCATCCGAACGTATGCTGCAACTCCTCAACGGCCAACAGCTTCGTGACGTACCCGACCTGACCGTCGATGTAAGACGACCGCGCATCCGCCGCCCTCGCCCTCAGCTCTGCTTGCTTCACGAGTGGATCGTCTTCGTTCCCGTCGGCCGCGTCGAGCGCGTTGTAGTACGCGGTCATCGCCTTGCGCGTCGCGCTCAGGGAATTGCCGTACGCAGTTGCGAGCGCCTGAACCGTTGCATAGCCCTGGAGAGCAGAAGGATTCGCTGTGATGTATGTGGACAGCTCCTTCGGTGCGTCGCAGCTCGCGAGCAGATCGATGCTCGCCTCGCCCGGCAGCAAGACATCCAGCAGCAGCCCGACGAGCGCGACAACAGCGAGAATGGCAATCGCGGCGCCCGCTATCGCGGCAGCAGCGCGCCACCCCGCCGGCACCGAGCCGATCGACGAGAACTGCAAACCCGCGACAAGAACCGCGGCCACCGCACCCAGAGTCGCCACCAACCACTTCGCCGCCTCACGGACGCGATCTGCCTGGTCCTGAAGATCCGTCAGCACCGATGAGGCTGAAGCACTCGGCGCCGGATCAGTGTTCGACTCCGACGGGGCCTCGGCTTTCGTCGTTGATTCGCCCAGCCGAAGAACCCGCGTCACGAAGTTGGCGAAGACCCCCACCGTTCTTCGCTCACTCGTCTGCTTTGCGAGCAACGACCGACCGACCGTGCTCCTCCGCGAAGGCACGGATCCGGTCGACATCGCCTTCCCCGAGCACGCGCAACTCAAGCGCGATCGGCTCACCGTCGTTCAGGGCCTCGAGGTACGTGGCAACCTGGGAGCGGTCCCCGAGATCAGCAACCGAATCCAGAGCCAGAGGCGCCGCCCGGAAGATGATGCACTCGCCATGACCGCCCCCCTTGGTGCCTGGCTGGAAGATGTAGCTCACGTCGCCCATTTCGTCCTCCAGTTCCGTGACTCGTCGCTTCCACCGATGGGACACATTGTTCTTCTGGGAGCAGCTTCGCGCCTCGAACTGACTGATGTCAAGCCGTTCTGAGATGAGCCAAGACCTCAGTGAACCGATGAACGCGGCGACCGCGACGCACACGTGCCGTACTCCGTGTAGGCACCGAGATGCACCGCGTCCACTGCGCAGGGTTGTCGATTTCAGCCGCTCTCGTTCGTCTCTCTCGTGAGAGGTCGCACCCGCGGCAACGAATCCACAATCAAGGAGACGCTCATGGCTCATCCGGTCATCCACGCAGAGATCCGCTCGGCCGACCCCGACGCGACGCGCGCATTCTTCGCCGAACTCTTCGGCTGGACGTACACCGACGGCGCCTTCCCCGGCTACACGTTCGTCGACACCGGCGTCGACGGGGCGATCCCGACGGCGATCGGGCCCTTGCAGGAAGGCGACGATGCCGCCCTCTTCTTCGTCGGCGTCGAGGATGTCGAGGCGACCCTGGCCCGCGCGGAGCAGCTCGGCGGTCGGACGGTTCAGCCTCCACAGCACGTGCCGGGCGTCAGCTTCGGCGTGCTCGCCGACGCCCAGGGCCACAAGATCGGCGTCGCCGCGAACTAGGGCTAGGAGGCCTGCGTGGGGCTGGGCGGCGTGCACCGGGCGGGGAGGCAGACAGGCATCTCCGCCGGTGCGAGCTTCGGGGTCAGGCTCGCACGATGTCGTGCAGGTCGTAGTAGCTCTCGCGGCTCGGCGGGGGCGCGTCCGGGCGACCGGCCATCAACTCACCGACGATCGGCAGCAAACGCTCGCTGACGAACCGCTCGCCGTCTGCCTGGGACTCCCAGACGTCCATGATCCTGAACACGCCGCCGGCCTCATCGAAACCGGCGGTGTGGACGATCAAACCGGCGGGCGTTTCCGCGTGGACGTTGAGACGGGCTGTGACGGCGTCGTAATTCGTTGTACTGCGATCGTCGCCGTCGATGGCGAACTCTTGAATGAACACGACAGGCATCAACCCTCTTTTCTGCTCGAGTGCGTCAATCCTACGCCGTTCCGCGCGGGGAGCTGTGCTCAGACGTTCAGACGTTCAGACGGCCGAGTCGAGCAGCTCGGCGTGCTCGTCCTCGGGCGGGGTGCCGTACGCATACACGAGAAGGTCATCGCCGCCGTGGTTCACCGTCTGGAGAGGCGTGCCCGGTTCGATGTGGATGAGCCCGCCGACCGGCACGTCGTGTCGCTGGGGCGGATCCCCGAGATACATCGTCAGCGTTCCCGCCAGCACGACGAACGTCTCCTCCTCGAACGGATGCCGGTGGCGGCGGCCTTTCGCGCCGGGGTCATAGCGCCACACGTTCGCACGCGTGTGGGCGAAGCCGGCCGACTCGCTCAGCTCGGCAACGTGGCGCGCCGGCTCGCCCGCCTCGTGCGGCCGCGTCGTCCACTCGAGCTGATCCGGTCGGATTACACGGAATGCCACAACGATGAGATTCTTACGGCCAGACCGTCTACTTGCCTGACAAACCAACGAACGAAGGAGGGGCAGATGCCCGGTCAGATCGTGCACATCGAGATTCCGGCTGACGACACCGAAGGAGCGCAGACGTTCTGGGGCTCGCTGTTCGGCTGGCAGTTCCAGGCGTTTCCCGGCCCGTCCGAGTACCACATGACGCGGATCAGCGACAGCTCGGGCGCAGCAATCACGAACATGGAACCCGGCAAGCGCGGCACGCGCGCGTACTTCGACGTCGACGACATCAACGATGGCGCCGCCCGCGTGAAGGAGCTCGGCGGCGAGGCTGGCGAGGCGATGCCCGTCCCGAGCATGGGCTGGTTCTCGGTCTGCAAGGACCCACACGGGAACGAATTCGGTCTCTGGCAGAACGACGAATCCGCTCCGACACCGGCGGGCTGATCGCTCGCAGCCAGCGGAGGGGGCGCGGCAAGGGCACTGCCTCGCCCCCTCCCAGGCCCTGAATGCTCCCTCGGGTTCGTCCCAGGTTGCGCCGTGCCGGGCCGCCGCACGACCAGCTCGAGCCGGTGGCTTCGATCGGGGTCAAGGCACTCGTCGCCGACCGCCACTGATCGGCTGGACCCAACGGGAGTAGGGTCTTGGCGTGGCGGTGAAGGATCCCGGTGCGCTCGCAGCAGTCCTGTCCTCAGACGAGGCGCCGATCCGTGCTGCCGAGGTGGTTGGAGCCCTCTCGCTTGCCACCGACCTCGGCACCGGACAGCCACTCGAGCATGCGTTGCGCACCGCCGTGCTCGCAGTCCGTCTCGGCGAGCTTGCCGGCGTGTCGGCGAAGGAGCTCGCCGACACCTACTACGTCGCCCTCCTCCACGCCTCCGGCTGCACGTCGAACGGGCACGAGGCGTTGCAGCTCTACGGCGACGACATCGCGCACAGGGCCGCATTTTTCCTCATCGACCCGACCAACCCCGCAGAAGTGCTCGCGTTCTACCGGGCGAACATCGGGGTCGGCCGTCCCCCGGAGGTCCGCGCGGCAATCATCGAGGAAGCCATCGCGAACGCCGGCCCGCGGGCCCGTGAGGCCTTCGCGACGATGTGCGAGGTGGCGCAGCGGTTTGCAGGGTGGCTCGGCCTCGGCTCGAGCGTCGAAGCGGCGCTCGAGTTCGTCTTCGCGCGCTGGGACGGGCGGGGATTCCCGGACGCCCGCGGCGATGAGATCCCGTTGCCGATCCGCCTCCTGCACGTGGCGAGGGACATCTCGCTCTTCCTTTCCGCCGCGGATGCCGGCGAGGCGCGAGCTGTCGTCGAGCGCCGGGCGGGTGCCGCGTACGACCCTCGACTCGCAAGGCTCGCCGGGCGCAACTTCGGCGACCTCCTCGCCGAGCTGGACGAGACGCGAATGTGGGAGCAGGCGCTCGAGAGCGAACCGTTTCCTCAGGTTTGGATCGCAGGCGAACGGGTCGACGCCGCTTTCACGGCGATCGCCGCACTCACCGGCCTCAAGTCACCGTGGCTTCGCGAGCACTCGACCGGTGTGGCCGAACTCGCCGAGGCCGCCGCCTGGCGCATGGCGCTCCCGGCAGCTTCGGTGGCGGTCGTGCGACGCGCCGCGCTCGCGCACGACCTCGGCCGTGTCGGAGTGTCGAACGCGATCTGGGAGAAGCCAGGGCGCCTCGGATTCGGGGATTGGGAGCGGGTGCGACTCCATCCTCACTTCACGGAGCGAGCCTTCGCCCAGTCGAAGGCGCTCGCTCCGATCGGGATCCTGGCCGGCACGCACCACGAGCGGCTCGACGGCTCCGGCTACCACCGCGGAACGCGCGGGCCTGCACTCGATCAGTCCGCACGGGTCCTCGCCGCAGCCGACTGCTACAGCGCGATGCGCGAGGCACGTCCCTACAGGCCGGCTCTCGACGCTCCGGCGGCAGAGTCAGACCTGCTGCACGAGGCCAAGGAAGGACGGCTCGACCCGGAAGCTGTCGACGCCGTGCTCAACGCCGGCGGCCACCGCGTGCGACAACGGCCTCGCGAGCTGCCGGCCGGTCTGACCGAGCGCGAGCTCGAAGTGCTCCTCGTGCTCGTGCACGGCGAGTCCAACCAGGAGATCGGCCACGATCTCGGCATCTCGGCCAAGACCGTCGGGCACCACGTCCAGCACCTCTACCAGAAGGCCGGCGTCCGCAGCCGAGCGGCCGCAACGCTCTGGGCTTTCGAGCACGACCTCATTCAGAGCGCATAGGGCGTTCGCCCGATGCGCCGCGAACGCCCGGGGCGCACACTCCTCGCACGATCGGCGTCGAGCCCCGGCGCGGAGGTAACGAGCAAGAGGAGGAGAGAGATGATCCTGGCAACAACGAAGGTCGAGGATTTCGATCGCTTCGTGGAGATCTTCTCGACCAAGGGTGCCGAGAAGCGTAAGCAGCACGGGTCAAAGGGCTCACACGTCTTTCGCGATCCCAGCGAGAACCACCGCGTCTGGGTGCTCTTCGACTGGAATGCGGAGGGTTGGCAGAGCTTCGTCTCCGACCCCGAGGTTCCCGCGATCATGCAGGAAGCCGGGCACAAGGGTAAGCCCCAGGCGGCCGAGCTCGCCGGCCGGTACGACGCCTAGAGCGGCCGGTACGACGCCTAGATCGAGAGGCTCTTACTCCGCGGGCAACGGCGTCAGCGCCGTTGCCCGCGGAGTGCTCCGGGCGGGGAAGGCATACGGCGGGCGCGTACGATCACGAGCATGATTCAGACCAGGCAGCTTCTTCACATGGTGCGCCGGTGAGAGCTGCGGTCATCAGCGAGCTCGGGTGCCCGCCAGAGCTCACCGACCGTGCTCCGCCCTCGGGCGATGCGATCTACGAGATCTCGGCGGTGTCGCTCAACCCGATCGACGTCAACGTCGGCGCGGGCCGCTACTTCGGCGGCCATCCGGAGCTGCCATATGTTCCCGGCTGCGAGGGCGTGGGCCGCGCCCGCGACGGCACGCGCGTCTACCTCTTCAGTGACGGCCTCGGTCTCTCGCGCGACGGGTTGCTCGCCGAGCACGCGGTCGCACCGGCCAGCCACGGCATTCCGCTTCCGGGCGTGGTGTCCGACGAGATCGCGGCGGCGTGTGGCATCGCGGGCATGGCCGGCTGGATGCCCGTCGCGTGGCGGGCGCCCGTGCGCAAAGACGACTGCGTGCTGGTTCTCGGCGCGACCGGCACGGTCGGGCTCGTCGCCGTGCAGGCGGCGAAGCTCCTCGGGGCGAGGCGCGTGGTCGCCGCCGGTCGCAACCCCGGGCGACTGCAGCGCGCGGTTGAGCTCGGGGCCGACGCGACCGTGAACCTCGAGGAAAGCGACCTCGTCGGAGCGTTCAAGGATGCGGCGGGCGACGGCGGCCCGACCCACATCGTCGACACCCTGTGGGGCACCCCGGTGGTCGCAGCGATCCAGGCCGCCGCGCCCGGCTGGCGCCTCGTCCAGGTCGGGCAGTCCGCAGCCGCGGAGGCAACGCTCGCCTCGGCGGCGATCCGCGGCAAGATGGGCGAGCTCTACGGCTACACCGACTTCGCCGTCCCACGGGAGGCGTTCCGCGAGCAGTACCTGCGCCTCGTCGCCCACGCGGCCGCGAACGAGATCGTCTTCGACATCGAGACCTACCCGCTCGAGCAGATCAAAGAGGCGTGGCAGCGGCAGGCCGACGGCGCGCACGCGAAAATCGTCGTGACGGTGCGCTCATGACTGGGGCGATCGGCGACGGTGTGACAGCGCGAGCACCGGCGGCGTATCGTCATTGAGAGGAGGTACACATGGACGCACGGAACGGAACGGCCTTCGCGCTCTCGGTCGTCGCGCTCGCCGCCGGTGGCACAGCGGTGGCCGGCAGCTCGGTTCAAGAGCGGGGGCGGCTGTCGGGCGTCACGCAGATCACCTACGGCTGCCCGGGCCCCCAACGTGAGGGAGAAACGTGTGAGCACTGGTCGAGCTTCGCGCACGCCCGATTTCGCATGGAGAAGCTCAGCGGTCGCCGCGACGTGCAGACGGTCACGTCGAACTGGCGGGGCCGATTCACGCTCGTGCTCGCGATCGGCCGCTACCGCCTGACGCCGCTTGCCCAGACGAACACGACCGGAGGCGCACCGCTCACGGTGACGATCCAGGACGCAGCCACAACCTGGGCGCGCGTCCGCTTCCAGGGCTTCCCCCGGATGCTCTGAACGCCGCGACGCTGCACAGAGCGAGACCTACAGCGACCTCGAGCGCCGCCGACGACGACAGGCCGGCATCGGCCGGGGGGGGTCCGAGCTCACCGTCCCCGTCAGCCGGACGGGCGCGCGGCCGAGCACGGCGAGCTCCGCGGCGACAGCGTGCGCGTAGCGGCCCCAGCCGCCCGCAACTCCGCCGCCCCCGTCCGCAGCGAATGGCGCGGCAGCACCGAGACGATCCGAGGCGAGCGACACCTCGTCGGCTACTCCGGTGACCTCGAGCGAGATGCCACTTTGGATCGCGATCGGGAGGACGAGCCCGCCGCTGTAGTCGGTGTGCTCGCCGATCAGGTTGACGCGCCCGGGGGCCCAGGCGGTGCAAATCCCCATCCCGGTCGCGCGCATCCCTCGAGCGTGCAGATGCCGCCCCGCCGGGTCAGGCCTGCTGGGCGGACCCGATCCAGGCATCGAGCTCCGCGCGCGCAGGCGGCACGGCTCCGGTTCGGGTGCAGGTGATCGCCGCGGCGTTGACGGCATAGGCCACCGCTTCGGCGAGCAGTGAGTCGTCGAGGGGACGCGTGGCGTCGAGTTCGAGCGCGTCGCGCTCCAACAGGGCGGCGAGGAGCGCGGCTCCGAAGCTGTCGCCCGCGCCCACAGTGTCGGCGACGGTGACCGGGACGGCCGGGACGCACGCAGAGCCTTCGGCGGAGGCTGCGATCGCGCCGCCGGTGCCCATGGTGATCGCAACGAGGCGCGGGCCGAGGGCGAGGACGCGCTCGAGGACGTCCGCCGGCTCGAGCCCTGGATAGATCCAGGACGCGTCGTCGTCGCTCAGCTTGACAACGTTGGCCAACCCGGCGAGCCGTTCGAAGCGAATCCGGTACGACGCCTGGTCGCCGAAGACCGCCGGCCGGACGTTCGGGTCGAGAACGATCGTCCGGCGCCCCACCTCGCGCTCGAGGAGCCCCTCGTAGGCAGCGGCAGGCGGGTCGACCGCGAGGCCGAGCGTCCCGACATGAATCGCCCTGATGCACTCCGGCAGCGCCGGAACCGCCTCGACCGGCAAGTCGGTGAAGGAAGTCCCGGTCAGATAGAAGGTATACGTGTTCCCCCCGTCGGCCTGACGGTGCACAACCGCGAGCGGCGTCGGAGCATCTGACCAGCGAACGAGCGACATGTCGACCCCGTCGTCGATCAGCAGGCGGGCAAGGAGGCTCCCGTAGTCGTCGTGGGAAAGCGTGCCGAGAAATGCAACCGGCACGCCGAGGCGACCGAGCGCGATCGCGGTATTGAAAGGCCCGCCGCCGGGCACCGGCCTGAGCAGACCCCGATCCTCGACGAGGTCGACGAGCGCTTCCCCACCGACGACGATCACGATGAGCGTTCAGTCGGTTTGATCTCGCCGGAGCCGCGGGCGATCAGCCTGACCGGAACGACGTGGTGCACCGACTCCGATGTGTCGCCGTCCATCCGTCGGAAGAGGAACTCGGCTGCTGCTCGGCCGATCGCCTGGGGATCCTGGGCGACAACCGAGATCGCGGGCTCGACGATATCGCCGAGCCCAATGTCGTCGAACCCGATGAGCGCGATCCGGCGTTGCAGCCCCGCACTCCGAAGCGCGCGGATGCCGCCGATCGTCAGGAGGTTCTGGCTCGTGAAGAGCGCCGTTGGCGGGTCCGGCAAGGCGAGGAGCTCGTGCACGGCGCGCCCCGCGGTCTCGGAGTCGCGAAGGCCGGTTCGTATCAGCGCGCCATCGGGCTCGATCCCCGCCCGCTCGATCGCCTGCGTGTAACCCCGCAGCCGCTCGTCGGCCGTCCAGATCGAAGGAAGGTCGCCGAGAAAGGCGATGCGGCGGTGCCCGTGGGCGAGCAGGTGCTCGACCGCCGCGACCGAGCCGCCGACGTTGTCCGACGCAACGCCGTCCGCGTCGAGATGGGCGGCGGGCCGGTCGACGAACACGAGGGCGGTGCCGGCCCGCTGCTCCTGATAGAGGAAGGTGTGGTCGCGGCTCGCCGGCACGACGATGATCCCGTCGACCCGCCGGTCGCGGAACGAGCCGATGAGCTCGCGCTCGCGGTGCGGATCCTCGTCGCAGCTTCCCGCGAACACGAGCACGTGCCGGGCACGAGCCGAATCCTCGATCGCCCGGTGAAGCGCCGAGGAGAACGGGTTGGACACATCCTCGAGGACGAGCCCGATCGTCTGGGTCCGGCCCCCGAGGCGCCTGAGCATCGACGCGTTCGCGTCGCGGCGATAATTAAGCTGCTCGATCGCTCGCCTGACCTTCGCCTCGAGCGTCGGGCTGACGCCGGACTCGGCATTGACGACGCGCGAGACCGTCTTCAAGCCGACGCCGGCGAGGGCGGCGACATCGAGCATCGTGGGACGCCGCACGGGGGTGGGAAGTTGTTCTGACAACGAATCCTCGTCTTCGGGTATCCGATCCGTGCTGATCGTATAGCGAAGACGAGCCCCTTGACAATCCCTCCTTGACAACGTTATCTTCCCCGCATCGGAACGTTAGCTTCATCGTTGCCCGACGCCGTCCGGATCTGTCCGTTGGACAGAGATCGCATCAATCGACCCAGGCGAAGTGGCGCCGACGAGACTCGTATCGCGTCGCACCCGCTCGGGAGGAGGCATGAACCATGCATGAAGCACGGAGCGCGAGCAGGCGCCAGCCTGTGAAGGTTCTTCTCGCTGTGTTCGTGGTCGGGATCGTCGCGGTTGCGTCGCTCGCAGCGACGGCGATGGGACGACCCGCTGCCAAGACGATCAGCGTCGCGATCGTCGCCAACCCGCAGATGCAGGACATTGCATCGTTGACTCCCTCGCTCTTCACCGCGAAGACAGGGATCAAGGTGAAGTACACGATCCTCGACGAGGGCAAGCTGCGCGAGGTCACGACTCGTGACGTGGGCGCGGGCGGCAAGTCGTTCGACGCCGTGATGATCGGCATGTACGAGGCGCCGCAGTTCGGTGCCGCCGGGCTGCTGCAAAACCTCACGCCCCAGGCGAAGCCCGACAAGGCGTACGCTTACAACGACCTGATCCCGGCGGTACGCAACGGGCTCTCGGCGAACGGCAAACTCTACGCTTCGCCGTTCTACGCAGAGTCCTCGTTCGTCATGTACCGGAAAGACGTTCTCAAGTCCAAGGGCGTGACGATGCCTGCACGACCCACGTGGCAGCAGGTGGCCACGATCGCTCGCAAGGTCAATTCCAAGTCGATGGCAGGCATCTGCCTGCGCGGCAAGCCGGGCTGGGGCGACCTGGGTGCCGCGTTCACGACGGTGCTGAACACGTTCGGCGGCACCTGGTGGTCGTCGACGGCAGACGGTAAGCCTGCCAAGGCGCAGGTCGATCAGCCCGCGTTCAAGTCGGCGCTGGACTTCTACGCCAAGCTCGTGCAGGACGCAGGTGAGAAGGACGCGGCCAACTCGAGCTTCAACGAGTGCCTCGCGCAGTACCAGGCCGGCAAGGTCGCGATGTGGTACGACGCCACCGTCGCTGCCGGCCTCCTCGAGGCGAAGGACAGCCCGGTGAAGGGCAAGAACGGCTACGCCTTGGCGCCGGTCGTCAAGACGAAGGCGTCGGGCTGGCTCTGGAGTTGGGCACTCGCGATCCCGAAGAGCTCTTCCGATGCGGCAGACGCCTGGAAGTACATCTCCTGGGCAACCGGGCCGGACTACATCAAGGCCGCGGGCACGCACACGAAGGGCGGCTGGGCCTCGATTCCCCCCGGCACACGCCTCTCGACCTACCGGCTCCCGCAGTACAAGCAGGCGGCATCGGCGTTCGCCTCGAAGACGCTGGCCGCGATGCAGGCTGCACCGATCAACAACCCCGGCACGACGAAGCGTCCGGGTCTACCTGGTGTGCAATATGTCGGCATCCCACAGTTCCAGGATGTCGGAAATCGATGCACACAGCTCTTCTCGAGCGTGATCGCGGGCTCGACGAAGGACTCGACGGCACTCAGCCAGTGCCAGCAAATCGCCTCGAGCGCGATCAAGTAGGAGGTCGATCGTGACTGCCGCCGACGCCACGGTGAAGGGAAGGGTCGGAGATCCGTTCTCCTCCCCGTGGCGTCGGCGGCTTCCGCTGCTCCCGGCGCTCCTGTTCGCGATCGCCATCACGCAGCTGCCGTTCCTGGTCAGCATCTACTACAGCTTCACCAACCTGAAGGACCGCACCCAGTCGCTGATTCCCGAGCCCACGAAGTTCGTCGGGGTCGACAACTACAGAGCGATCTTCAGTGACCAGTTCTTCCGTCAGGCGATGTGGACGAGCGTGAAGATGACCGTCCTCGCCGTCGTCTTGTCGCTTCTCTTCGGAACGTTGTTCGCAATGCTCCTCGACCGGAAGTTCGTCGGGCAGGGAGTCGTGCGAACGCTCCTGATCACGCCGTTTCTCCTGATGCCAGTCGTCGCGGCGCTGATCTGGAAGCAGCAGATGTTCTCGTCGCTCTTCGGCATCCTCAACAAGGTTCTCGCGTGGCTCGGCATCAACTCCGTTGCGTTCATTTCCGATCACCCGCTGGGGTCGATCGTCACGGTGCTCGTCTGGCAGTGGACGCCGTTCATGATGTTGATCATGCTCGCGGGCCTGCAAAGCCAGCCCTCAGACATCCTCGAGGCGGCGGGCGTCGACGGCGCCTCGCCGGTCGGGATCTTCCGGCAGCTGACCTTGCCACACCTGCGGCGGTACCTGGAGCTCGGCGCGCTCCTCGGCTCGATCTACATCGTTCAGGCATTCGACGCCATCGACGTGATGACCGGAGGCGGGCCCGGCTCCACGAACGTCCCGTACTTCGTCTACGAGGAGTCGATCGGCGGCGGGTTCCGCTACGGATCGGCGTCTGCGTACGCGATCGTTGTCGTCATCTTCTCGATCGTCATCGCGACATTCGCCTTGCGCGTCCTGTCCGGGCTCCTGAAAGACGAGGAGCGCGCGTGAACGCTCGCAGGCGTCGCGGGTCGAGGCTTGGGGTCGGCGAGAGCCGCGCCGCGGTGATCACGCTGGGATCGGCCGCCTGGCTGATCGGCCTCGTCTGGATCTTTCCGGTCGCCTGGACGGTGTTCACGAGTTTCAAGACCGAGCAGGACGCGTCGGCTCAGACCCTGCACCACGGGCTCTCGTTCGCTCGTTACAGCGATGTCAGCCACTCGACGGAGGGAACACTGTCGCTGTCGACGGCGTTCACGAACTCGCTGGTTGTCGTGCTGGTCTCGACAGCGATCGTGATGGTGCTTGCCTTGCCGGCCGCGTACGCGCTCGCAATCCGACCCGTGCCCAAGTGGCGTGACGTGCTCTTCTTCTTCATCTCGACGAAGTTCTTGCCCATCGTCGCTTCGATCTTCCCGATCTACGTCTATGCGGAGAAATGGAGCCTGATCGGCACGCGAACGATCCTCATCGTTCTCTATATCGCCATCAACCTGCCGCTCGCGATCTGGATGACGCGCTCATTCTTCTCCGAGGTGCCACGCGAGTTGATCGAGGCGGCCGAGATCGACGGCACGTCGCTTTTCAACCAGCTTCGCTCGGTGATCATTCCGATCGCTGCGCCCGGGATTGCGGCGACCGCGCTTCTCTGCGTGATCTTCGCCTGGAACGAGTACTTCTACGCCATTCAGCTGAATTTTGCCAGCGCCTCGACGATGCCACAGTGGGTGATCGGCAACGTCTCGACGCGCGGCAACTTCCTCGCGAAGCTCTCCGCCGCATCGATGATCGCCTGTCTGCCCGTCATCCTTGCGGGCTGGGCTGCGCAAAAGCGGATGATCCGCGGACTCTCGATGGGTGCGATCAAATGAGAGGGGACTGATCTCTTGGCTTCAGTGCAATACGACGCCGCGACACGGCTCTACCCCGGAACCACGAAGCCCGCCGTCAACGAGCTCAACCTGTCGATTGCCGACGGCGAGCTGCTGGTGCTCGTGGGCCCGTCAGGATCCGGGAAGTCGACGGCCTTGAGAATGCTCGCTGGGCTCGAGCCGCTCGACGAGGGGAAGATCCTGATCGGCGGCAAGGACGTCTCGACAGTGCGTCCCCGGGATCGGGACATCGCAATGGTGTTCCAGAGCTACGCGCTTTACCCGCAGCTCGATGTCGCGGCGAACATGGGCTTTGCGCTCAAGCAGCAGGGCGTCTCGAAGGAAGAACGTACGCAGCGCGTTCGGGACGTTGCGAAGCTCCTCGATCTCGAGCCGTACCTCGACCGGAAGCCGCGGAACCTCTCCGGAGGCCAGCGGCAGCGGGTCGCGATGGGGCGCGCGATCGTGCGACACCCACAGGTCTATCTGATGGACGAGCCGCTCTCGAACCTCGATGCGAAGCTCCGCGTGCAGACGCGCACCGAGCTTGTCGAGCTGCAGCAGCGCCTCGCGGTGACGACGGTCTACGTGACCCACGATCAGGTCGAGGCGATGACGATGGGGCATCGCGTCGCAGTCCTTCGCGACGGAGACCTGCAGCAGTGCGATTCGCCATCGACCCTCTATCACGCACCCGCGAATCTCTTCGTCGCCGGCTTCATCGGCTCCCCTGCGATGAACATCTTGCCGGTGGCGGCGAGCGGTCAGTTGCGGATCGCAGGCGCCGAGATCGGCATCGGTGACGACCTCGGCGGCGAACGCACCACGGTCGGCTTTCGGCCGGAGACGGTCGTGGTCGGCGACGGTCCGATTGCCGGCAGGATCCGTATCGTCGAGGATCTCGGCTCCGAGGTTTTCGTCCACCTCGTGATCGATCACGACGATGAAGAGCGCCGAATCGTGGCGAAGGTCACGGCGCCGTTCGCCGGATCGCCGGATGACAACGTGCGTCTGGGGTTGCGCGGAACCGTCCATCTCTTCGACGCCGCGGAGGTCAGGCGGACAAGCGTCACGGTGTGACGACGGTCCTTGTCACCGGCGCAGCGGGCGACATCGGAACCGCGATCGCCGAGGTGCTCGCGCGGCGAGGGTGCCGGCTCGTGCTCAGCGACCATCCGAGTGCCGGCGCGCGGCTGGACGAAACAGTCGACAGCTGCCGGCGGCTCGGCGCCGAGGCCGAAGCCGTGGCCTTCGACGTCACCGACGAGGCCGCCGCCCGCGCTGCAGTCAGCGCGCTCGGGCCACTCGGCGGGCTCGTGAACAACGCCGGGTACCAGGGCGTCTTCATGCCGGTCGATCGCTACCCGCTCGAGGACGCCCGGCGGGTGGTCGAGGTCAACGTGTTGGGAGTGATGACCGTCCTTGCGGTCGTCAGCCGAACGATGATCGACGGCGGAGCGGGAGGCTCGATCGTGAACATCGCCTCGATGGCCGGTGTATCCGGAGCGCCGAACATGTCCGTTTACTCCGCCTCGAAGGCCGCGGTGATCGGCCTCACCAAGGCAGCCGCGAAGGATCTTGCGCCGAACGACATCCGCGTGAACGCCGTCTCACCGGCGTTCATCGGGCCCGGCCGGATGTGGGACACCCAGGTCGCCCGGCAGGCTGCGGCCGGCAGCCAGTACTACGCGACGGATGCAGACACGGTCGCCGAGCAGATGATCGGCACCGTGCCGATGCGTCGCTACGGCTCTGTGCACGAGGTCGCGACCGTCGTCGCATTCTTGCTCTCCGACGATGCGTCGTACGTGACCGGAGTGAACATCGAGGTCTCCGGCGGAGGAGCGTAGCTACTTGGCCCCGAGCAACCGCTCCATCGCGCCGATCGAGCCACGCGCGGCGAGCTCGCGGCTCGCAGCCACGAACGCCTCGCCGAATCGATCGCTCTCACGGAGGCGCGGCGTGAAAACGCGGTCGAACTCGAGAAACGCCCGTGGGGCGGCGACGGCTCTGACCGCAAACGTCGCCGCCAGATCTCCTTGCGGGTCGTGCGCGCGCTCGGTGGCGGGCACCGTCGCGAGATAGCGTGCCCAACCCGCAAGCGCGAGTGCCGCGCAGTCGACCGGCCCGTCGAGCTCGAGCTGCCGCTCGACGGTCGGGATGAGGAAGCTCGGAAACTTCGCCGTCCCGTCGATGCAGAGGCGAGAGATCTGGTCGCGCACGCCCGTATTCTCGTAGCGCGCAAGCACGGTTCGGCCGTAGTCGGTAGCAGGGTGCCCAGGAATCTCGGTGAGCGTCGGGATCGCCTCCGTCGCGAGAAACCGCTCGAGGTACCGCCGCACGGCGGGTACGGCGACCGCCTCGTCGACGTAGACGACTCCTTCGATCGCCATCAGATAGGCCAGGCAGGAGTGCGTCGCGTTCAGCATTCGCAGCTTGTAGAGCTCCCAGTCGTGCACGCGGTCGGTGAACAGCACATCGACGTCCTCGAATCGCGGCCGGCCGGCCGCGAACGTGTCTTCGAGCACCCACTGACGGAACGGCTCCGAGACCACCGGCCAACCGTCTTCGAGCCCGATCTCGTCGCGCAGCCAGGCACGATCGTCGTCGGTCGTCTGCGGTGTGATGCGATCGACCATCGAGTTCGGAAAGGTGCACTCCGTCTCGACGAAGCGGGCAAGCTCGTCGCTTCGAGCAGCGCAGACACGCGCTACGGCCTCTCGAGCGACGATGCCGTTACCCGGCAGGTTGTCGCAGCTGAGGATCGTGAGCGGCCCTCCGCCCGCCGCACGTCGAGCGTCCAACCCGGTCGCGATCGCCTCGATCGTCGAGTTCGGTTTCTCCAGCGAGTAGCCACCCTCGGTGATCGTCATCGAGAGGATCGCGAGCTCCGGCCGGGCAATTTGCTCCGCGAAGGAAACGACGTCGCCGGCGACGAGCATGTAGTCGACGATGCTCCCGACAATCCGAGGACGCGACTCGTTGCTGTCGCGCTCGATCAATGTGTAGAGGTGATCCTGCGACTCGAGCACGCTCGCCATGCGACGGTCGGCCTCGAGCAGCCCAATGCCGCGGATTCCCCAATCTCCGCCGCCCTCGGCCAGTTCCTCTGCGTAGAGCGCCAGATGGGCGCGATGGAAGCCGCCGACTCCGAGATGCAGGATGCGCGGAGCGAGCGCCCCGCGATCATAGTGTGGCACGCGAACGCCGAGACGCTCGATCGCCTCGAGGTTCGACGTCGAGAGACGCATCGTCACACGATCGAAGCTACCACGCGAATCTGCGGGAACCGAGCCTGCGGAACGAGCAAGGTAGGAGGCTCCCCAAGGAGCCTCCTACTCAACTGCGGGACGCGTCAGCGGTTCGGGATGTGCCGTTGTTACTGAAGGCGAACCATTGCCATACCCCGCCAAGGCCGCCAAAACCGGCCGGCGAGGCACCGGGGCGGCAAACGGCCGCCCCGGTCTCCGCGCCGGGTGCTGGACTACTTGGCCTTCATGAAGGCGTGCTCCAGGTCGTACTTGCTCACCTGATGGCCGATCTGGACGCCCGCGCTCGTGGAGAAGCGGTAGTGGAGGCCCGCCCAGACCCGGGCGTTCGCCACGTCGTCGAGCAGGGCGGCGGTGGTGTCGAAGTGCCTCGTGGTGGTGAGGGTCGTGCCGCCGCCGGTCGCTCCCGGGACGTCCACGCTGATCGCCTGCGTGTTGAAAGCCGCTGCGAGGACGTCTGTGACGGCCGAGGTTACGCAGCCGTGTGCGCTCGGGTACTCGGGATGGTTGGGGGTCGTGAGCAGCGGAGACCAGCTCGAATTGGCGCCGGTAGCAGCGTTCCCGTCCAGTCCGGCGTTTCGGATCGCCGTCACCGGACGCCAGAGGAGGTAGTGGTACTTCGAGTCCCAGCAAGCGATGCCGGCATCGGAGCTGACGACATTCCCCATCGCGAAGAGCCGAACAGCGTCAACGAGATCGAGGTGTCGAGCTGTCGCGACATCGCGGAACGTCTGGTTGTACTGGTTGATCACGTTGGCGTTCCAGAACTGCGCGATTGCCGTCTGGGCGGAGGTGCGTGCGGTGCTCGTCGCCGACCCCATGGTCGCGACTTCGTTGAACCCCTGAGCATATTCGGGGCTGGAGAGGGCCGGGGGCGGCGGAGCCCTGAACTGCGAGGCGCTCTGGAGCACGAACGGCCGCATCGCGGCTACCCAGGGGATCTGGGCAGACTGAAGGGACGGCGCTGGCGCGAACACCCACGTGCCCGTCGCTTGAGGAGCGACCCCGAAGGGTGTCGCAACCGGTGCGTTGCGACCGTCACCCCAACGCGTCGCGATCAGGTCGGCGGCGGCAGCGGCGCCAACAGCGACACCCGACTGCTTCGCTGCCGCAGGCAGTGCGGCCAACGTCTTGTTGAGATAGTCGGTGTAGGTCGCAGTCAGCGACACGGCCTGATCAGGGAAGTAGTACGAGAGCGTCGTGTACGCCGCCGCTGCAACCGCCGCGCGCGGTGACGCGTTCGGAGCCGTGAGCCCGAGCCCGTGGTAGGGCACGTAGCGGCCCTTGATCGCCGTAACAGCGTCGTACACGGCGGCTTGCACATACGACATGTAGATCGTCCCCTCGACCTGGAACTTCGCGGGCGTCTCGGCACGCACCGTGTTCACCGCGATCAGGTTCCAGTCGATGGCCGTTTGCGGGGAGATCGTTGCGGCGTTCATGCGCGACGACTGGGCGCCGCCGCCGCTCGCGCCAACGGCGAGAACGCCGAGGAGCACGACGACAAGTGCTCCGCCGACGCGGAGCTTAAGAGGCTTCATGGGGTGTCCTTCCTTCCACGAGGATGAGGGAACGTGCTCGTTTCGAACGGTCGATGTCTCTTCATCGTTCAACCCGTTCTTCTGTCGACGAGACCGCCTCGACGACACGCATCGGATCGAGGCCGGCGCGCTGCGCGACGAGCGCAGCCTCCGAGCCCGAGGGCGCTTCGAAGACGAAGAAGCAAATCTCGTCTTCCGGTAGGTGGATCGAGCGTTCGAATCTGACCGCGATTTTTTCCTGCGTCAGCTCGTCGGCAGCCGACCGTGCTCGCCGCTCACGGGCAGCCCGCTCCCCCGCCTTGCCACGAGCGAGGTAGGTCTCTACGAGGTAGCTCGGCACGCCATCGACGCTACGACGAGCGTCAGGTCGAGGAAAGGTAAGAACGTCTCGACTTTGCTCGAGCCCGATGGGCGCTCTCAGCGCACCTGCAGCCGGCGGGCGAGCTCCATGCGCGACCGGACCCCGAGCTTGGCGTAGATGTGCGTCAGGTGGCCGGCGACTGTCCGCTCACCCAGCACGAGCGCGGCAGCGACTTCGCGGTTCGTTCGACCTTCGACGACGAGAGCCGCGACACGCAACTCCGCTGCGGTGAGTCCCTCCTGGCGCGCTCGGCCCCCGATGCTGCCGAGCTCGCCGCGCGCTTTCTCGATGAAGGTCGCTGCCCCCAGTCGCTCGAAGCGGGCAAGTGCCTCGCCGATCGCGTCGCGGCCGGCACGCTTCTGCCGAGCGCGTCGACGAACGACGCCCAGCGCGAGCAACGCGCGAGCCTGGCCGAACGGATCTCCGGCCTTCTCGTGCTCCGTCACGGCCTGCTCGAGGAGGGAGCAAGCCCGCGCGATGTCGCCCACCGCGGCGGCGACGAGACCACGGCAGCGGGTCACGTGCGCGAGCACCGCGGCGCGTCCGAGACGCTTCGCGTCAGCTTCCCACACGTCGACGACGCACACTGCATCGTCGATCTGGCCGAGCTCGAGCAGCGCCTCGACGTAGTCGGCGCTCCACGGCCGCCGACTTGCCTCCCCCCAGCCAAGCGACGCGGCCTGACGATCGGCTTGCCCGAGCCGGTCCGCCGCGAGGGCCGCGTCGCCGCTCCAGAGAGCCACGAGCCCCGGCACGGCCAGCAGGAGGGGTGGCAGCAACCCGAGCTGCTGTCGGCAGAGCTCGAGCGCTCGCTCTGACTGCTCGCGAGCGAAATCGAGTTGGCCTCGGTAGGCGGCGACCCAGACGACGGGGATGAAATCCTGGTTCTTCTGGACTCCATACTGAGTCGAGAGATCGCGTGCACGGTCGGCGTAGTCCGCCGCGAGCTCCCACCGGCCACCAAAGAGCTCGAGCCACGAAAGCTCCCAGAGCACCTCCGCGCAAAAAACCTCATCGCGCTCGAACCACTCTCGATATTCCAGCTCGAGCAGAACCCGTGCCGCGTCGAGCTCGCCCCTGGCGACCAGCACACCGGCAACGAGGGTGTTTGCGTGCTTGAGCATGTCGGGGTTGCCCATGGCCACCGCGAGCTCTTGCGCTCTCGCCGCCGCAGCCGGGCCTTCTCTGTCACCGACCGCGCCACCAAGGATGACGATGATCGTCAGCGCTTCAAATCGAAGCGCGTCGTCATCGAGACGCTCTGCGAGCTCGAGCGCCGCTCGCGCGTCAACGAGTGCGGCCGCGAAGCCCTTCCTGAACCGTCTCCCCCAGGCGAGCCGGATGTAAATGAGCGCCTGGAGGTTTGGCAAGGCCGCCGCTTCATGGAGAGCCTCCTCGAGCAGGGGAACGCTGAGGTCGTCGAGCTCGAATTCAGTGAGGAACACAAGAGCCTCGGCGCGCAACGTGCCAACCTCCGTCTCGGCGAGCAGTCCGGTCGCGATCGAGCGCGCCCGCGTCCACTCCCCCGCAGCGTGATGCGCGCGCGCCGCGGTCAGCGCGCGACGATGGCGTGCGTCAACCGCGTCCGCAGGAGTCAGCCGGAACGCCTGCTCTGCGAGCTCGGCGGCGACGGCCAGCGCGCCGCGATCCGCAGCGAGGCTCGCGGAATCGACGAGGAGTGAAGCGACGCCCGCGTCGGGCGTGGCCATCGAAAGCGCGAGGTGACGGGCGCGGACGACCATGTCCTCTGCAATGTCGGCGATCCGGGCATGAACGCTCCGTCGCCCCTCCCCGAGGCTCTGGTAGAGGACCGACGCGAGGAGCGGATGTGTGAATCGAATCGTCCCGCCATCCCGCTCGATCACATGGGTGGCGAATGCCGGCTCGAGAACGGCCGGCAGAACACCCGCTCGCCACAGCAGAGACTCCGAGATTGAGCCCACCGCGGAGGCAAGCGCAAGTGCCTCGCGAGTCGCCTCGGGAAGGGCCGCAATCCTCGCGCGAACGAACTCCTCGAGCGTCTCAGGAACCGACAGCGGCTCGAGGAGGTCGCTTTCCCCATCGAGAACCCGGGCCAGCTCCAGTGCGAAGAACGGATTCCCGCCTGACCTCTCGTGAATGCGAAGCAATGTCTGGCGCGCGAACGCCCTTCCGAGCCGGTCGCGCAGGAACTTATGGAGCGCCCCAACGCTGAGTGGCCCGACCGACAACCGCCGCACGCGCTCGACATCGAGCGCCGACACGAGCCCCGGCGTCGACCCACCTTCGGCGAGACGGCGGGCAAGCAGCAGCAAGACGTCGCTCGAAGCGAGCCTGCGCAGCGCGAACGCCAGTGCGTTCGAAGAGAACGAGTCGAGCCATTGAATATCGTCGACCGCAATCACGAGCGGATCCGACTCGGCCAACAGTTGCAACACACTGTGCACGCCCACAACCAGCGCGCGCGGATCAACGCGATCACTCGACGTCTCTTCCATGAGAAGCGCGATCTCGAGCGCGCGACGTCTCGGAGCTGCAAGCGCCGGCAGCACCTCGTCGAGGACATCCTCGAACAGATCGCCCAGCCCCACGTGTGCGAGACCTTGCTCCGCCTCAGCAGGGCGAGAATCAAGCACCCGCAACCCCTGCGCACGCGCCTGCTCCACCCCGGCAAGCCACAACGTCGACTTGCCGATGCCAGCTTCACCTTCGAGAACGAGAGCGGACGGACCACCCCGCGCCTCACGAATGAAGGCTCCGACGGAGGTGAGCTCCTTCTCCCGACCGGCAATCTCGAACATCATCGTCTTCGCAACGATGCGCACGAACTACCGAGGAAAGCAACTCCCTCCGTGCTCACAACCTCTGTACGACCTACAGGCGCCGGGTTGGCAGGGCACTCGGCGCTTTCTCCCCCGGAGGGGTGGAAGGCTGAGAAAAGCTCGCCCAGTCGTCTCAGTCCTTGAGCCGAGAGCCCAGAAGAATCCCGCTCCGATGCCGCCGCGGCAGAAACCGGCGTTCGCAGACTCGATGGCTGAGCCCATGCAGAGGAAGCCGCTCGGCCCGCTCAGGGTATTGCGGCCGAGGGCTCCTGAGTGCGGCTTCTGCTTCGTCAGTCTGCCAACCGCGTTCATCGCGACAGCGCACGATCGAGCGGTTAGCGCGGTCACGTAGTAGCGAGTGCCTCTCTGCCCCTGGAAATTCCAGGTTGCGCCGTTGACGGAGCCGCACAACTTGCCGGGCGGAACCCCACTTCGAACGGCTGCCGAGGCCGTGCCGACCGCGGCCAGTGTGGCGAAAGGATCAGAAGCGAGAGGTTCACCGTCGGTTGAACGTCTTCTTCTTGTTCATTCGGAAGCTCCTTTACTTCTTTCGTTTGGGGAGCCATTCGAAGATGCCTCCCTTGCTAGTCGTGCACTGGCCGAACTTCGCGAGAGCGCTGTAATCGCCGATCGCTGAGCAGTGCCAACCGGCCGGCACCGGCTTGAGATCGAACGTCGCGCGATCGCGAGTCCACCTCGGGATGTATTTGATGCCGGTCGCACACGACGCTCCGTTCACGCCGACGACGCTGTACGCGGTGCCCTTCTGACCCTTGTAGCTCCACGGCGCGCCCTTGGCGGTCCCCCCGCAGGGCGCTGCCGCGTTGGCGGTCTGCAGCTGCGCACTCGCAGCGGTACTGAACGCGAGGACCGCTGCCGACGCCGTCAACGCGACAAGCGTGCGATTCAGACCTGCCGGTCTAGTGATTCGATTCATCGAAGCTCCTCCGACGAGCTGTGAGGTTGTCGCGGCCGGTTGGAAGGCAGGCGCCCAGCCGCACGATTTCGAGAATCCGTTCAGATGGGATCGCTGCCTGCTTGGCGAGTTCCTTGGCCGCGTCGATCGACGCCGCCTCGAACAGGAACAATGCGATCTCGTCCGTGGGGACGAGGATCGACCCGAGAAAGCGAGCGAGGTCGCCGTCGCTCATTGCGTGGGACGCCAGTCGGACCCGCTGACCGGCGTCTGCCACGTTCTCGGGTGTCACCCCTGGCCAGAAGCACTCTGCCATGAAGGCGATCACGCTGTACCGCTTTGTCTGAGCGACTCCATCGGCAACGACGGTAGGCGCGAGATCCATTCGGCGCAGCGGGTGTTTCCCTACATAACCCGTGCCGTCACCGGCCCGGTCGATCGACCCGGTTCTCGAGCCGACCGAATCCTGACTTGCGGAACCCGGTGGGAGTTCCTACGCTCGCTGACATGGCCGGCGTCGTTCTCGGCCGGGACAGCGAGCAGCAGCGTCTCAGCCTTTTTCTCGAATCTCTGAAGGAGGGACCGGCCGCATGCGTTCTCGAAGGTGAGGCCGGGATCGGCAAGACGGCACTCTGGCATGACGGAGTCGAGAGGGCTCGAGCAGCGTCCTTCCGCGTGGTCTCGTGTGCTCCGGCGGAGCTGGAGGCGGCGTTTTCGTACTCGGCTCTTGCGGATTTGCTCGTGTCGGTCGAGCCCGAGATCCTCGCGGCGTTGCCCACTCCGCAGCGTGACGCGCTCGAGATCGCGCTTCTTCGGACCGGCCCCGGCGACGCGGCCGCCGGTCAGCGCGCGATCGCGACAGCGACCGTCTCCGTGCTTCGGCTTCTCGCCACCTCCACGCCCCTGCTCGTCGCGGTCGACGATGTCCAGTGGCTGGACCGTCCGTCGGCTCGAGTGCTGGAGTTTGCGGCCCGCAGGCTCGCGGGTCACTCGGTCGGATTCCTGATTTCGCAGCGCACACCAACGGTCGGCCCGGTCCGTTGGGTCTCGATCGGGCAGTCGGAGCCGAGCGGCTCGAGCGCATCCGTGTTTCCGGGCTGAGCGCGGGCGCGTTGCATCAGTTGATCAAGAGGAGGCTCGGCGGCACCTTCAGCCGGGCGGCACTCCTGCGGCTGCACAGTGCCACCGGCGGCAATCCGTTCTTCGCGCTCGAGCTTGCGGCTTCGCTCTTGCGGGCGGGTGCGCCGGCGGCAGGAGAGGCGCTTCCGGTTCCCGACGACGTGCAGGAGTTGGTCGGTGCGAGGTTGCGGCGTCTACCGGGGTCGACGCGCGAAGCCCTCTTGTTCGCGGCGGCGTCGCCGAATCCCACCATCGGCACCTTGCGACGCGCGCTGGATGTCTCGTCGAAGCAGATGCTTGCGAGGTGCGCGGGCGCCGAGGCTGCGGGGGTGATCGTCGTCGAGGGAGATTCGGTGCGATTCAAGCATCCGCTGTTCGCGTCGGCGATCTATGCGGCGGCCTCGACCGACGAGCGACGCGAGACCCATCGGCGTCTGGCCGCGTTGGCGTCGAACCCGGAGCAGCAAGCGCGGCATCTGGCATTGGGCACGGCGGTAGCGGACGGCGCAGTTGCGTCGATCGTCGCGGAGGCCGCGCTCGACGTGCGCCGGCGCGGCGCGCCGGATGCCGCAGCCGAGCTTGCCGAACTGGCGATCCGGCTGACGCCCACCGATGAGTCTGACGCACACGACCGTCGCGTGCTCGAGCTCGGCTATTACCTCGCTGAGGCCGGCGATGCCGAGCCCGCGCGGAATGTCTTGCTCACCGTCGCGGACCGTCCCGGTCGACTGCAAGCGAGGGCTCTCCTCGATCTCGCAGGTCTCGATTACTGGGGCGAAGGGAGCGCGCCCGCCGTCGCGCGTTGTGCGCAGGCTCTCGCGGCGGCCCAAGGCGAGCCTGCGCTGGAGGCGGCCTGTCATGCAGAGCTAGCGGTCTACTGCGACTTCGACGCCTCCCGCAGCGAGCGACACGCAAGGACTGCACTCGACCTGCTCGAGCGGGAAGGCGACGCCGCCAACCCTGACACGCTGATTGATGCGCTTCTTGGGGCCGCCCGGGCGAGCCTCGTGCTTGGGAGAGGGCTGCCGCACGACCTCATCGAGCGCGCCTACGCATGCGAGTTGCGAGCCGAGACGAGCATCAATCGGACGCGCGTCGGAGGCCAGCTCGGCCAGTGGCTCAAATACACGGACGACTTCGCCGGGTCGCGCGCACGACTCGAGGAAGCGCTGGCACAAGCCACCCAGGAAGGTGACGAAGGGTCGACTCCCAACGTCCTCATGCATCTCGCTCAGCTCGAATGCTGGAGCGGAGACTGGCCGCTCGCTTCACGCTACGCCGAGGAGAGCTTCGAACTCGCCGAGCAGGGCGCGCAGAATTTCGGCGGCCCGGCCGCAGTGCGTGCGCTTGTCGACGCACATCGTGGAAACATCGAGCGAGCCCGTGTCACGGTCGAGTCACGCCTGGAGGTGGTGCAGCCGGCCGCGGTTCCTGCCTATCTGCGGGCGCTCGGCTTCGTCGAGCTCTCCATCGGTAACCCCGCAGCCGCCGAGCCTATTCTGTCGCGCGCGATCGAGAACGCGGAGAGCTTCGGCATCCGAGAACCAGGCGTTTACCGGGTTCACGCTGACCTGATCGAGGTGTTGATCGGCAACGGCAAGCTCGAACGAGCGGAGGTGGTGCTCGAGGAGTTCGAGCAGCGGGCCCGGGCAAGCAGTGTCCCCTGGTCGCTCGCGACGAGCGCACGCTGCCGAGGGCTGTTGCTTGCCGCTCATGCCGACCTCGATGCCGCCAAGGCCTCGTTCGAGGACGCGCTTCACGAGCACGAGCGACTCCCGATGCCGTTCGAGCGCGCACGAACGCTGCTCGTGCTCGGCCTCCTTCAGCGCCGTCGCAACGAGCGGCGGCGTGCTCACGGGCTGCTCTCCGAGGCGCTTGCGATCTTCGTCGAGCTCGGCGCGCCACTCTGGGCGGCTCGCACACGACGCGAGCTACGACCGCTCGGCGGACGTCCGACAAGCCGCGTGGCGCTGACCCCGGCGGAGCAGCGCGTCGCCGACCTCGCAGGAAGCGGGCTGACCAACCGTCAAGTCGCGGCCGCGCTCTTCATCAGCGCCAAGACGGTCGAGTCGAGCCTTGCGCGTGTCTACCGAAAGCTCGAGATTCGCTCGCGCGCCGAGCTCGGCGCGCACAGCGCCGTGCACCCGCGGAGGTGAGAGATCGCCGATATGTGGCAGAGGTCGGAGTTGATTCGGCCGACGGCCGGGACTATCGTCGTCTGATCGTCATGCACGGTCAGCGGATCACGTTTCTGATCTCTCTCCTCGTCGGCGGCGCTTGGGTGTTCTCGATTGTCCTGGCCGCCGCCGCCGCCGCCCCAGCTCACACCGGGAGGCTCGCCTTCCTGAGGGAGACCGCGAACTGCGGACTCTCACGAGGGACCGACATCTACGTCATGAACTCCGACGGCTCGAGGCAGACGAGGTTGACGACGAAGGGAAGAGCTTGCACACCGGATCGAACCCCTCCGGCGTGGTCGCCGAACGGGACCAGCATCGCTTTCTCGAGAGGCGTCAGCTGCTCGATTTCCACCGGCGGCGGATGCAATGAGCTCTTTCTCATGAACGCCGACGGGTCCGGCCAGCGGCAACTGACGAGGAACCGGGCCGAGTACTACCGTTATCCGCCCACCTGGTCTCCGGACGGGAAGCGGCTTGCCTTCGTCGGGAACGTCATCGACAAGAACGGGCAGAAAACGGGGTCGTGCCCCTGCGACATCTTCGTCATCAACGTCGACGGTTCGGGCCAGAGGAAACTCGCGACGAACGCCGTCGATCCGGTGTGGTCGCCTGATGGCAGAAGGATCGCGTTTGTGAGCAACCGCCACGGCGGCGCGCTGCTCGACGGAGAGATCTACGTCATGAATGCAGACGGCTCACATCGGAAGGCACTGTCGACGGACCGCGCACAAGATTCCCTTCCGGTCTGGTCACCCGACGGGGTGAGGATCCTGTTCACGAGCGCCCTCAGCAGCACCCCCGGTGAGTACGAGCTCTACGTCATGACGGCCAATGGCTCGAACCGGAAGAAACTGGAGAGGAGCCCGGTCGATCACAGCCTCCTGTCTGCCGGCGCGTGGTCACCGGACGGGAAGATGATCGCCTTCCAGACCTTCGGCCATGGCATCTACACGATGAGCGCCGACGGCTCGGGCCAGATGACGCTCACGCGGGCCGAAGCGAATGGCGTCCCTCCGGCCTGGTCGCCGAACGGCAAGACGATCGCGTTCATCAGCTCCCGCAACGGCAAGTCGGAGATCTACGTGATGAACGCCGACGGCTCGAGCCAGAAGCGTCTCACAACGAGCTACAAGGTCGACGATGCGCTCGCCTGGCAGCCCGTCCGGTACGTGAGGTGAGACGAGCGACTGCTCTCGCGTCGGCCCCCACATTGCGCACCTTGACGATCGCCGTCGCTGCGGGTGCGCTGGCCCTTGGGACGATTGAGCCCGGCTTCCCCCGGTCGAGCCCCTCATTCCCGTGCCGCTGGACCTGGGACCTGCGCAGCGGCACGCCGGCAGGACAGGTCGTAGCGGGCTTTGCGGTCGACTGCAGCAGTTACGGCCGGCGGGGCTCTCTTATGATCGAGGCGAAGCTCGCCAAATGGAATCCGCGAACGAGGTCCTGGCAGGCGGTCGCTTCACAAGCGCGCCGCTGGACAAGCTTTCGAGGACGACGCTATGTCGAGCTGAGCAGGCCGTGCACGGTCGGCACGTTCAGAGCCACGTTCCAGGCCGTCCTCCGCGATTCCGGGAACGCGGTCGTCGACAGGCTCCCGGTGACGACAGGCCCGCTTCACGTCGTCGTACCCTGCGCCTTCACACTCGGCTAGGAAACGACGTCCGCAGACGCTTCACGACGGCGTCGACGACCCGTCGCACTGGAGCTCGGTCTCGGTAGACGCGTCGAGGTTACGCAGGAGGGTGAGCGAGACGAACGGGAAGATGATCACCGACAGGAGGCCCGCGGCGACGAGCGCGACGTAGTTCGTCGGCCTGATCAGCCCAAGGTCGACACCGATCTGACCGGCGACCACGGGGATGCTGAGCGATGTCGCTTGCAGGAGCGCCGCGGCGAGAACCTGACTCCTCCGCTCGGCGAGTGGGCGGTACAGCAACGCTGGAAGACCGCGGACGAGCAGGAGCGCCACGAGGAAGATTGGAACCCGTGCGAGGGCAGTGCCGCTGTGGAAGAGGCTCGTCACGTCGAGCTTGATCCCGGTGGAGACGAAGAAGAACGGCACGAAGATGCCGAAAGCCGGCAGCCTCGAGCTTGCCGTGGAAGAAGGCATGCGTCATCGCCTCGTCCCGGTCGACGAGCTTCAGCGTCGCGCCCGCAAGGAACGCGCCGAGGATCGCTTCGAGGCCGAACTTCGACGCAAGGACGACGAAGAGCGCGAGCAGCAAAAACGCACTGCGGACGCGGATCTCGGCGGTCGTATCCTGCAAGCGGAGCAGGGTCTCCGAGAGGCGCATCGAGCGCTCCAGGCCGAGAATGGTGGCGCCGACCGCAAACGCAAAGACGAGGAAGACGATCAGCAGCACGAGCTTGCCGCCAAGGCCCCCCGAATGGCTGGAGAAGAACAGCGAGAGCAGCACGATCGGCGCCACCTCCGCGATCGACGCGCCTGCGACGACAACCTGGCCGAAGGGTGTCGAGGTCTCGCCCGCATCCTTGAGGATCGGCAGGATCACGCCGAGGCCGGTCGCCGACAGCACGATCGCGATCAGGAGCGGCGAGGACACGAGCCCGCCCGCCTCGAGGCCGTAACCCACGGCGAGGGCGAGAGCGAACGAGACCGCGAAGCCGGCTGCGGTCAGGCGCAGCAAGCGCCCCCGCAGGCGGGCGAAGTCGATCTCGATGCCGGCGAGGAGGAGCAGGAAAGCGAGACCGATGATGCTCAGCACCTGGACCGGCTCGTCGTTCGCCGCCCAGTGGAGCCCCTGCGGCCCGATCGCGATCCCGAGGAGGATCTCGATCACGATCGCCGGCAAGCGCAGCCGCGCAACGTCGATACCGAGCGGGGCAACGACCGCGACCGCTGCGACGAGCGCAACTGAGGTGAACGACATCACCTGCTCATTGTGCGCTGACACGAAGCCGTAGCGTTCGGCGAGCCGCGCGACCTCCGGCCGGCCCGAGTCGTCGAGGCAGGAGACGGCAAGGCGCCCTGAATGCTCGAGCGACGCGACGTGCGCGAAGGTGTTTGAGATCCCGGCTGGGTGATTCCGGCAAGCGGCGATCTTCCCCTGGGCGGGGTTCCAGCAGGAAGCGGATCCTCCATGTCGGATTTGAGCTCGATGGGGAAACTCGCCGAAGACGCGATTCGCGCACGGGCCCATGAGATCTCGCAGGAGGACGGGGCCGAGAGCGCAGAGCGAAATTGGCTTCGCGCCGAACGCGAGCTGACCGTTGTTCACGACTACGACACGCCCGACCGCGACCTCGAGGCGGCCGGCGTGCAGGTCTCGCGACTGCCGCTCGAGGTGGGAGGCATCTGACGCTTGACCCTCCCGCGGGGCGAGCGGGTCGAGGTCTGGATGTCGGGAACAGAGGGGCTTGCGCTCCCCGACGAGATCGCACGGCTGATCAGCGGCATCGTTGCGGGAAAGCAACTCGTGCCGTCGGCGCCGTTGAGCGACGAGCCGGGCGCGAAGCGACTGCGCGAGACCATTCTCGAGCAGCGGCACGAATTGCTCCGCCATGAGCCGGGCGTTCGTCTCGGCGTGGATCCCGAGAACCTGCACAAGCACCGCGTTGCGGCGAGGCGTACTCGGGCCTACCTGCGCTCGGCGAGTCGTTATGTCGACGCGGACTGGCGCCGTTCGCTCTCGGCGCCGCTCGCCGAGCTCGGCGCCGCAACCGGGCCCGTGCGCGATCTCGACGTGCTGATCGCGCAGGTGCACGAGGAGCTCGACAGTCTCGACTCACGGGATCGGGCCGGCGGGGGCCTGGTGCTCGCGAGCCTGGAACTCGAACGCGAGCGAGCGCGGCTGCCCCTCTTCCAGACCCTGGTCGGCGACGAGTACCGGGCGCTACTCGGCCGCCTCCGACTGCCGCCGAGGCTCGCGACCGGCGTCGAGTCGATCCCGCTCGGCCGGATCGCTCAGAAGGAGTTCGCCCGACTGGCGATCAAGGTCGCGCGGCTCGGGCGGCGGCCGGACGACACCGCCCTCCACGGACTGCGCATCACACTCAAACGGGCGCGGTACGCGGCCGAGCTCTCCGCGCCCGCCGGCAAGCGCGGCAGGCAGCTCCTCGCAGACGCGACATCGCTTCAGGATCTGCTCGGGGAGTATCAGGATGCAGTTGTCGCCGAGCAGCGTCTCCGATCGGCGACCGTCGTCGATCGGCCGACTGAAGCCGCGTTCGTGGCGGGGCGGCTCGCCGAGCGGCAGCGCGGGCGCCGGGCAAGAGTGACGCAGCGGTTGCCGGCCGCGTGGAAGCGGCTGCGCAGAAGCGGCGCCCGGCTCGGATGACGCCAGTCAGTTCTCGATCGTGACGAGCGTTCCGATCGGCGTGTAGGGCCACACGCGGGCGGCAGTCGCGAGCGGCAACTCGACGCAGCCGAGGCTCTGCGGCGTGCCGAACGACGAGCGGTTGAAGGAATGCAGCGCGTCGCCTCCGTGGAAATAGCTGATCCAGCGAATCCCGGGGTCGTTGTAGTGAGAGCCGTCGGGGTTGGTACCGCTCATCGTCCCGACGGGGATGTGCTCGAACACGGGATAGGTGCCGAGCTGAGTCGGCGCCGCGGGAACGCCGGTGTTGCCCGGGGAGGTGAGCACAGTCCGGCCGTTGTGCCAGAGCGTCAACAGCTGCGGCACGTTGCGGTGCACGTAGACGTAGCTGTACCCCTCTCGACGCTTTGTCGCGTCGACTGCTTCGCCGAGCAGTGCCCGCCAGACCCGTGCGCCGGCGAACCCGTCGACCGCGAGGCCATGGTTCTCTTCGAACAGCATCACCGCGCCGCGCGTCAGCTGGTTCGGTTGAGCCGGGATCCAGAGCCGCTGCAACTCGGGCGGTGTGTTCGGATAACGCCAGCTGAACGTCCCTTCCGGCGGCTTGACCGCAGCCGTGATCTCTGCGAGCGGCTGCCGCGACACGGGCTCGCCTTTCGGTCGCCAACTGAGCGGCAGATACCCGGCATCGGCGAGCAGCTGCTGCAGGCGAAGCAGGCTCGCGCCCGCGACCTTCAGGCCGATCGTGCGAGCGGGCTTGACCGGAGAGTCGCCGTCGCTGACGGCGAACTCGCGCGGTAGTTCGACCTGCGCCGTCGCGGCGAGCGGAAAGCCGAAGCCCGTCGGCGAGAAGACGAGCGAATGGCTGTCGCTGCCACTCGTGCGCCAACGACCGGGGACGGGAACCGAGAAGCGAGGGCGCGCGCTGCCGATCGCCTCGCTCACCGGACGTGAGAAGGTCAGCCGGATCGTCGAACGGGGCGCGAGTGGGCCGGCGAGTGACGGGCTCACGATCACGACCGGCAACCGGGACGGCGGAAACCAGGTGATCCGCACCGGCGCGCCCAGCCGCTCCCACGGGCGCGCCGCGGCCGACACCTCAACCGTGCCCGACGGACCCCTCGTCCCGAGCGAGAGAACGCGCGACCCATGAGCGGAGACAATTCGCCGGCGCCGCCCCGTCGAGTAGGAGACCCGGTCGACGGCGTCGGAGAATCCCACCGTCAGCGCCTTGTGAGCAGAGAGCGTTGGCCACCGCTGCGTCGGCCGAGCGAGCGGGGTCTCCAGCGACAAGCGCTCCGTCCTCGAGTGACCGAGGGCCCACCCGAGCAACGACGGCCGGTGCACGAGAACGACGATCGTGATCGCTTCGCCCGGCGACAGCAACGTCCGCGGCAGCAGTCGCCCGCCGTCGACCGACAGGGGGATCCGGGCGCCGCCGGCGCCATACGCCCTCGCCGAGACGAGCGAACCGCCGAGCGGCTGCACCTCGATCCGCGCAAGCGCCACTCGGTCTGCCGCGAGGGAAGCGCCCGACCACCAGTGAACGGCTGCCGCGAACGCCAGCCCGGCGATTGCGAGAACCGCGGCGAGCCCCCCGATCGAGCGGCGAGCTCTCCTCCACCGGCGCCGACGACGATCGGCCGCGCGCCGCACGGATGTGGACTCCACGTTCGAACGATAGGTATTTGGTGCGGGCACCGCTCCCAAAGAGATTCTGAGTGCCGCGCGGTCTACCTCCGTGACAAACGACGAACGAGGCAGGGGCAGATGCCCGGCCAGATCGCGCATTTCGAGCTTCCGGCGGACGAATCAGCGCCGGCGCCGGAATGACTCTTATCGTGTTCTTACGCGAGGCTGGTTCTCTGCGAGACATGGCCGACCGCGTTCTCGCCGCCCCCGCCTTTCCGTTGCGCTCGCGCACCCGCGTCGCCGGCGCAGCGCCTGCGCTCGCGATCTGGTCGGTCGTCGCTGCGAACGCCGTCGCGATTGTCTGGCTCTGGATCCACGGGGGTAACCTGCACATTCGCTCGAGCGCCGACCTGCTGACGAGCCTCGCGCGGATCACCGGCCTCCTCTGCGCGTACTGCGCGCTCGTTCAGGTGCTTCTGCTCGCACGCGTGCCCTGGCTCGAACGCGCCACCGGGTTCGACCGGCTCAGCGTCTGGCATCGCTGGAACGGTCACGCGACGCTTTGGCTGCTGCTCGTCCACGTCGTCACGTCGGTCTGGGGCTATGCGATGCTCGACAAGCTCACGGTCCCGGGCGAGATCTCGACGATGCTCACCAAGGGCATCTATCCGGGCATGATCACGGCGACGATCGGGACCGCCTTTCTGATCGGAGTCGTCGTCACGTCGATCGTCATCGTGCGACGGAGACTCAATTACGAGGCGTGGTACGCCGTTCACTTCCTCGCCTACGCCGGCATCGCGCTCGGGTGGTTCCATCAGATCCCGACCGGCAACGAACTCGTCCTCGACACCGGCGCCGCCGACTACTGGCGGTCGCTGTATCTCGCCACGATCGTGGTGATCGCAGTCTGGCGCCTGCTGCTACCGGCCGCGAAAGCATGGCGGCACGCACTTCGCGTGATCGATGTCGTCGACGAGGCGCCCGGTGTCGTCTCTCTGCACATGGCCGGCCGCAGCGTGGACCGGTTGCGCGCGCGGCCCGGGCAGTTCTTTCTGTGGCGCTTCCTCGCGCGGGGCACGTGGTGGACCTCGCATCCGTTTTCGCTCTCCGCTGCCCCGGCGGGCAACGCGCTGCGCATCACGGTCAAGTCGCTCGGTGACCATACGAGCCGCATCGGCAGGATCCGCCCCGGGACGCGCGTGATCGCCGAAGGCCCGTTCGGCGTCTTCACCGCTGCGGCCCGTCGTCGCGAGAAGGTGCTGCTCGTGGCCGGCGGGATCGGAATCACCCCGGTTCGCGCGCTGCTCGACGAGCTCGACGGCGACATCGTCGTCCTCTACCGCGCGTACTCGGAGCCCGAGATCGTCTTCTTCGACGAGCTGCAAGGACTGAGCGACGAACGCGGCACGGCCCTGCACTACGTCATCGGCGACCACGCGACCGAGCAGGGTGCACGGCTCCTCTCGCCCGAGCATCTCCGGGAGCTCGTCCCCGACATCGACGAGCGCGACGTCTTTCTCTGCGGCCCGCCGGCGATGATCGCGCACGCCGAAGCGAGCTTACGGCGCACCGGAGTGCCGCGCCGCAACCTTCACGTCGAACGCTTCGCCCTCTAGAGGAAGGAAACAATTCCAGATGCATAGTGCAGCTCCCGCGGCGGCCGCGACCGCCGCCCTCATCGTTCCGGTCGGGAATGCCGTCGCCGCCACCCGCGCAACCGCGGCCGTGCCGAAGAAGAAGGTCGTCGTCGTGACGAAGACCATCACGGGCCCGGAGGGCAGCGCCGACCGGTGGGGCAACATCCGGGTGACGCTGGTCGTCAAGAAGACGACAACCACTCTTGGCTCGAAGAAGACCGTCAAGCGCAGGATCACAAACGTCAGGGTTCCCGAGTATCCGAACCACACTGACCGTTCGGTCTACATCAACCAGCAGGCGCTGCCGCTGCTCGTTGAGGAGACACTGCAGCTTCAGTTCGACATGTCGAAGTTTCAGCTCGTCTCCGGTGCGACCGACTCGAGTAATGCCTTCGCGAGCTCGCTGCAGTCTGCGCTGCTGTCGGCGAAAAAGGCCTGATGCCGGACGTCGGAACATCCGGGATCCGGCGCGTCGAGTTCGTAATGGGAATGCCGGTCGTCGTCGACGTCCGCGACGAGCTCGTTGAGGAATCCGATGTCGACGCGGTGTTCGACTGGCTGCACTTCGTCGACGAGACCTTCAGCACGCACAAGGCGGACAGCGAGATCAATCGTCTCAATCGTGGCGAGCTCAGCCTCGCCGCGGCGCAGCGCGACGTTCGTGCGGTTCTGCACCGGTGCGACGAGCTGCGCTCGGAGACGAACGGCTTCTTCGATGCGCGCTTCGACGGAAGCACGTTTGACCCGTCCGGTCTCGTCAAGGGTTGGTCCGTCGACCGTGCGGCCGCGATCCTCGATGGACGCGGCTTGCGGAACTACGCGGTGAACGCAGGCGGCGACATCAGGCTGCGGGGAGGCGCGCTGCCCGATTCGCGCTGGCGTGTGGGGATCCAGCACCCTGCCGTTCGCGACGGCGTCGCGGCGATCATCGAGGGCGACAACCTCGCGGTTGCGACCTCAGGCGAGTACGCGCGCGGACAGCACGTGCTCGATCCGCACACCGGCACTGCCCCGACTGGGGTTCTGTCCGTCACGATCACCGGGCCTGACCTCGCAACCGCAGATGCGTATGCGACGGCGGCATTCGCGATGGGAGCCGAGCGCGGCCCGCACTGGACGGCACGGTTGCGCGGGTACGAGGCGATGACGATCCTCGTAGACGAACGGGTGCTCTCGACGCCGGGATTCCCTCGAGCCGAAGCCCTCCCCGCAGCTTGCCGTGCGTGACTCACATGTCAACCAGTAATTCGAGCCAGTCGCCGACCGCAGCGGCCGTGGAGGAGAGGTCGGTTCGGAGTGCGTGGTCGGCGAAGACCCGGACGACGGTTCGGCCCTTGCGCGCGGGCGGCATCCCGAACCGATCGCGCACGCCCTGGATGACGAGCATCGGGACCTGCACTGCGTCGAGCTCGGTTAGGCGGCTTTCCCCGGGGGTCGCACCGGCGCGCGGCGGCGGGCAGAGCGGGAAGGCAAGACACAGAACACCCGAAGCACCGGTGGCCCGAGCGGTCCGGCATGCGACGCGCGCGCCCGAGGAACGACCTCCTACGATGATTGGCAGGCTGACGAGTGCGCTCGCGCGGAGCGCGGCGACGATTGCGATCCAGGCTACGTCGAGGTGGCGTGCGGGCGGCGGTGACCGTCGGCCCGCGACACGGTAAGGCTGCTCGACGAGCACGACAGTGATTCGATGCGAGGTCGCGACGGCGGCCACGGCAACGAGGTCGGGCGCCGCGATCCCACCTCCGGCGCCGTGGCCCAGCACCAACGCCGCCCGCGGCTCCTTGGCGACCCGCAGGTGCGCGTTCGCCCGCCCGTGCGGAGTCTCGAGAGCGAGAATGTTCACGCAGAGAGAGAATTGCGGACCGGAAGACCGACCGCTGCCCGTTAGGCTGTCCCGATGAACGACTCGATCGACGAGCTGCGCGCCGTCGTTGCCGCAACGACCCCGCCGCACCCCGCGTTCGAGTCGTACCTCGCGAAGGTTGCGGACTGCGCATACACGGTCACCGACGCCGATTTCGCGGCTCTGGCTGCGGCCGGTCTCTCCGAGGACGAGATCTTCGAGCAGACGGTTGCGGCAGCGATCTCGCAGGGGTTGCGACGGCTAGATGCTGCCTCGACGGTGATCGGATGAGGCTCGCAGCGGTCGGCCACGGGCATGCGCCGCCCGAGGCGGGAATGCTCGCCGAGATCGCCGAGCGCACCGGACGCGAGCCCCTCGGCGTCGTTAAGACGCTCCTCTATCGGCCCGAGCTCTTCGGACGAGCGTTCTCGGAGGCGCTCGACGACGTCATGCGTGGGCCGTCGGATTGGAGTGCCGGCGAGCGCGAGCTCTTCGCCGGGTTCACGTCGTTACTGAGCCAATGCCTGTTCTGAACGGGCTCGCACGGCGCAGTTGCGTCGTACGCCCTGGGTGAAGAGGTCTGGAACGCGGTCGTCGCCGATTGGCGCACGGCGCCGTTACGGCCTGAGCTCGCAGCGACACTTGGCTTCCTCGAGAAGCTGACGCTCCGACCCGACGAGCTGACGCCGGGCGACGCCGACGAGGTGCGCGCGGCGGGAGTCTCGGCGCAGGCGCTGCGTGACGCGGCAACCGTGTGCTCGCTCTTCAGCATGATCGTCCGTCTCGCCGATTCGCTCGACTGGGACGTGCCGACGTGGGAGTCCCTGCAGGCGCGCGCGCCCGCGATGCTCGACGGCGGATACCGCATGGGCGCGATTCGCGGCAGGTAGCGACGTTCTACACGGCCCATTCGCCGGCGAGCAGTCGGGGCACGAGGTCGTCGAGCAGCCGCAGGGTCATCCCCCAAAGCACGTGCTCCCCGATCGGGATCCCATCGACGAGCAACCCCTCGGGGAAGCGCGCCGAAGTGAAGAGCAGCTCGCGCCGCGCGTCGGCCCGGCCGAGGTCGGTCACGAGAGGAGTCAGGACCTCGACCACTTCAGCTTCGCTCGGTCGCCAACGCACATCCGGTGGAATGCGAGCGAGGAACGGGTGCACGTCAACGCGGGTGGGGCCGCTGTGCACCGGCGCGAGCTCGGCAATCACCTCCACCTCAGCCGGGGAGAGACCGATCTCCTCTTCCGCCTCGCGCAATGCCGTAGCAAGGAGGCTCTCGTCGTCGGCGTCGGCCTTGCCCCCTGGAAGGGCGAGCTGGCCCCCGTGCAGGCCCCGATCCGCGCGGACGATCAAGACGATCCGCAGCCGATCGTCCAAGTCACGAAAGACCGGCACGAGCACGGCGGCAATTCGGCGACCCGCTTCCATTCCTCCATGCTCGCAGGTACCACCACCGCGTCCGTGTCACACTCTCGCGCATGTTTCGTGCGTGTCTCGTGCGCGTGTCCGACACCAAATGGGTCCTGAAGGAGCTCACGCGACGATCAGTGCCGCTCCGCATCGCGTAGGTCGAGCTCCGCTTGCTCGAGCAGTGGTTGTGCTGCGCGCACCGCATGTGCGGCCGCGACGAGAGCCGCGGGGTCATCATGCGACGCCGCCCGCGTGAAGAGCATCGACGCTCGCTGCAGGTGCGCACATGCCCCGGCAAGATTCGATGCCGTGAGCTCGCGACCAGGCGGCTCCTCACCAAGTGCTCTCGTCATATGGCGACAGCCGCCGAAGTCGCTGTAGGCAATGAGCAAGCCGTAGAGCCGCGACTCGTCGCGGAGCGCGGCGCGCGCTGACCGAATGCTGTCCCCGTCTGAAGCCGCGAGGATGTCTCCCCGCAGCTGCGCGATGACGCCGGACGCATTCGCCGTCCATTCGCCCGCCGCGGATCGCCGTGCCGGTGCCGGCGCGCTTCCGCAGGCGGCAAGTGCCGCCGCGGCCGCCACCCCTCCGAGGAGAGAGCTCCCGGGACGCTTCCCGCCCGCCGACTTTGCCAAGAACACTCTTGACATATCGTTGAGTAGTTGATGAACTGTCGGGATGAGTAACTCAGCTCTCAACATTCTGTTCGACCTCGCTCTCGCGCGTACGGTGATCACGCGCGAAGTCGACCACCCGCTCTCCCAGCACGGTATCTCTCTGTCCGACCTCGCGATTCTCCGCGAGCTCCGCGGCGCGCCGGCGGGCAAGCTTCGGCGCTCCGACCTCGCCCAGCGTCTCGGCGTCACACCGTCCGGAATCGCGCGCCAGCTCGGCCCGCTCGAGCGGATCGGTCTCGTCGACCGGGAGTCACACGACCGCGACGCTCGGCTTGCGCTCGTCGTCCTCACCTCGACAGGCGTGCGCGTGGTCGACGAGGCGCTCCGGACGGCCGAGGAGGCCGCAGCGCGCGCGTTCTCCGCACGGTGGCGCGGGCCCGAGCAAGAGCGGCTCGCCAAGCTGCTTGCTGCGGTTCGGTCGTAATCACTCGAATGAGGGATGGGTAGGGTGCCCCGCATGACAAACGCAACCATGCAGACGAACAAGGGCACGATCGAGCTCGAGCTGTTCGATGAAGTCGCGCCGAAGACGGTCGAGAACTTCACGAAGCTCGCTCGTGACGGGTTCTACGACGGGGTCATCTTCCACCGCGTCATCCCGGATTTCATGATCCAGGGCGGGGATCCGACCGGTACCGGTTCGGGTGGTCCCGGCTATCAGTTCGAGGACGAGTTCAACAACAACAAGATCACGCGCGGTGCGGTCGCGATGGCGAATGCCGGCCCGAACACGAACGGGTCACAGTTCTTCATCGTCACTGCCCCGGCCTGTCCGTGGCTCGACGGCAAGCACACCGTCTTCGGCCGGGTGACCGCCGGGATGGACGTCGTCGACGCCATCGAGCAGGTCGACACCGGCCCGGGCGACCGGCCGAAGGACGACGTGAGCATCGAGTCGGTCGTGGTCGCGTGACGCGCAGGTAGCCTGAAAGACGATGAGCGAGGAGACGCCGGCCGAAGGATCGATCGAGATCCGCTGCCCCCACTGCCGGAAGACCTTCACCGGCAGTCTCCTCGACGGGTCGGCCGAGCGCTACCGCGGTTTCAAGTGCCCGCACTGCAAGCTGATCGTGCCCGCAGCGCGCACGAACGCCTGAGATTTCTCTAGACGCAGTCCCGCAGCGCTTGGGCCTCGGGCAGGCCCTCGAGCTTCTTCAGCGTGTTGTTCTCGATCTGCCGGATGCGCTCGCGCGTGACGCCGAACGCTTTGCCGACCTCCTCGAGCGTGCATGGCTGGCCGCCCGTAAGACCGATGCTAAGCTCGATCACCTGGCGCTCGCGTTCGGGAAGCGACGCGAGCGCCGTCTCGATGTCGGAGCGGCGCAGAGTGAGTGACGCTGCCTCGTCGGGCGTCTCGGTGTTCTCGTCCTCGACGAAGTCGCCGAGCTCGGAGTCGGCCTCTTCGCCGATCGGCTTCTCGAGCGAGACGGGGTGTTGGGCCATGCGCAGGATCTCACGCACCTCATCGGTCGTCATCTCGAGCTCCTCGGCGATCTCTTCCGGCTTCGGCTCACGCCCAAGACGCTGGACGAGCTGGCGCTCGATGTGCACGACCTTGTTCAGCTTCTCGACCATGTGCACGGGGATGCGGATCGTGCGCGCCTTGTCGGCGATCGCGCGCGTCACGGCCTGGCGGATCCACCAGGTCGCATACGTCGAGAACTTGTAGCCCTTGCGGTAGTCGAACTTCTCGACGGCGCGAATCAGACCAAGCGATCCTTCCTGGATCAGATCGAGGAACGAAAGGCCGCGGCCGAGGTAGCCCTTCGCGATCGAGACGACCAAGCGGAGATTCGCCTCGATCATCTGCGTCTTTGCGCTCATGTCCCCGCGCTCGATCCGCTTCGCCAGATAGACCTCCTGGTCGGCAGTCAGCAGCGGCACCTTGCCGATCTCCCGTAGATACAGGCGTAGCGAGTCGAGCGACGGCTCGACAGCCAGGTCGAGCTTCGGGGTCTTGACCTCTTCCTCGACGAGCGGCTGCTCATGGGGTAGGCGCTTGTGATCCTCGCCCTCGACGAGTTCGACGCCCTGGTCGATCAGGTAGGTGGTGAAGTCTTCGACCTGCTCCTTCGTGAGCTCGACTTCCTCGAGACCCTTGACGATCTCGTCGTAGGTGAGGACGCCCTTCTCCTTACCCGACTCGACCAGCTTGTGGAGTTCTTCGATGTCGGGAAGAGCAATGTCGACTGTGAGCACCTGAGCACGACCTCCGACTGCGACGGTTGACGGCGGACAAGCAGCACACGCTTACGAGCCGGCCTCCTCTTCCCTTCTCCGGCTCACCCTCGGACCGCGCTGACTCTACAGCACCTTTAGCCGAAGCGGAACGAATTTCTTCCCGGCCGTTAACGTGCGGGTTGTGGAGACCAGTCTGCGCGACAAGCGGGTGCTCGTCACGGGCGCTTCGGGCGGGATCGGCAGCGTCTGCGCGCGGCTCTTCGCGGCCGAGGGTGCCGAGGTCGTCGTGCATTACCACCGCGGACGCGAACGCGCCGAGGCCGTCGCGGCCGAGATCGGTGCCATCGTTGCCGCCGCCGACCTGACCGATGAAGTGGAGGTCGAGAGGTTGTTCGCGGAAGCGGGTGAGCTCGACGTCTGCGCGGCGATCGCGGGGGTGTGGCCGCAGGCGGACGTCCCGGTGTGGGAGCTCTCCCTCGACCGGTGGCGTGCCACGCTCGACGCGAACCTGACAGCGACCTTCCTGACCGCGCGCGGATTCCTGCGGCAACTCGGCGAGCGCGAGGGAGCACTCGTGCTGTGCGGCTCGACCGCGGGGCTGATCGGCGAGGCGGGGCACGCAGACTACGCCGCGAGCAAAGCCGCGATCACGAGCGGCCTGCTGCTCTCGCTGAAGAACGAGGTCGTGCGGCGAAATCCCGGCTGCCGCGTCAATGCGGTCGCCCCCGGCTGGACCGAGTCGGCGATGACGCGCGGCCACGTCGATGCGCAGCAGGTGCGGCTCGTCTCGCGGACGATGGCGTTGCGCAAGGTCGCCCAGCCGCTCGACGTGGCCGCGCAGGTCGTCGCGCTCGCGTCACCCACCCTCGCCGGCCACATCACGGGCCAGGTCGTCACGATTGCGGGCGGGCTCGAGGGGCGCGTCCTCCACGACGTCTAGATTTCGTCGATGGCCGTGCTCATCGCTCTGCTGCTGGGCCTTGCGCGGCCACCGGCCGCCTATCTCCAGGTGGGCCTAAAGCGGGTGCCGCTGACGATCTCGTCGTGGTGCTGGGGACCGCGGTGCGGCGCGCCGATCTCGGCGTCTGGGAAGACGGCGCTTGTCACCCGAGGAACGACTGTCCTCGCGCACCTTGCCTTCGCGCCCTCCCGGACGCGCCTTTCAGTCGGGGGCGCACCGGTGACGGTCGTGCATCACGGCAGCGAGCTGTCGTGGCGCGTCACGCATGGCGGCGGGTTGTCGCTGCACGTCGACGGGCCTCGCGGCTGGGTGACGTACGTGGGCCGGATCACCATCCGCAGCCGCTAGGGAAACGGCCGGCTTGCGCCGGCCGCCCCAACGCCTCTCCGCGAGCTGATTGCCGTCAGTCCCGGGGGAGGTAGACGCCATATCGGCCACCGGAGTCGCTTTCTTGAACGTGAAGACGGCGCCGCCGCCGACGCCGTCTTCGTTGAGGGAGTTCCTGTCTTTCACTCTGCGGGCCCCGCCGCAAGGGGGCTCAACGGAGGTGACTGTTGCACTGTGACTGCAGGCATTCGCTTGATCCATCACCCATTTCGTAGTTGACGGGATCACTTGACTACCCTGCTCCCGTGGCCGGGAGCTTCGAGATGCGCCTCCGCGAGGGCCCGCCGCTCGTGGCGGACGGCGGCATGGGTGTCGTGCTCTCGGCGGCGGTTCCCGGCCTGCGGTGCCCCGAGGAGGCGAATCTCCGCGCGCCGGACGCAGTCGTCTCGGTGCATGTCAGCTTCATCAATGCCGGGGCGGAGTTGATCGAGACGAACACGTTCGGCGCGAACCGGCGCAAGCTCGCACAGCATTTCCTCGAAGACGACTTCGAGCGAATCAACTCGACCGCAGTGAAACTCGCCCGTGAGGCACGCGAGATCGCCGGTCGGGAGGTGTTGATCGGGGGGTCGATCGGGCCGCTCGGCGACGTCGAGCTGCGACCGGAGGATGACGGTGGGCTCTACGCCGAGCAAGCACGCATTCTCGAGGGCCGGGGCGCCGACCTCTTCATGCTCGAGACGTTCTACGACCTGCACGAGCTCGAGGTCGCGGTGCATGCGGTTCGATCGGTGTCCGGCCTGCCGATCATCGCCCTCATGAGCTTCGACAGCGACGGGGTGACCCTCGCCGGAGTCGCGGCGCGAGACGCCGCTTCTCGGCTGCGTGAGCTGCCCGTGCAGGCGTTCGGTGCGAATCACGGCCGCGGGCCGGCCGCCGCGCTGAACGCGCTCGCCGAGATGGCCGGTGGCGACGCGGCGCTCGCAGCCCTACCGAACGTGGGCCTCGCGAGCATGACGGGCGCGCGCGTCTCGTTTCCACTCGCGACACCGGAGTACTTCGCCGACTTCGCCGCAACCGCGCGGTCACTCGGGGCACGGGTGATCGGGGGTTGCTGCGGCACGACGCCGGCGCAGATCGCGGCGATCCGAAGGGCGATGGACGAGAACCGGGGCTCGACGCCGTCGGCGGCGCGACCGCGCGTGCGCGAACGCGCGCGATCGGCCGTCGCAGACGAAGGGCCGACCGAGCTCGCACGCCTGCTCGGCAAGGGCGAGTTCGTTGTCTCGGTGCAGCTCGACCCGCCGCTCGGCGGGAATCTCGACGGTCTCCTCGAAGCTGGTCGGGTCTTGAAGGAGTCGGGCCGCGCCCAGTTCGTCGACGTGAACGACAACCCGCGGGCGCGGGCGCGGATGAGCGGGATGATCGCCTCCGTCGCAATTCAGCGCGAAACGGGAATCGAAGCGATCCCGCATCTGACACCGCGCGACTCGACCATCGCCGGCCTCGAGTCGCTGCTGCTCGGCGCGCACGCCGAAGGGATTCGGAACGTTCTTGCCGTGACCGGCGATCCGCCCGAGGCCGGCGACTACCCGGGGACGGGAGCGGTGTACGACGTCGACGCGATCGGGCTCGTCGAGCTGATCTCACGCCTCAACGAGGGCACGGACTTCCACGGACGTGCAATCGATGCGCCGACATCGTTCTTCACCGGGGTCGCCGTCAACCCCACGGCGGACGACCTCGGCTTGGAGTTAGACCGCTTTCACCGGAAGATCGAGGCGGGGGCGCAGTTCGGGATGACGCAGATTCTGTTCGACGCGGCATACCTCGACCGATTCCTCGAGCGGCTCGGCGGCGCGTCGGAGGTTCCGTTGCTCGTCGGTGTTTGGCCCATCAAGTCGCTCGAGCTCGCCGTGCGCGTCCACAACGAGACGCCGGGAATCATCGTGCCCGAGCACGTCCAGGACCGCTATCGAGCAGCCGGGGCGCACGCCGCCGACGTGGGCGCGGAGCTCGGACGCGAGTTGATCGAACACGCACGCGAGGTCGCCGCCGGTGTGTACATCGTCGCTCCGTTTCGCCGTCCGCTGGGCGTGCTCGATCTCCTTCCGGAGTAACTGCTGTGGATTGTCGGTCACTGGTCGGCCACACTTGGTCTGACCAAGGGCCACGCCCCGAGACGACGTGTCCTCCTCGGGGCGGATCCCAGTTGGGGTGCCGTCTGGCGATGCTTTGCGGCTGCCGCCGTGAGCCGCAGTGCGTCACTGATTGGTCACACTTGGTCTGACCAAGGGGCACGCCCCGAGACGACGTGTCCTCTCCGGGGCGGATCCCAGTTAACGGGCCACACTTGCTCTGACCAACAAGCGGGCGGCGCGGCGGTCATTCACCTCGACCTTCGAGCGCTCAGCACGCGCCCGTCGAGACCGCCCGGTGCGCACGACGAAGGTCTGCGCGCACCGGCGCGGCCGGGACGCCGTAGCCGGCGCGCGTGCCGATCCGAGCCGCGAACACCGTCGCCTCGACCTCCCCCGCTTCGTTCACCGCAGGCCCGCCCGAGTTCCCATGACGGACGAGACCTCGGAGCGCGGTCACCTCACGCAAGGAACCGTTCACGAACACATCTGCGGTCGCGCCGACGCGACCCGCGCGCGCGTCGAACGGTCCGTTCTCCGGAAACCCAAGCAACGCGACGGAGTCGCCCGAGCGTGCGTCGCGGAGAGACAGCGCCCGCGCTCGAAGGCCCGGAACGCGGAGCACTGCGATGTCCTGCTTTCGGTCGACGACGAGCGCGCGCGCAACACGGCCACCGGCTCGGATCTGGGACGCGCCGGCGACGACGTGCGCCGCAGTGACGACGATCTGCCGCCGCGCGACCCAGCCCGAGCCTTCAACGCCGAGCCCGCATGCGGTCGCCGTGATCCGCACGACACTTGGGCGGGAACGGCGCACGGCTTCGGACGAAAGCGCGCGACTATCCGGTGGCCGCGCGGGGGGTGCAGGCCCGGCGATCGAGGGGAACGGGTCGACCCGGTTGAACGCGCGCAGGACGGTGCTCGGAGGGGCGATGTCGTTCAGCCGCTGGAGCACGCGTGACTGCTGCACCTCGCGACGAAGGTTCGTCTGGCCCGGCAATTGCAGGAGCACGGCGCCCGCGACCCAGACGACGACGAGACCGAACGCGGCGCCGACGATAAGCCCGCCCACCGTGTCGAGCGCACGGAGCGGCGGAAGCACGGACAGGCTGCCTCGCGCGAGGGAACCGATCATCGAAGCGACCGACTGAAGAACAGTGGCGCCGATCAGTGCTCCGGCGAGCCCAACGAGCGGCGTGTACGGGGAGGTCGAGCCGCCGTGCAGGAAATGCGGCGCAAATCGAGCGCCGAGTACCGCGCCGGCCGCAAGGCCGGCGAGCGAAAGCGCCGTCGCGACCAACCCGCGCTTCAGCCCCGCGAGCGCGGCGAGCGCGGCGAGCGCGAGCGCGATCCAGTCGACGCGCGTCATCCAGGGAAAGGTTGGCGGGAGGGCGACCGATCCCTGCCGCCGGTACACTGCCCGCGCAACTGGGGGCGTAGTTCAGTTGGTTAGAACGCCGGCCTGTCACGCCGGAGGTCGCGGGTTCGAGTCCCGTCGCTCCCGTTCATCAATTTCCCTACGCAACAGCTAGTTGCGTTGTCTATCTAGACGCCGATTCGCGGCGCGCTGGCCCAATCGTGGCCCACGGAGCATCTGTAAAACCCTGGAAATCTCGTCTTTCCTACCCGTGTTTGTGTTCGGTCGCACGAACACGATAAGCACGGGCAGGCGCCGAGCGAGTGAGGGGCGCAGACTCGCTGATCGTTCTGCCCGGACGATCCGTCGTTCGGGTCGCGCACAACTTGCGAGCCGCGCGAGGATCGCTCGTCACATCGCGTCGATACGTCGGCCGTGAACTCACGCCGCTCGCGCTCAGCCGCCCGCGAAGCCGCTCCGCGGTGAACCTATCCTCATCCGACTCCCGGATGAGCGTGACATCGAGGCGCACGTCGCTACGGCGACGACCCGGACGCTGCGAGACGATCTGGATGCCGATCCCCAAGCGACAACAACGGCTCTTGCGTCGCCTACTGGTTGCCGTGGGGACTGGCGTCCGCGGGTGGCCAACCGATCAGCGGCTTGCCGATCTCCCAGTGATGGCCAAACGGATCCTCGACCCGGCCCAAGCGCCAGTCATGCTCTTCAGTCACCGGATACACCTCCGTCGCGCCCGCTGCCTTGGCCTGCTCGAGCGCAGCGTTCGGATCGTCAACGATCAACAGCACCCGCACCGTGCCTCCGCCCACCGATTCGGGGCTGAAGTTCGCGCTCGCCGGCGCCTCGTCGGAGACCCAGAAGGACGCACTCCCGATTGAGAGTTGGGCGACGACCTCAGGATTATTGTCGGTGCCGCCGACCCGATAGACCTCCACGGCTCCGAATGCTGCCGTGTAGAACTCCACAGCCTCACGGCCGCGCCGAACTGAAAGCTGTGGAACGATGCTCACGCCAGCGAAATTTTTCGCGTCGGAGACTGGGCGCTTCGTCTCACACACGGTTGCGCTCTGCTGTAGCGGCCAGACGCAGGCGTGGACGCAAAGCCATTCTTCGCCGCGGCGCTGGTAGGTGTCGACGTAGCGGCCGTACGTCCCTGGCTGGCGCGAGGTTCGCGCCGAGACGACGGCTGTGTCGCCGTCGACGTGGATCGCGAGCTGATCGATCGACAGGGACGGCGACGGATGACTTCGGAGGTTGTCGACATATCGCTCGTGGGTCCAGACTTCGCCGGTGGAACCGTCCAGATAGGCGAACCCGGGCGAGAGGACCGGCTCGAGCAGCCCCCATGAGCCTTGTCGGAACGCTTCGATGAATTGGTCGTTGAGCGTCGTTAGCGCCTCTGTGTGATCCATTGTTCCTCCGCTTCCGGCGACGAGTCGCAAGGAGTTTGCCCCAGCCGGCGCCGTTGCGGTGCAGCAGGTCGCTGGGGCAGCACGCTGGGCGGGTGCTGCCCCGCGCGACCTCGGACTGTTGGGCTAGGGCCTCGCCGCGAACGCCACGAGCGAGCCCGTGTCCGCCTCGAGCGCTTGGCCCGTGATCCGGCCGCCTTCGTTGATGTCGTTGCCGCTCAGGAGCGTGTCGTGGTAGTCGGCGCCGACCAGCGTGTTCAGGTCGGTGATCACGCCGTCGCGCCAGGTGATCGCCCGGCAGGTGAAGTCGGCGTCGCAGGAGGTGCCGACGATCTCACGGCGGTCGTTGATCCCGAGAGCCTGGCTGGTCGTGTCGCCCGGGAGCGAGCCGAGATCGCGGATCCCGTCGGCCCTCGTCCAGAGGAAAGCGTGGGTTGCGAAGCCGCCGCCTGCTGCGGCGGAGACGTTCGAGAATCCGACGACGTCGCCGCGCTCGTTGATCGACGTCGGGGTATTCCAGGCGACGCCACCGAGGTTCCCGATATCGGTCGGCCGGCCGTCTTGCCAGAGCACGGAGTGGATAGCGCTAAACCTTCCGACGGCCCGGTCGCAGCGACCGGAGATGCCGGCGACGTAGTCATACACCTCTCCGAAGCCGAGACCGGGTGACGCCCCGCTGGATGCCGACGCGCGCAAGGTGCGGCGCCGGGGACGTTGGTGGCATCCCCGGCGCTCTGACGAGGGATGGTTGTCAGCTGGCGGCGAGCCCGTTCGTGCTGGCAGGGAGCCCGGTGATGCCGGCGCTGCCGAGCGGGGTGAGGCTGCCGTCGCTCTCGACTCGGAAGACGCTGATCGCGTGCGTGCCGGAGTCGAGCGCGTACAGGTAGTGGCTATTACCGCTGAGCGCCATGTCGATCGGGGCGCTGCCTGCACCCGTCGAGCCGCCAATCGAGTTGAGTAGAGCGACGCTGCCGTCGTGGCCGATGCTGTAGGAGGAGATGGAGCCGCTGCCGGTGTTGCTGGTGTAGGCGTAGCGGCCGTTCTTGGTCGTCACGACCCAGCAGGGGGCAGCCTGGCTGTCGCCAACCACGCCGCTGATCGTCGTGAGGGTGCCGTCTCTGGCGACGGCGTAGGAGGAGAGCGCGCCCGCGCTGAGGGCGCCGCCGAAGGCGTCGCTGACGATCAGGTGGCCACGCTTGTCGAAGGCGAAGCCGAACGGTGTCGTGCCGGCAGAGGGCTGGGAGCTCGGTCCGCTCGCGAGTCCGTCGGCGCCGACCGTGTAGGTGTCGATCAGGCTCGTCCCCTTCTCGGTGACGGCGAGCACCTGCCCGCTCGGGTCGAACGCGATCTCGGCGGGCCCGACCGATGCGCCGCTGAGCGGCCTGGTCGAGCCGGCGATCGGTGCGAGCGCACCGTCATCGATGCGGAAGCCGCTAATGGTGGCGGGCGAGCCGCCACCGCCGGCGTTGAGCACGTAAAGCAGATCGCCGCTGACCGTCAGGCTGAGCGGCGCAACCCCGCCCGAGGAAACCTTGCCGACCAGCTCGAGCCCGTTGCTGCCTACCGCCAACGCGGAGATCTCGTTGCTGCCGGCGTCGACGACGAACAACGAGTGGCCGTTATCGCTCAGCACCAGCCCGCCCTGGTTGCCGAGGCCGCCGCCGCTGCCGAGGCCGCCGGTCGCGACCGAGCCGGCCGCGGTCAAGCTGCCGTCGGCCGCACGGTCGAAGACCAACACCCTGTTCCCACTCGCGGCGTTTGTTGCGGTGTACAGCGCTCCCGCACCGCCTGGCGCCGCGGACGCAGCCGCGGCAATCCCGGCTGCCACGGCAAGGCCCGCCGCCAGGGCGACCACGATCCTCGGCGCTCTGAAGAAGCTCGCTCTCATGCCTTTCCTCCCAAGGTCAACGTGCCACTCGCGCACCTTCCGGTGCGCCAAGCCACTAGTGTTGCCTCGGCTCGCTTACGCCCCGCTTACCAAACCCTGAAGAGTTCCTAAACAAACAGCTCACAAGCGGGCGCCGACGCGTGGAGTCGTATTCGAGCCTTACTCTTCTCGGATGCGACCGCCGACCTGGGAGCGCACACTGATTCTGCTGACAGCGACACGGGGCGGCCGACGAGCCGCTCTCACGGCTACGACAATCCGGCTGGCTTGCGGCACCATTTTCGTCGTATTCGGCCTCGGCAAGTTCGCCGATCACACCAGCGAGGCGGCCTCGTTCGCAAAGTACGGGTTGCCGCACCCCAGCACGTTCGCGTTCATGATCGGCGCCGTCGAAGTGGTCTTCGGTATCCTGCTCGTAACGGGTTTCGGCACCCGGATCGCCGCGCTCGTGCTTGCCGGCGACATGGTCGGGGCGATCTCGACAGCCGGTCGCGTCGAAGGCGGCGCCCTGAACCTCGGCCTCGCGCCGACACTGCTCGTCACGATGCTGGTGATCGTCCGACTCGGGCCAGGAGCGCGGTCACTCGACGGTCAACTCGCACGGCGCCTGCTCGGCTGAGCTCGCCACCGTCGACATAGCGCTCTCGGCGGGCGGGAAAAGGTGACGTGACCCGTGGGTTGCGTCAAAATTCTGCCCGCGAATCTCGCCGACGCTCAGCGCTGGGCGTCTTGGCAAGGCGTGGACGGCGAGATCGACCCGAAGCCAGGCGGTGTCTTGCAGATCACGATGCCCGGCGGCCAGGTTGCCTCGGGCCGCTTCGTCGAGGTCGTCCCCGATCAGAGACTCGTTTTCACCTGGGGCTGGGAAGGTGAAGCACCACCAATCCCACCCGGCTCCACGACCGTGGTGATCGAACTCGAGGCCGACCGGGCCAGCACACTGCTCCGCCTCACCCACAGCGCGCTCGCGCCGCCACCGGTCGCCGAACACCACCGCGCAGGCTGGGAGCGCTACCTCGATCGACTGCGCGTCCGGGCCGAAGGCGGCAACCCTGGACCGGACGTCCCCGAGCCGGATCCGCGCGAAGCCGCACCCCGAT
>JBBQLT010000018.1:0-60953 GCA_038328165.1 Gaiellales bacterium
GACGACCTGTCCCCCATGAGCGGCTGCGGCGATGCGCGCAGCCCGATGCACGTCGTGTCCGACGTAGCCCTCGTCGGTGAGGAGCGGAGTACCGGTATGGATGCCGGTTCGGACGCGGACTCGCCCAGGTGCAAGTGCGGCGTTGAAGGCGCCCGCTGCCGCCAGCGCCGCCGGCGCAGTCGGGAACGCGAAGAAGAAGGCGTCGCCTTGGGTGTCCACCTCGACGCCGTGCTCGGCGGCGCACGCCTCCCGGATCACGCGACGGTGCTCAGCAAGTGCCTCGGCGTATTCCTTCGCGCCGAGCTCGTGCAGGAGCCTCGTCGATCCCTCGACGTCCGTGAAGAGGAAGGTGACAGTCCCGGTCGGAAGACCCGTTCGCACGAGGCGATCATCCGCCTCCCGTCATCTGGTGTCCAGCCGCGCTCGGCTAGCAGATCGCCCGCTGGGCGGGTGCGCGCTGTGACGCCTGGTGGGTCAAGGTCGAGGGAGGGTTGCGGCGGGGTGTCGCCGGGGCCGGGGGCCAGCCCGGAGGGCTGCCCCGCCTGGCGTCCGCCGTAGCTCTTCCTTTTAGAAGAGCTGGTTCTCGCCGCCGAAGATCGCCGAGACGGAATCGTCGGCGAACACGTTCATGATCGTCTCGGCGAGGAGCGGCGCCACGGTCAATACCGTCATGTTGTCGGGTTTCGAGATCGGGTCGATCGGCACCGTGTCGGTGACGACGATCCCCGCGAAGCCCGCCGTTCGCAGTTTCTCGAGGCCTTCGACCGAAAGCAGTGCGTGGGTGACGAAGACGTAGACCTCGCGCACGCCATGCTCCTTTAGGGCCTTCAGCCCCGCGATCAGGGTGCCGCCCGTCATCGTGCTGTCATCGCCGATGATCGCAATCTTGTCGCGCACGCGACCGGTGACCTCGGTCACGGAGACGACATCGTGCGCGGGTCGCGTCTTGTGCAGGATCGCGAAGTCTGCATCGATCATCTCGGCGAAGCGCACTGCCTGCTTTGCGCGACCGGCATCCGGCGCAACGGAAACGACACCTTCGCCGTGCAGCCCGAGATCGCGGAAGTGGCGCGCGAAGAGCGGCAGGCTCGTCATGTGGTCGACGGGGATCTGGAAGAAGCCCTGGATTTGGCCTGCGTGGAGATCCATCGTCAGAAGACGGTCGGCGCCGGCGAGCTGCAGCATGTCGGCAACGAGGCGCGCCGAGATCGGCTCGCGCGGTTTTGCCTTGCGATCCTGCCGTGCGTAGGGGAACCACGGGATGACCGCGGTGATGCGCTTCGCGGACGCGAGCTTCGCTGCCTGGATCATCAGCAGCAGCTCCATCAGGTTCTGGTCGACCGGGTGGCAGCCGGTCTGCACGATGAAGAGATCGGCGCCGCGGATCGACTCGCAGTAGCGGCAGTAGGTCTCGCCATTGTCGAAGGTGTGCAGCTCGATTTCGCCGAGCTCGACGCCGAGCGGCTCGACGATCCGTTGTGCGAGGCCTGGATGCGAGCGCCCCGAGAACACCATCAGGCGCTTCTGAGGCCCGCGTTCGAGCCAGTGGCCGGGAGACGGTTGCGCCGTCATGCGCTCGGAGGTCTCGAGTCCTGGCAGGACGAGCTCAGTCGTCGCGCTGGCGGGCTGCATATCCCTCCTTGTTCTCCTGGCGAGATCGGGCGATCCCGAGTGCATCGGCAGGAACATCCTTCGTGATAACCGATCCCGCAGCGATCCAAGCCCCGTCTCCTATCTCCACCGGTGCGATGAAACCATTGTGGATCGCGGTCCTGACGTTGCTGCCGATCGTCGTGCGACCCTTCGGCATGCCGGGCTTGTGGGGGTAGTTGGCCGTGATCGCCCCCGCCCCGATATTCGTGTCCTCGCCGACCTCCGCATCGCCGATGTACGACAGATGCGGGACCTTGGTCCGGTCGCCGATCCGAGAGTTCTTGATCTCCACGAAGGTGCCTGCCTTGGAAGACTCGCCGAGGACGGTTCCGGGGCGAAGGTAACAGAAGGGCCCGATCGTGGCGGCGACGCCAATGTGGGCGTCGATCGCAACCGTATTGGCCCCGATCTCTGCGCCGGCGGAGACCGATGTCGCACCCCGCAGGATCACGAACGGCTGAATCGTCGCGTCGGGCTCGATCCGCACCGTCGGATCGATCCAGGTCGTCTGTGGGTCGACGATCGTGACCCCGGCGAGCATGTGCCGCTCGTTGATCCGCCCGCGCAGGATCGCCGCTGCGTGCGCCAGCTCGACGCGCGTGTTCACACCGTCGGTCTCGTTCGAGTCGGACGCGATGTGCGCCGCTACCTTCTCCCCCGCGCTGACGAGGATCTCGATCGCGTCGGTGAGGTAAAGCTCGCCCTGCGCGTTCTTCGGCTGGAGCTTCTCGAGGGCGGGCCAGAGCGCGTCGCTGCGAAAGACGTAGATCGACGAGTTGATCTCGGTGATCGCCGCTTCGCCCGGGCTCGCATCGGCCGCCTCGACGATGCGCGTGACAGATCCGTCTGCGCCGCGGACGATCCGGCCGTAGGCGCGTGGATCGGGCGGCTCCGCGCTGAGGATGGTCGCGGCGGCCGACTCTCGGCGGTGCGTCTCGACGAGGTCGCGCAGGAGCTCGGGAGTCAGGAGCGGCGTATCGCCCGAAAGGACGAGCACATCGCCGGTCGCCGCCTCGAGCGCCGTGCGCGCGGTGCGCACTGCGTCGCCCGTCCCGAGCGGCGGGTCCTGCACGACAACGGTGACACCGGCGCTCTCGAACGCGTCACGGCTCGGCGGAGAGGAGACGATGACGATCGGCCGAGCGCCCGCGTCGCGGCCTGCCTCGATCACCCAGTCGACCATGCGCCGGCCGAGGATCATGTGGAAGTGCTTCGGCACGGCCGAGCGCATGCGAGTGCCGAGACCTCCGGCCATGACGACGGCTGCGATTGACGGATCGGTGGTCATCGGGACTTCAGGCCGGCGATGCCTCGGAGAATGGCTGGGGCGCCAGGATTCGAACCTGGGATCGCGGGACCAAAACCCGCTGCCTTACCGCTTGGCTACGCCCCACAATGCGGCGAGTATAGGTCGGCGCTAACTGCGTTCCCTGAAGAGGAAGACGAGCGCGACGATCGCGAGAAGCGCGATCACCCCGATCGCAATCGCCTTCAGGATCGCGAGCGCGACCGGCACGCAGAGAACGAGCAGTTGCGAGGCTGCGAAGATCCAGCTCGCCTGGCGAATGAGGTCTGAGCCACTGCGACGCCCGGCGTACCACCAGAAGACGACGCCGACCGCCGCCAGTGCGACCGCCTCCCACCAATGAAGGACGTGCACGAGGTAGAGAACGCCCTCGACGAGGGCGATCCACAGCGTCAGCCGCAGGCGGCGCTCGCGCAGCCAGCGCCCGGGCCGCGTCGACCCCTGCTCGATAGCGGTCGCGCCGTACATCGCGCCATCAACGGTACCACGCTGCATTTGCGCGACTCGGGTCGGCGCCGACGCCGATCAGCCGGGATTGGCGTCGCCGAATGCCGAGCCGGCGAGCTTCGCAAGGTTCGTCGCGGTCGGGCTGATCGACGCGAGACCACCCACGGGATTTCGGGCCGATGCCCGGCGAGGCGAAGACGATCTGGGTAGCGGAGAGCCAGGTCGGCGACGAGTCGGTGCCAACGAGGTTCGTCAGGCGAGTCTGGGAGTTGCCGTTCGGCGCCCCCATCACGTAGATCTCGAAGCCACCCGTTCCCGTCGCGCGGTCGCTCGAGAAGGCGATCTTCGTGCCATCCGGCGACCACGCCGGCTCGCGGTCTGAATGCGGGTCGTTCGTGATCCGGTTCTGGCTGCCACCGGTCGTCGTCATGGTGAAGATCTCGTACTGGCTGTTATTGCGGTCCGAGGCGAACGCGATCAGGTTCGCGTTCGAGCCGCTCGCAGCCGGGCTCCACGACGACGAGATGTCGTTCCCTGTCGCGTTCGTCAGGTTCGACAGCGTTCCCAGCGCGCCCGCGGCAAACGGTGCGCTGTAGACGTCCCAGCCCTTCGAGCCGACGCGGTTCGACGCGAAGGCGAGCTTGCTGCCGTTGACGTTCCACGCCGGTGCGGTGTTGTCTCCCGTCGTCGTCAGCTGCACCGGGTTTCTGCCGTCGGCGTCGACCACCCAGATCTGCGACGCGCCGGTTGCGCTCGTCCTCCGCGCGAAGGCGATCTTGGTCCCGTCGAGCGACTTGGCCGCCTGATCGTCGCTGTAGGTGACGCCGGCCGGGTTCGGGTCGCGGCCAGCGAGACCGGTCAGTTGCGCGGCAACGTGGGTCGTCGTGTCGAGCGTGTAGATGCGCGCGCCGCGCGTGAAGACGATCACCTGGGCGCCGAGCGGCGGTGGCGGTCCGACGGTGGAGGGGCGAGCGAGCGTCGCCTGCAGGCCTGCGTTGTCACGCGCCGTCACGATCATCGAGTAACTGCCGTTCAACGCTGTCGGCAGCGGCGTGTTGGTGGCGACGCTGATCGCGGAGCCTCCGCCGGGTGGCGTGACGAGCGCACTGCAGCCGGCGATCAGCGACGTCAGGTCGGCGCAGGAATACACCGCGTTGACGGTCGAGCTGCGGGCATAGGTCGCGCCCGTCGCAGGCGGCGTCGTGATCGAGATCGTCGGAACGGCACGGTCGAGCTTGATCGTCGTCGCGACCGTGTTCCCGTAGGCCTTGAAGACGTAGCTGGTCGTGCCGTCGGCAAGAGGGCTCACGGGGCCCGTGTACGGCTGGAACGTCGTGCTGCCGTTCACCGAGTAGGTTACGACGTTCGGCGGAGGCGGACCGGTGGCGCCCGCGGGGACCTGGACGGTGAGCGTCGGCGCAGTCTTGTACCAGCCATTCTGGCCATCCGGCGTCGATGGCGAGACGACGACGGCGAGCGCGTCGACGACGGTGTACGACGACGATTTGATCGTCTGGTTTCCCGCGTTGTCGGTTGCCGTGACGGTAAAGGTCTTCGGACCGAGCGTCGAGGTGTCCGCTGCCTGACTCGCCGGACAGTTCGCGGCTCCAATGCCGCTCAGCGTGTCACTGCACGTCACGGAGGACACGACCGGCTGGTTTTTCGCGTACGTGCCGGACGGGCTCGTGATCGACACGATCGGACCCTGGCTATCGATCAGGAACGACGTCGTCGCGGTGCCGCTGATCGATCTCGCGTCGGGCGCTCGCGCTGACGAAGAGCCGTGACAGCGACAATCTCGCGCTCGTCCAGGAGGCCCTTGAGCGGCGCGGGGTCGTCTCCGTGCCGAAGGTGCCGCTGCCCTGATCGACCTCGGCGTCAGTGCATCCCGTCCGTACGTTGGGTGCGTGATCCGGGGGATGGATCGTCGTTCGTGGCAAGGACCCAGGGAATTCCGATAGAGGTTCTATCGGGACTCCCGAGGACGCAGCCACCGGCGGCGAGCCGCCGCCGGGCGCGTGCCTGAACTTGCGGATGGATGGACACAGCTAGCCGTACCAGACGGGCACGGTGATCCAGAGGCGCCCGTGGTGCTGCAGCGCCCGGGCGGCGCGGGCGGCGTCTGCACGGCGGTGGAACAGGCCGTAGACCACCGGGCCGGCGCCGGTGACGTCGGCGCGAAACGCTCCGTGCGCTTCGACGACCTCCGCAAACGGCGAGCGCGCGAGGTCGTTTCGCGGCAGCGCGGCAAGGTCGCGGGGCCGGCGCACCGCGGCGAGCGCCGTGCGCAACGAGGCGAGGCGCTCCTCCCAGCCGACCTCGCCGTCGCGGGCGTCGAATCGCGCGTAGACCTCGCGCGTCGAGTCCTTGTTCGCGCCGTGCGGCAGGAGCAACAGAACGACGAAGTCCTGGGGCAGATCGAGCCGCTCGAGCTCCGTGCCGCCACCGGTGCCAAGCTGTGGCCCGTCGCGGAGGAAGAACGGCACGTCGGCGCCGAGGCTCGCTGCGAGCGCATGCAGATCTGCCGGCGCGAGCGGATCTCGAAGCTGCGAATTTGCAAGACGGAGTGCGGTCGCGGCATCGGAGCTCCCACCGCCGAGGCCCGCCGTGACGGGAATGTTCTTTGCAATGTGCACGCGCCAGCCGTGAGGAGCCGCGAGCGCAGCGAGCGCCGACCGCACGATCTTGTCGTCCGGGAAGCCGTCGACCGACGTCTCGGCGGCGGCCACGACGCTGATTCGGTCGCCGAGGTCGACGCGCTGGTACACGGTCGCAAGCTCGTGCTTTCCGTCGAGGCGGCGAGGCCCGACGACGAGTGCAAGGTTGATCTTCGCCGGCGCCGCTCCGGTCAAGCGAGCGCCTCGGCAAGCGCTGGGAACTCCGCCGGCTCGAGCTCTTCCGCGCGGACGTTCGCGACCCGGCCGATCGCCGCGAGCGCCTCGACCGCGTGGTCGCGCGAGGCAACGCCCACAAGCGACAGCGAGTTCGCGAGTGTCTTGCGCCGGTGTGCGAACGCCGCCTCGATGACGCGCTTGACCTCCGCGTCCGCTGCAGAACCGGTACGCCGAAAGGCGACGAGCGCGGACTCGACGTTCGGCTTCGGACGGAACACCTCACGCGAGACGGGGTGCAGGCCCGTGCGCACCGCCGCGAGCTGCACGAGGACTGAGACGGCCCCGTAGGCCTTCGTCGAGGGCGACGCGAAGAACCGATCCGCCACCTCTCGTTGCACCATCACGCACCACGCCCGGAGTCGGGCATCGGCGAGGCTCTCGGCAACGACCGGCGTCGCGATGTTGTACGGAAGGTTGGCGACGAGCTTCGTCGCCGGCGGATCGAGGCTCGCAGAGTCGAGCAGCATCGCGTCGGTCCAATGGATCGTCGTGCGCGGGATGTCCTCGATGTGCGGCGCGAGCCGACGGTCGAGCTCGACCGCGTGAACGTGCGCAACCCGCTCGGCCAGGTAGCGCGTGAGGATCCCGAGACCCGGTCCGATCTCGAGCACGACGTCGTTCGCCTGGAGCTCGGCCAACCGGGCGATCACGGCGAGGATGTTCTCGTCGACGAGGAAATGCTGGCCGAGTCTCTTGCGCGGGGCGACGCTCACAGGCCGAAGACCGCGGTTGCGTTCGCATCGACCTGTTCGATGAGATCCCCGGGTTCGGCGCCGCGAAGCTCGGCAAGGAACGCGTAGGTGTGGGTGACGTGGGCAGGCTCGTTCCGGCGTCCGCGCACGGCCTGCGGCGCGAGGTACGGGCTGTCGGTCTCGACGAGCAGCCGGTCGGCCGGCACCCGGCGCGCAGCCGCACGCAGATCGTAGGCGTTCTTGTAGGTGACGTTGCCCGCGAACGAGACGTACCACTCGCGCTCGAGTGCCGGTTCAAGGAGTGCCTCCGACGAAAAGCAGTGCAGGATCACAGCCCCCTCGTGCCCGAGCAGCCGCGCACGCGTGTCTTCGTCGGCCGCGCGCGTGTGGATGACCACCGTTTTGCCGGTATCGCGCGCGACGGCAAGCTGCCGCTCGAAGAGCACGCGCTGGGCGTCGTGCGGCGCGTAATCCCGAAAGTAGTCGAGGCCCGTCTCCCCCACGGCGACCACCTTTGGGTGTCCGAGCAGGGCGCAGATCTCAGGCACGTGTTCCGCCTCCTCGCCGCCCGCCTCGTGCGGATGGATGCCGAGGGACGCGTACACCCCCTCGTGCTGCTCGGCGATCGCGATTGCACGGTGGGCGCCTGCAAGTGTCGTCGCCACGGTCACGATGCGCGACACACCGGCGGCCTGCGCGCGCTCGATGACGTCGGATGCGTCGTCGCCGAGATGCGCGTGCGTGTCGATCACGCGTCGTCGTCGCGCATCCGCCGGAGCTCATCGTCCACGACGGAGTCGTCGAGCTTCTTGAAGAGCTGCCGCGGTTCCTGCAACGGCTGGCCGGGGCGAAGATCACTTGGCTCCCAGCTGCCGACCCACGACGCATAGTCGCCGGTCAGGATCTGATGCGACTGGCCGTCCTCGTCGACCTCGCGGAACTCGAGCGGCCCGGCGATGAAGCCGTCGTAGCCGAGGAGCTCGTGCACCTGCTGGGAGGTGTGGGGCAGGAACGGGGTGAAGATCGTCTTCAGGCTGTCGACAGCGCGCAGCGAAGTGTAGAGCACGGTCGCGGCACGCTCCCGATCGGTCTTCACGAGAGCCCACGGGGCCTGGTCGCTCACGTACTGGTTCACGGTCGTCGCAAGGCGCATCGCCTCGCCGAGCGCTGCTCGGAATCGTCCCTCCTCGATGTACGCGCCCACCGTGTCGAAGCCCCCGTCGACCCCGGCGAGCAGAGCGCGGTCGTCCTCCGTCAGCTCACCCGGCTGCGGAACCGAGCCGAAGTTTCGGTGCGCGTTCGTGAGCGTGCGATTGACGAGGTTGCCCCAGTTCGCGAGCAGCTCGTCGTTGGAGCGCCGAACGAACTCGGACCACGTGAAATCGGCGTCCTGGGTCTCCGGGCCAGCGGCGACGAGGTAGTAGCGCAGCGGGTCGGGGTCGTAGCGGTCGAGGAAATCGCGGAGATAGATGACGTGCTGGCGACTCGTGGAGAACTGCTTGCCTTCCATGGTGAGGTACTCGGTCGCGAAGACGGCGTCCGGCAACTCGAGCGGCGCCTGCCCCGCCCCGTAGTCCCCGCCCTTTGCGTAGCCGAGCAGCATCGCGGGCCAGATCACCGTATGGAAGACGATGTTGTCCTTGCCCTGGAAGTAGGCGTGCCGCGCCTGCGGGTTCTGCCACCAGTCGCGCCACGCGTCCTTGTCGCCGGTCGACGCCGCCCACTCGATGCTCGCCGACAGGTAACCGATCACGGCATCGAACCAGACGTAGATGCGCTTGTTCGGATCCTCCGCGTAGCCGGGGATCGGGATCGTGACGCCCCAGTCGAGGTCGCGGGTGATGGGCCTCGGGCGGATCTTGCGGATCAGCCCGAGCGAGAAGTTGCGCACGTTCGGCCGCCAGTCGTCATGCCGCGTGATCCAGGTTCCGAGGGCCTCCGCGAACTTCGGGAGGTCGAGGAAAAGGTGGTTCGTCTCCCGGAACTCGGGCGTCTGGCCGTCGATCTTCGACCGCGGGTTGATCAGCTCGGTCGGGTCGAGCTGGTTGCCGCAGTTGTCGCACTGGTCGCCACGCGCCTCGGAATAGCCACAGATCGGGCACGTCCCCTCGATGTAGCGGTCAGGAAGGGTGTGGCCGGTCGACGAGAAGGAGACGAGCATCTCGCGTTCGATGATCGCCCCGTGCTCGTAGAGCGTCTTGAAGATGTCCTGGGTGACGGCCGCGTGATTCCGCGTTGTGGTTCTCGAGAAACAGTCGTATGAGAGTCCGAGCCGGCGGAAGTCCTCCCGGCACGCCGCGTTGTAGTAGGCGACAATCTCAGCGTATGGCTTCCCCTCTCGATCGGCGGCGACCATCACCGGCGTGCCGTGCTCGTCCGTCCCGCTCACCATGAGCACGTCGTCGCCCTTGAGCCGGTGGTACCGGGCGAATGCGTCCGATGGGATGCCAAATCCCGCCACATGCCCCAGGTGACGATGGCCCGCTGCATAGGGCCATGCCGGCGCGACGAGGATCTTCCGGGGCGTTGCCATCGCCAGCAATCATACGAACGCCCCTGAAGCGCCTCCGGAACGAGAGAGCGACAACGAGCGCCGCGAGAGCGGCTGCGGCTGTGGCTGCAAGCACGAAGGACGCGCTGACCGGCGAACCGTGGCGCTCTCCCTCCCGTCCGGGCGCCGCGGCAACCCGTCGGGCCGGCGAGCTCCCGAGCGCTTCCGCAGTCGTGGTTGCGAGCGCCGTGCTCGACGTCCGCACGCGAGGACGGAGAGCGGCGGGCTCGGCGGCGCGATGTCGGCCGGCGAGGCCCGGCCCCCGGCGGCCACCGGTCGTCGCCCTCGGTCGCAATACCGGCCTGAGGCTGCGAACGTCGTGCTGCGGATGTGCCCCCACCGGGCGCGCGACTGCGCGCCGCCGGGCGACGGCCCTCGGCGAGGCGTGGCTGCGGGCCTGGGCGCCCGTCGACCGCGAGGCAGACACGGCGGCGCCGGGGCGGCTGACGAGATCGGTCCCGCCCCGAGCCCCGGATTCAGGCTGAGGCCGGACAACTCTCTTCGCGGCGTGCACGGGCTGCCGGGGAGCAGTGCCGGAGCGCCCTTCGCGTGCAGTGGCCGACAGGCTTTCTGGCGCCGAGGCCCCGCTCTGGGTCGGCACCGTGATCGGCGAATCCGGCTCCGGCGTCGCGACCGGCCGAGGAGCCGCCGACCCGGCGCTGTCAACGCCCGCGTCGTTCACGGGCACCGGCGCCGAGGAAGCTGGAGAGACGGGCGGCGCGGACGCGCGAGCAGTTCCCTGATCGACCGTTGCTGGAGACTGAGCGGGCGTGCCTGCGGCAGGCGTGCGGTCCGGCAAGAGGGTCAGCGGATCGACGTAGCCCTGCGGATCCGCGGCGACCCGGATGCCCAGGTGCACGTATGGCTGCGACACCTCGGCGTCGCCACTCGGCCCGACCGATCCGATCGTGTCCCCCTCGGCGACCGTCGTCCCTCGGACGACGCTCAGCGAGCCGAGATGCGTCAGCGTCACGGCGTGGCCGCCCGGCGTTGTGATCGTGACACTCGTGCCGGAGCTCGGGACAGATCCCGCGAACGTCACCGTGCCCGAGGCGGGCGCGACGACGGCGGAACCCGCTTGGCCCCCGAGATCGATACCACGGTGCTGCCCCGCGTCGTACGGATGCCCGGGGTCGAAGACGTAGGGCTGCAGGACATCGCCTGATACCGGCCACGTCCAGGCGCCCGCGACGGGCACGGCGACAAGCGCGAGCAGGACGGCCGCGAGCGCGGCCAGAAGCACGAAACGACGCATCGGCACCACCTTGGTCTGACTTCGTTGTCTGAGGAGAGAACGCGACAGCCAAGTTACGGCATGGTGATCGCTGTTGTCAAACGAGATTACACAATTGTCACAATGATGTGCGGTAGAGGTCGTTTCGGGACGCGTCAGTCAGCCGAGCGACGACTTCCGCGGCGACGCGCCGGGGGGTTCCGGCCTCGACGAGCTCGGCCACGGCCGCCCGAGCCTCGGTCGAATCGGACCTGACCTCGCCTGCGGCGATCACAACGGTGATCTCTCCCTTCGGTGCCGTCGCGAAGCGCGCCGCGAGCTCGCGAGCCCGGCCGCGGACGACTTCTTCGAACCGCTTCGTCAACTCGCGACACACCGCTACCTCACGCGCGGGGTCGAACGCTGCGAGCGATTGCAGCGTCGCCGGCAGCCGTTGCGCGGACTCGAACGCGACGACCGGCCGGGGCCACGACGCAAGCTCGAGCCACAGGGCGGCGAGCTCGGCGGCTTTACGCGGCAGAAACCCCACGAAGCCGTAGCCGGGGCCTGCAAGACCGCTGCTGGCAAGAGCCGTCTCAACGGCGGACGCCCCCGGAAGGACGGTCACCTCGACCCCGGCGTCGATCGCGGCCCGCACGAGACGCGCGCCCGGATCGGAGACGACAGGCATTCCCGCGTCGCTCACGAGGGCGATCCGCTCGCCCGCTACGAGCCTCGGAAGCAGGGCCGCGACGCGCTGTGCCTCGTTGTGCTCGTGATACGAGAGGAGCCGCGCGGAGATCCCGTGCCGCTCGAGCAGGCCTCGTGTATGACGCGTGTCCTCGGCGAGCACCAAGTCCGCCTCGCGCAGCTCGGCGAGCACCCGCAACGTGATGTCGTCGAGGTTCCCGATCGGCGTCGCGCAGACCGCTAGGGGCATGAGTGCACCACTAGCGGCGCGTCTCGAAGGCGAGCAGGCCCGCTCCGATCAAGCCTGCGTCGGCGCCGAGCTTCGCAACCTCGATCTCCACCTTCTGGCCGGCCGGCGCAAGCGCTTCGGTGAGGACGGCCATCCGGGCGGCAGGCACGAGAAGCTCGAACGCGGCCACACCGAAGCCGCCTCCGATCACGACGCGCTCGGCGCCGAAGATATTCACGAGCGATCCGATTGCGACGCCGAGGTGATGCCCGACCTGCTCGAGCACCGGATGGCGCTGCTCGACAAGATCGTGCGCAGTGGCGTTCGGGCCGAGCACGGTTCGAGCGAGCTTGTCGGCCGCACGGCCCGAGCAGTAGGCCTCGACGTGCCCCCGGCCGGAGCACGCCCCCTGGCACGGCTCGCCGTCTTCGACGATCACCATGTGGCCGAGCTCGGTCCACGCCCGAAAGAGCTCCCTCTCGGCCACGACGCCGCCGCCGACGCCCGTGCCGAGGGTGAGCATCACGAGGTTGGCAGCGCCACGTCCCGCCCCGAGGACGAACTCGGCGTATGCGGCCGAGCTGCCGTCGTTCTCCATCGAGACGGGAAGCTCGAGCCGCCGCTCCATCTCCGCGCGGAAGGGCGTGTCGCGAAGCGGGATGTTGACAGCGCCCAGTGCGATGCCGTTTCGCTGATCGATGCGCGACGGGATGCCGAAGCCGACGGCACCGATTCCCTGCTGCGGCAGGCCACGCACGAGCTCGGCGAGCTCGTCGAGAAGGGCAGCCTGAGAGGTGGTCACGGTGGGACGCTCGAGCGTCTCGTAGACACGACCGTCGTCGTCGATCACGCCGGCAAGGATCTTCGTCCCGCCGAGGTCGACACCGATGACACGATTCGCGCTCACGCCCGGTGGGTAACGTAACCCGCCAGATGGCGCGGGAAGAGAAGCCCTATCGCGTCTACCGAGGTGGCCGCGCAAAAGGGAAGGTTCCGCCGGCAGCGCCCGGCCGTGGACGGGCCTTGCGAGCCGGCGAGGGCGGCCGTGATGCAGGCGAGGGCACTGCTCCGTCGGAGTACCGCGGCCCAGGCGCCCCGCGGCGCGACCGTGGTCGGCCCCGCTGGGGTCGCCGAATCGCGCTCGGCGTGGCCCTCCTGCTCGTTCTGATCGTCGTGTGGGGCGTCGCAAGCTGGCTTTCGTTCTCGAGTGGCGTGTCGACGGCGAACAAAGCGCTCGACCAGAACGCGAAGCTCGCCCTCGCCGCACAGAGCGGGCTCCTGATCTCCCACCCGACCACCATCCTGATGCTCGGCACCGACAACTCCCAGATTGGCGGGCGCGCCGGAGACCGTCACTCGGACTCGATCCTGCTTCTTCGCACGGACCCGTCGCATCATCGGCTCTATTACCTTTCGATCCCGCGCGACATCGAGGTGCCGATTCCCGGCTTCGGGACGCAGAAGATCAATGCCGCGTTCCAGAACGGCGGGCCGGCGCTCTCGATCAAGACGATTCGCTCGTTCACGGGTATCTCCGTGAACCATGTCGTCGTCGTCAACTTCGCGGATTTCAAGGTTCTGATCGATGCGCTCGGCGGGATCGACGTCAACGTTCCGAAGCCGATCCGGTCGAACCGGTTCGACTGCCCGTACCCGACGCAGGCGCGCTGCTCCGCGTGGCAGGGCTGGCGCTTCCACAAAGGCCCGCAGCACATGAGTGGCGAGCGGGCTCTTATCTACTCCCGCATCCGCGAGAACATGCTCGATCCATCCGAGACCGACATCACCCGCGGCGCGCGCCAGCAGTCGGTGCTGGAAGCGGTCGCGTCCCGCTTCACCTCGCCCTCGACGCTCCTCCGCGCGCCGTTTTCAGGAGCCTCGTTTGTGAAGCCGCTGACAACCGACCTCAGCGCCGATCAGCTCGTGCAGCTCGGCTGGGTGAAATTCCGAGCCTCGAGCTCGAGCTCGGTCCACTGCCGGCTCGGCGGCGATCTCGGCGGCAGCGGCACCGGCAGCCCGAGTGAGGACAATCCGGCGACGATCGCGATGTTTCTGGGCAAGTCGGCGCCGCAGCCGCCAACGAGCCCATTCGGGCCCGGTTGCGTCATGGGCCACACGCTTCAGTAAGGTCGGCCGATGGGCATCGTCTCCACCATCCTGTTCGGGCTCGTTGCCGGGCTCGTCGCGAGGGCCGTCACTCCCGGGCGGCAGGCGATCGGTTGCCTGCCGACCATCGCGGTCGGGATCGGCGGGGCATTCCTGGGGCTGCTGATCGGCGACGCCGTCCTCGGCCACAAGGTGCGACTCGGCTGGGACCTCGGGCCGTTCCTGCTTGCGGTTATCGGCGCCGTCCTGCTGCTGCTCGTGCTCCAGGCCCTCGCGGGCCGGCGCGGGCGCCGGCGACCCTGGTGACGACGCGGCCGTGAGGCTCGGTTCGGGTCGCTCTGTAGGTCCCATCCCAAACCCCCACCCACCCGGGGAAAACCAACGACGAGTGTTGCAGCGAATTTGTCACCGATGGGTGACCCGTTCGTGAATTGTCCGTGGCAATTCGCCACCACGCCGCGAGACGCTTGACGAGGCGAGCGGTGGAGATGCCGGCCTCAGGCCTCGGCGGCCTTCTTGCCCTCGCCGCCGGATTCGGAGGATCCGCCGGAGCCGCCCGACCCACCCGAGTCGCTCGAACCACCCGACTCGCCGGATCCGCTGGAGCTCCCGCCCTCCGACGACGACCCGTCCGAGCCGCCGCCATCCTTGACCGGCTGCTTCGACTTCCGTCCATAGTCGGTCGAGTAGAAACCCGACCCTTTGTAGTGCACCGCGACCGGATGCAACACGCGTTGCAACGGCCCTGCGCCACAGACCTCGCATGTCTCAGGACTCGGCTCCATCATGCCGTGGAACGTCTCGAACAGGTGACCGTTCGGGCATTTGTACTCATAGATCGGCACGGATCGGCAAGGCTAGCAGCGGGCCCGAGCGACACCCGGGCCGCCGCCTCGTTGACGAAGATCTCGCCGGTGGCCTCGCTCCCGTGAAGCGCGCGGTCGTCGTCACGCTGCTCGTCGCGCTCGCCCTGCCCGCCGCTGCGGCCGCACACGCGAGGCTTCTGCGCACGGTTCCAGGAAATGGAGCCGCCGTCGGTCACGGTCCGGCGGTCGTTCGCATCGAGTTCGACGACGGGGTCCGAACCGCGTCCGGCAACGCGGCGGTAGCAAATGCAACCGGAGCCTCGGTGCTCGGCGGCGTCCCGCGAGCCGAAGGACGTGCGCTCCTTCTTCCGCTGCGCGCCGGGCTCTCGAACGGGGCCTACAGCGTCCGCTGGAGCGTCGTCTCCGACGACGGCCATCGCGAGGAGGGAGTGGTCGCCTTCCGCGTCGGGCTCGGCGGCTCTTTGCCGCATTCGATCCTCACCGCGTCGCCCGGCCTCGGCTGGGTCGACTTCGGATTGCGTTCGCTCTACTACCTCGGCCTGCTCGCGGGAGCCGGCGCGGCGGCATTCGGCGTGGCCATCCGTGGGTTCGCGACCGAGCGACTACAGCGCCCACTTGCACACCTGCTCTTCTTCTCGCTACTCGCCACGTTCCTCGGCGCGAGCGCGATCGTGCACGCGGCACCGCCGGGAACGCGGTACGCACTCGTCTTGAAGGTCGCGCTGACGATCTCGCTCGTCGGAGGAGCTGCTGCTGCGCTTGCTCCGGCGTATCCAGCGCTCCTCGTGCTCGCAAGCTCGAGCGCACTGGTCCTCGTGGCCGCACCGACGCTCTCCGGGCATGCGTTCGACCGCAACCAGCCTCGCGGCATCGCGGCGGTCGTCGATCTCGCCCACTCGGCTTCCGCCGCTTGTTGGTTCGGAGGACTGCTCGCTCTTGCCTTCGTCGTGCCAGCGGCATCGGAGGAGCGAGAGCGACGAGCCCTCGCTCGACGCTTCTCGACGATTGCGCTCGTCTCGGTGATCGTGGTCGCCCTGACCGGCCTCGGCCGCGCCCTCACCGAGCTGTCGGCCCCCGGGCAAGTCTGGTCGACCTCCTACGGCCGCGCCTTGATCGTCAAGACAGCGCTCTTCCTGCCACTGGTCGCGGTCGGCTGGGTAAGTCGGTCGCGTCTCGCGGGCGCCTTCGTGCGCGTGCGCCGCTCGGTGCTCGTCGAGGTGGTGGTGCTGGCCGCGATCGCGGTCGTCGTCGGTGTCCTGACCGACCTCCGGCCCGGCAAGGTGGCAGTCGCAACCACCGGCCACGCGGTCGCCACGGTGCAGGGCTCGAGCGTCCGCTTCCCGAGTGCGGCGGCCGTCGTCGCCGCGCGAGAGCTCGGCAGGTTCGCAGTGGGTGTCGCACGCCTGCCCGGCGAGGCGACGGTGACGATTCTCGGCAGCGACGGAAACGCCGAGGACGGACGTGACGTGCACATTGACGGCAGCCTTGCGCGTCCTTGCGGCGCGGGGTGCTACTGGGCGGCGGCCAGCGTTGGCCCATTGCACGTGCGCATCGATGGCCGATCCTTCGTCCTCGATCTACCCGCGACTGCACCGGACGGACGCGCCGCGCTCGGGCGCATCACCCGCTCCTACCGAGGCTCGAAGACAATCGCATTCGACGAGACTCTGGCTTCGACACCGACGAATGCGCAGTCGACGCGCTTTGTGGTCGTGGCGCCGGACCGGCTCTCGTATTCGACGCGCGGCGGCCCGGCCGCGGTGGTCATCGGAACGAGACGCTGGGACCGCGAGAACCCACACGGGCCGTGGCTTCTCTCCCGTCAGACCCGGCTTCGGGTGACGCAGCCCTACTGGCGAAGCTCACGAAACGTCCATTTCATCGCGCCCGGGGTTCTGACGTTCTTCGATCCGACCATCCCGGCGTGGTTCCGGCTTCAATTGTCGAACCGTCGCCTCAGCCAACTCGAGATGACGGCGGCGGCACACTTCATGGTCGACCGTTATGTCGGCTTCAACGGCCCGATATCGGTAGCGCCGCCGCTGTCGCGGTAGCGCTGCTCCGGTTCGCCGGCGAGCTCGAGAAAGCAGGGCGCATCCTCGAACGCAGCCAAACCGGCCGGGCCGCTCGGTGCACGCCGCGGGAGGCGCGAGGCGCGACGCACCGTCGCCATCGCACCGGCGGCTCCAACGAGACCCCCGATCGCAAATGAGCGAAGTTTTCCGCGACCCGCGCCGTCCATGCGACGATCCTAGTCGTGCGGATCACGACTCTCGGCGACCTCCTGCTCGATGTGATCGTGCAGCTCGATCGCCCGCTCGTACCGGACGACGATCAGGAAGCGGTCACCCGAACGGGTGCCGGCGGCCAGGCCGCGAACGTTGCCGCGTGGGCGCGCGAGCTCGGTGCGAGCGCCCGTTTCGTCGGCAAGCGAGGTGACGACACCGCCGGCCGACTCGTCGCAGACGAGCTGCTCGACCGTGGCGTGGAGGTGGTCGGGCCGACCGAAGGGCGCACGGGCGTTGTCGTATCACTCGCCTCGGCCGGTGACCGGACCATGGCGTCCGACCGGGGATCCGCGCCGCTCCTGGAACCGCATGAGCTCGACGAGGCGTGGTTCGATTGCGACGTGCTCCACCTGTCCGGGTACTCACTTCTTCGGGAGCCGATCGCCGCGAGCGCGGTCACGGCTGCGCGAGCAGCGCGCGAGCACGGCGCAGAGATCTCGCTCGATCTGTCGACCTGGACGCTCGCCGATGCCGCGTTTCGCGCGCGCGTGCGCGACCTCGGGCCCGACGTCGTCTTCGCCACGGAGCGGGAGCGCGCGGCCGTCGGTGACCTGAAAGCGCGCTGGGTGGTGAAGCGAGGCGCCGAAGGCGTCTGCGTCGACGGGCGTAACCACGCGGCGCTCGCAGCAGACGCGATCGACACGACGGGCGCCGGAGACGCCTTCGCCGCTGGCTACCTCGTCGGCGGCGTCGAGCTCGGCCTCGTAGCGGCAGCCCGCTGCTGTGGCCGGCTCGGTGCCATGCCATGATCCGCATCGCTGAGGAGATACGGCAAGCGGCACGAGACGAGATTGGTGTCGTCGCGCTCGAGACGACCCTCATCGCGCACGGGTTCCCGCCGGGCGAGGGGGTTGCCGTCGGTCTCGAGTCCGAAGCGGCCGTCAGAGAAAGCGGTTCGGTGCCCGCGACGATCGGCGTCCTCGACGGCCAGGTCGTCGTCGGGCTGAGCGCGGCCGAGCTCGAGCGATTCGACGCGTCTGCGCGCAAGCTTGGACCTCGCGATCTCGCGGCTGCGGTCGTACAGGGTGCGCCGGGGGCGACCACGGTCGGGGGCACACTCGTCGTCGCCCGGGCAAGCGGCATCAGCGTCATGGCGACCGGTGGTCTGGGCGGGGTGCATCGCGGCTGGCCGACGCCGCCGGACGTCTCGGCCGACCTCCAGGCGCTCGCGAACGTCCCGGCCTTCGTCGTCTCGTCTGGCGTGAAGTCGCTGCTCGATGTGCCGGCGACCGCCGAGCTCCTCGAGTCGCTCGGCGTACCGGTGCTCGGCTGGCAGACCGATGAGCTCCCGCTCTTCTACGCGTCGCACGGGGGTCCAGCGGTCTCGGCTCGCGTCGAGTCGGCGCTCGAAGCTGCGCGGATTGCGGCAGCGCACTGGGAGCTCGGCGGCGGGGGGCTCCTGCTCGGGCGGCCGCCGGACGAGAGCCTCGACGACATCGAGCCGCTGATCGAGGACGCCCTCGCCGCTGCAGCGAAACAGGGTGTCCACGGGCAGGTGGTCACGCCCTTCGTGCTTGCGTTCCTCCACCGCGAGAGCGGCGGCCGCACCCTGCGCGCGAACCGCGACCTGATCGTCGCGAACGCTCGGCTCGCCGGAGAGGTCGCAGCCGCAGCGGTCACAGCCGCAGCGGCCCGCAGTTGAAGGCGCCCCTTCCGTGATCGCGTGATTGCGCGGCGGAATTTCACGGTTCCGGGATTCGCGCCGGACCGTCCCTAACCCCCACCCACCCTGGGGGGAAAGAAGGAACCGACCGGCCGGAATCTACCGCCCGAACAAGCGCGAGAGTGTGTCCAGCTTGCACAAATTCAGGGCCAATTTGCGCACACGTCCGGCGGCTCAGAGTGTCCAGACACCGTGTTCCTGCACGAGGCGCCCGTCCGCGTAGAGCCGGCCGCCGGCACGCAGGTCTTTCACGATGTCCCAATGCACCGCGCTCGCGTTCGTGCCGCCCGTGAACGCGTAGGAGTTTCCCACCGCGAGGTGCACCGTGCCGTCGATCTTCTCGTCGAACGCCACGTTCTTCATGAACCGCTGGATGCCGGGGTTGCAACCGATCCCGAGCTCGCCGAGCCGGCGAGCACCGGGGTCGTTGTCCAGTGTCTGCAAGAGGAACGACTCCCATTACGAGCGGATGCGTTGACGATGGCGCCGTTCTCAAACCGAAACCGGGCGCCGTCGACCTCGTTGCCGAAGTAGACCGCGGGGAACTCGGAGAATTCGATCACGCCTTCCGCCGAGTCTTCGACAGGTGAATAGAAGATCTCGCCACCCGGCATGTTCACATGTCCGTCGTCGGCAGCACCAAGGCGACCGGCGAGCGACACCCGGAGGTCGGTTCCAGGCCCAACGATTCGAACCTCGTCGGCGACGTCGAAGATATCGGCGATCTGTCGCATTCGCTCTCCCTCAGCGTCCCAGTCGCGCAGCACTGCGTCGAAAATGAACTCCTCGTATTCGCCGATCGTCATGCCGGCGTCCTCGGCCGCGGAGTTGACGGGATATTCGGCCACCACCCACGGCACGGCGAGCGCCATCGTTCGTTCGCGCATCGGCGCGGACATCTGCCGCAGCGCTTGCTGCCGTTCCTCCGAGAGCTCCGCGCCTTCTCGCGTGTTCTCGGGACCGTAGATCGAAATGAACGCGTCGACCTCTTCCCAGATGCGCTTCTGCAACGGTGCCGGCTCGCGCAACACTTCCACCGGGGCCTCCCGGGCGAATGGACCCCCTGTCTGCTCGAAGCTCAGTTGCAGGATCGGATACGCGCCGTGTCGTGCAATCTGCTCGAGAACGGCCTCGACGAGCGGTCGCGCCAGGTGGGAGGCGCGCACCAGCACCTGCCAGCCGGGTTGGACGCCCACCGATCGCTCCACGAGCAGCCGGGCGTATTCATCGAACCGGGCGTCGCGCACGTGCGGCAGTTCTACAGCTCCGATGCGCAGGTGACAACTGTCCAAATCGGACTATTCGAGCGTCCGCAGGAACTCCTCTATCTCGAGTGCCGGCAACGTCTCGATCTTCGTCGATCCGCGTGCACCGAGCGACACCGAGACCTTCGCCACGGTGGCGATGTCGGGAGCCTCGACGACGTTCACGAAGTCGAACGACCCCAGGGTCGCCCACTGGTGCAGCACCCGGCAACCCAGCTCCTCGACGTCCTTGTTCACCTGGCGAAGCCGCTCAGGGTTCGACTTGATCGTCTGCACGCCCTGCTGGCTGAGCGTCGACAGGAGGATGAAAATGGGCATCGCGTCTTCTCCTTCGGTCTTGACGGCGGGAGCCTACCCTGGCGGCCTGGTCGACATAGAGCAGCGCGCCGCCCAGGTAGAGGAGTGGGCTGAGCACGAGGTCGGACGCGAAGAGTGCGACGCGCTGGCTGTTGTCACCCTGCGAGCGGAGCGCCGCCGTGAGCGCTTCCTCGCCGAGCCCGACCACGAGGACGAGGATCGCGAGCGAGCCGAGGGCGTGCACGTAGTCGGTGATGCCGAGTTGGCGCCCGCGAACGAGCGACTCGCGGAACCCCGTTCGCTCGACGAGCGCGGCGGGCACCGCGAGGCCGATGAACGCGAACCAAGCAATGCCCGGCAGGAAGAGAACCGCACGGAGCGCAGGGAATGGGAGATAGATCAACCCCGCGACGAGGAAGGCAGCTCGCGTCGGTCGCGCGCGCAGGACGAGGCCGCACGCGCGGATGTAAGCGGCTGCCACGAGCGGTCCGGCGGCGAGGAAGACGATCACCTGGACGGCCTGCGGCTGCCGGATCGAGAACTGATCGGCGAAGGCGAGCGGCAAGCCGAGCGCAAGGGCGCGCCAGAAGTTGTCCCCGTAAGCTCGAATCGTCTCGCCGACGAACTGCCCGACCGTGCGCTCGGCAGGTGGCAGCGGCGGCGGCAGGTCACGCACGGGCGACCTCGGCGATCAATGTCGGGAGAGCAGCAGCAAGCGCGTCCTTTGCCTCGTCAAGACGCCACAGTGATCGATCGGGCTCGCCGATTGCGTTCGCAAGGACGCGAATCTCGACCGCAGGCACGCGCGCGATCTCTGCGGCGCGGTGCACCGCGTAGCCTTCCATCGCTTCGAACTCGCAACCGGTGGCACCCCCGACCCGCGCGCTCGTGCCGATGGCCGCGACGCTGGCGGTCGGTAGCGCACGCAGCGCGGCGGCGACGAGGGCCAGACCGGCAGGAAGGCGAAGCGTGACCCAGGCCGCATCGTCGGCGTCGCAATACACGGCTTCGCTGCCGATCACGAACGACGGCGTCGCAAACGTGCGCGCGCCTGCGAGCCCGACATGCAGGACGACAGAGGGCCGTGACGCCGCGAGCGCGGCGGCTGTCCGGGCGGCGGCATCGACAGGCCCGACGCCGCACACGAGCGTCCGTGCGCCGTCTGCGCCGCGCAGCTCATCGACGGTCGCGGCAACGACAAGGATCACGGCGCGCACCGTACCGGTGTAGGGCGCTTTGTAGGATCTCGGTGTGGGCTATCGCTGGGTCAGCATCGACGACCTCGAGTACGAGGAGCGGCCGCCGAAGCCGGGCGAGGAAGCGCGCCGCGCCGCGGACATCACGAGCGCGGTCGGGCTCGTGCAGTCGCGGGCGCGCCTGTGGCGGTACCCGCCGCACTCCACCGGTCGGCGCCATCAGGATCATGCGCAGGAGGAAGTCTTCGTCGTCGTCTCTGGCACGCTCACGATGCTCCTCGGTGACGAGCCCGAGCGCGTCGACCTGTCGCCCGGCAGCGTCGTCGCGGTGCAGCCGCTGACGCCGCTCCAGATACGCAACGAGACCGACGAAGAGCTCGTCGTCTTCGTCTACGGCGCACCGCCGCTTCGCGAAGGCGCCGACATGCTCGACGATCTCAACCTACCGCCGCGCTAACGAGCCGAAACGTCGCGCGGATGTCGAGGTTGCGAACGATGCCGGCCGCCGAACGGGGTCACGCCGAATGGTGCCCGGTGGCACGCCGGACGGTGCCAGGCACGGTTACGAGTGTGTGACGATAAGTGCACACCCCTTTCGCTAACCGTGGCGGCGTCGGCATGATGATCTGAAGATCGAGAGAAGCCTCGGTGCCAGGCACCGTTACGAAACGCATCGTGACGGTTGGGCGCCGGTTGTAGGTGCCACTCCGGCGGGATGCCGGCGCTACTCCGATGAGCGGCGGGCAGAGACCTCGATGACGACGCTGGCTGTCGCACCCGGCAGCCGGAGAACGACGCCAACCCGCGCACCCGACACCGTTGGGGGCTACTGGTTGCCGCCGCCGGTTTGCGCGCGGCCCCTTGATGCGCCCGGCTGGCTTGCGCCTGCGTGCTTTTGCGGCCTGCAGCGACGCGCAGGGACAACGGATCCGCGTCGAGAGCGCCGCTTTAGGCAGCTGCGGCGACGCCCACGCGCTCGAAGACGAGATCGCCGCCCTGCGCGTCGACACGGATCGTGTCGCCGTCGCCGAACTCGGCTTCGAGCAACCGCAGAGCAAGGGGATTCTCGAGCAGGCGCTGGATCGCGCGCTTCAGGGGTCGCGCGCCGTAGGACGGGTCCCACCCACCCTCGGTGAGTACCTCCTTCGCAGCGTCGGTCAACTCGAGCGACAGCCCGCGCTCGGCGAGCCGGCCGCGCAGTCGTCCGAGCTGAAGCTCGACGATCTCGCCGATCTCGTCCCGAGAAAGCGGCTTGAACTCGACGATCTCGTCGATCCGGTTCAGGAACTCGGGCCGAAAGTGCTCGCGCATCGACTCGGCGCTGCGAATGTTCGAGGTCATGATGAGCATCGCGTTGCGAAAATCGACCGTCCGGCCCTGGCCATCCGTCAGCCGCCCGTCGTCGAGCACCTGGAGGAGCACGTCGAACACCTCGGCATGCGCCTTCTCGATCTCGTCGAGCAGAATAACGCAGTACGGCCGGCGTCGCACCGCCTCTGTCAGCTGCCCGCCCTCGTCGTAGCCCACGTACCCGGGCGGGGCGCCGATCAGCCGCGCGACCGTGTGACGCTCCTGGTACTCGCTCATGTCGATGCGCACCATCGCGCGCTCGTCGTCGAACATGAACTCCGCGAGCGCCCGCGCGAGCTCGGTCTTGCCGACGCCGGTGGGGCCGAGGAAGACGAACGAGCCGATCGGACGGTCGGGATCCTGCAAGCCCGTGCGCGCCCGACGCAGGGCGTTTGCGACTGCCGAGACCGCCTCCTCCTGCCCGATCACGCGCCGGTGTAGCCGGTCCTCGATGTGGATCAGCTTCTCGGTCTCCCCCTCGAGCAGGCGGTCGACCGGGATGCCGGTCCAGCGCGCGACGGTCAGCGCGACATCGTCCTCGTCGACCTCCTCCTTCACCATCGGGTTGTCGATCGTCCCGTCGCGCTCGGCGAGCTCTCGCTCGAGGGCGGGCAGCTCGCCGTAGCGGATTTCCGCAACCCGCTGGAGGTTGCCTTCGCGCTCGGCGCGCTCGGCTTCCATCCGCAGCTCGTCGATCTTCCGCGTCGCCGCCTTGACACGCTCGAGCGCCTCCTTCTCCTTGGCCCACCGGGCGGCGAGCCCGTCGCGCTCTTCCTTCGCCTCCGCGAGCGCGCGCTCCACCGGCTCACGGACGCCGAAGGACTCCTTGCCGAGCGCGGCGAGCTCGATCTCGAGCTGCATCACGCGCCGGTTCGCCTCGTCGAGCTCGAGCGGGCTCGAGTCGATCTCGATCCGCAGGAGCGACGCCGCCTCATCGACGAGGTCAATCGCCTTGTCCGGCAGGAACCGGTCGGCGATGTAGCGATGACCGAACACCGCCGCTGCAACGAGCGCGGCGTCGCGAATCCGCACGCCATGGTGCGCCTCGTACCGCTCCTTGAGCCCGCGCAGGATCGCGATCGTGTCGGGAACCGAGGGCTCACCCACCTGGATCGGAGCGAACCTGCGCTCGAGCGCCGCGTCTTTCTCGATGTATTTGCGGTACTCGGTGAGCGTCGTCGCCCCGACGCAACGCAACTCGCCGCGGGCGAGCAGCGGCTTCAGGATGTTCGCTGCGTCGACCGCGCCTTCCGCCGCGCCTGCGCCGACGATCGTATGCAGCTCGTCGATGAACAGGATGACGCGACCGTCCGAGTTCTTGATCTCGGTGAGCACCGCCTTCAGCCGCTCTTCGAACTCGCCGCGGTACTTCGAGCCCGCGAGGAGCGAACCGATGTCGAGTGCCCAGACGCGGCGGTCCTTCAGCCCTTCCGGCACGTCTCCGGCGACGATCCGCTGCGCGAGGCCCTCTGCGATCGCCGTCTTCCCGACGCCCGGTTCACCGATCAGCACGGGATTGTTCTTCGTGCGCCGCGAGAGGATCTGGATGACGCGCCGGATCTCCTCGTCGCGACCGATCACCGGGTCGAGCTTGCCGATCTCGGCCGCCTCGGTGAGATCGCGCCCGAACTTCTCGAGAGCCTGGTAGCTCCCCTCCGGGTCCTGCGACGTCACCCGCTGGCCGCCGCGCACCTGTTCGATCCACGCGACGATCTCGTCGCGCGGCACGGACCCGATTGCCAGAAACAGATGCTCGGTCGAGACGTAGTCGTCGCCGAGGGCGACGCGCTCGACGTCTGCCTGGTCGAGCGTGCGCGAAAACGTCGCAGAGACTGCGGGCTGCTGCTGGCCACCCTGCACGGTCGGGAGCCCACCTACCCGGCGCTCGGAGTCGGCGCGCAACCCCTGCCAATCGGTGAAGAGCTCCTGGTCGAGCAACGCGAGCAGGAGGTGGTCGGGAGTGATTTCCGGGTTACCTCGCCGGCGCGCGAGATCCTGCGCGGCGGCGATCGCCTCCTGGCTCTTCGTTGTCAGCTTGTTGAAGTCCACGGCGAAGTCTCGCTAGTGCCGTCGGGCCGGCGGCTGAGGCGGGTTGTAGACGACGAGGTCACGCCGGTAGGAGCGATGCACGTCCTCGAGCGCGCGTCGCATCTCGGCTTCCATGCGCTCGAGCCGGATCCGCATCTGTCTCAGGTCGTCCTCGAGGCGCAGCACACGCTCGACGCCGGCGAGGTTCAGCCCGAGCTCGGAAGTGAGCCGCTGGATGAGACGCAGACGCTCGATGTCGCGATCGGAGTAGAGCCGCGTGTTACCCGCGGTGCGCTGCGGCCGAACGAGTCCGCGCTGCTCGTACACGCGAAGGGTCTGCGGATGCATGCCGGCGAGCTCGGCTGCGACGGAGATCATGTAGCGCGCGCGGTCGGCCATCACTTCCTCGCGTTCTCCAGCTCTTCGAGCAGCTCGCGTTCCTTCTTCCCCACACGCTTCGGCACCTCGATCCGAATGCGCGCGAGCACATCGCCGTTACCGGACCCCTTCAGGCGCGGCGCGCCCCGCCCCTTGATCCGCAGCAACTTGCCGTCCTCGGTCCCGGGTGGGATCTTCAGTGAGACGGGGCCTTCGGGCGTCTGCGCCTCGACCGACCCGCCGAGCGCCGCCGTCGAGTACGACACGGGCACCTGCACGACGAGATCGTCGCCGCGGCGTTCGTAGAGCTTCGACGGCTCGACGCGCGTCACGACGTACAGATCGCCGGCCGACGCGCCACCGTAGCCCGCTTCGCCCTTTCCTTTCAGCCTGATCCGCGTGCCATCCTTCACCCCGGCGGGAATCTTCACGGTGTAGCGCTTCGTTCGCCGTTCGCGCCCCGAGCCCTGACACGTGGGACACGGCTTCTCGACGATCGAACCCATGCCATGGCAGAGCGGGCACGGCTGCTGCAACGCGAATAGGCCCTGTGACGTCGCCACGACGCCTCTGCCGCCGCACTTCGGGCACTGAATCGGAGCACTTCCCGGTGCCGCGCCCGTCCCATGGCAGGTGTGACATGCGAGGTCGAGCTGCACCGGCACAGTGACCTGCACACCGCGCAGCGAGTCTTCGAACGCCACGCCCACCTCGACCTCGACATCGTTGCCGCGCTGGCCGCGTTGCGGCTGCTGTGCGTTTCGGCCACCGCGCCCGAACATGCCGCCGAAAATATCGCCGAGATCGAAGTCGCCGAAGTCGAACGTCGTGCCGCCGGGCGAGAATCCGCCGCCGGGCCGCCCGTTGGTCGTGCCGAGCGTGTCGTACGCTTTGCGCTTCTCGGCATCGGAGAGGACGTCGTACGCCGACTGCACCTCCTTGAAGCGCGCCTCAGCGTCGGCGTTACCCGGGTTCTTGTCCGGGTGGAACTCGCGCACGAGTGAGCGATATGCCTTCTTCAGCTCGTCCGCGGACGCATTCTTCGAGACGCCGAGCGACTCGTAGAGGCTCTTAGACGCCATCGGCCTCGGCTGCGGGCCCGGACGAGATAACGACACGGGCGGGGCGCAACACGCGGTCGCCGAGCGAGTAGCCCTTCTGCAGGACCTGGATGACGCTCCCTTCCGCCGCTTCGGAGGGCTGCGAGAGCAGGGCTTCCTGCGTGTGGGGATCGAACGTTCCGCCCGTCTCGATCTCGGCGAGGCCCTCTTTTGCGAGCGCGTCGGCGAGCGAGCGGTGGACGAGCCGGACACCGTCCTCGAGCTTTCCTTCCTCGTGCTCGACGGCGGCCTCGAGCGCGCGCTCGAGATCGTCGAGCACGGGCACGAGCTCCTTCACGAGGCGCTCGTGGGCGCGCGCGGCCAGGTCGTGCTGGTCCCGCGCCACCCGCTTGCGATAGTTGTCGAACTCGGCCTTCAGCCGCTGCAAGGCGTCGAGGTAGTCGTCGCGCTCCCTGGAGAGCGCGACGACCTCGTCCTCGACAAACGGCTGCTTCTCTGCAACCGGCGGCGGCTCTTCGAGGTGCTCCTCGCTCACTTCTCGTCGACCACTTCGTACTCGGCATCCTCGACGACCTCGTCGTCCGACGGGGCGGCTGACTCACTCCCGTTCGCCTGTGCGCCGGCCTCCTGCGAGGACGCCTGGGCGTAGATCGCCGATGCTGCCTCGGTCCAGGCCTCCTGCACCGCGTCGGCCTTGGCCTTGATCTCCGAAGCGTCACTCGATTCGAGCACGGCGCGCAACTCCATGATGCGCCCCTCGACCGTCGAGGCGACTCCCTCGTCCAGCTTGTCGCGATGCTCCTTGAGCGACTTCTCGATCTGGTAGGCGAGCGACTCGGCGTTGTTACGCGCGTCGGCGAGCTCGCGCAGCTTGCGTGCCTCGTCGCTATGAGCCTCGGCTTCCTTGATCATCCGCTCGACCTCGTCGGACGCGAGGCCCGAGCCACCTTCGATGCGGATCTGCTGCTCGTTCGAGGTGCCAAGATCCTTCGCCGAGACGTTGATGATCCCGTTCGCGTCGATGTCGAAGGCGACCTCGACCTGCGGCATGCCGCGCGGCGCCGGCGGGATGCCGACGAGCTCGAACTTGCCGAGGGTCTTGTTGTAGGTCGCCATCTCCGACTCCCCTTGCAGCACGTGCACGAGCACGGAGGGCTGATTGTCCTCGGCAGTCGAGAAGACCTCGGTCTTGCGCGTCGGGATCGTCGTGTTGCGGTCGATCAGTTTCGTCATCACGCCGCCCTTGGTCTCGATGCCGAGCGAGAGGGGCGTGACGTCAAGGAGCAGCACATCCTTGACTTCGCCCTTCAGGACGCCCGCCTGGATCGCGGCGCCGACGGCGACGACCTCGTCCGGATTGACACCCTTGTGCGGATCCTTGCCGATCAGCTCCTTGACCTTCGCCTGCACGGCGGGCATGCGCGTCATCCCGCCGACGAGCACGACGTGCTCGATGTCCCCCGCGCTGAGCCCCGCGTCGGTGAGCGCCTGCTTGGTCGGGCCGACGGTCCGCTCGAGCAGGGCGTGCGCGAGCTCTTCCAGCTTTGCCCGCGTCAGCTGCAGGTCGAGATGCTTGGGGCCGTCCTGCGTCGCCGTGATGAACGGCAGGTTGATCTGCGTCGTCATTGTCGAGGAGAGCTCGATCTTCGCCTTCTCCGCCGCCTCGTAGAGACGCTGGAGCGCCATCGGGTCGATGCCGAGGTCGATGCCCTGGTCGCGCTTGAACTCCGCGACCATCCAATCGACGACCGCCTTGTCGAAGTTGTCTCCGCCGAGGTGGTTGTCGCCGTTCGTCGACTTCACTTCGAAGACGCCCTCGCCGAGCTCGAGCACCGACACGTCGAACGTGCCGCCTCCGAGGTCGAAGACGAGGATCGTCTGGTCGCCGCCCTCCTTGTCGAGCCCGTAGGCGAGCGCGGCTGCGGTCGGCTCGTTGACGATGCGAAGCACGTTCAGCCCGGCGATCTTGCCGGCGTCCTTCGTCGCCTCGCGCTGGGCGTTGTTGAAGTAGGCCGGCACGGTGATGACGGCGTCGGCGACGGTCTCGCCGAGATAGGCCTCGGCGTCCGTCTTCAGCTTCTGAAGGATCATCGCGCTGATCTCCGGCGGGGCGTATTCCTTGCCCCCCGCCTCCACGCGCACGTCCTCGTTGCCCCCCTTCGCGACCTTGTACGGGACGATGGTCATCTCCTCGGTGACCTCGTCGAACTTGCGCCCCATGAACCGCTTGATCGAGAAGACCGTGTTCTCGGGGTTCGTCACCTGCTGCCGGCGCGCCGGGGCGCCGACGAGCCGCTGCCCGTCCTTCGTGAACGCGACGACCGACGGGGTTGTGCGCCCGCCTTCGGCGTTCGGGATCACGGTCGGCTCGCCGCCTTCGAGGACGGCCATGCACGAGTTCGTCGTGCCGAGGTCGATACCGATCGTCTTTGCCACGTGTTCGCTCCTTCGTTAATGCGCTTGAGTAACTGAGAAAATCTAAGTCACTGTATAGCAGATCGTCGTCGATTATCGCGTCGCGCCAATGAGAGCACCGCCGGCAACCACGAGGAGCACGCCGATCGCGAGCCTTCCGCCCATTCCCTCCGCGCGGCGGAGGAGGAGCGCCGAGAGGGCGACACCCCAGAGCGACTCCGTCGCGACGAGCGGCGAGACGACGCTGACGCGACCCCGGAAGTAGGCCTCGAAGAGGCAGACGTAGGAGAGCCCGAACAGCACGCCAGCGGGCGCGAGCCGCCGGAGCTCGCGGCGGGTCGGCGTCCGGCGCGTCCAGAGCGCGGCGGCGAGTGTGCCCGCGAGCAGCGTTGCTGCCGCGGCCGTGCCCGGGGTCGCATGCGTGTGCAGTGCGCGTGCGAGATTGTCACGGGTCGCAAAGAGCACCGATGCGCCGGCGGCGAAGAGCAAGCCGATCCGGCGGAGGTGCCCTGGCCGGTCCCGCTCGGCCGCGAGCAGCGCTCCGCCGGCGACGATGGCGCCGGCGCCAGCGACGAGCGGCAGGCGGACCGGCTCGTCGAGGAAGACGAGCGCAATCGCGACGGCGATGAGCGGTGCGCCGCCGACCATTACCGAGGTGCGCGAGGCGCCTACCTCCCGTACCGCGAGCGTGAAGAGGATCTGCGAGCCGCCCGGTGCAAGCAGCCCCGCGAGCAAGAACGGCCAGATGCCGTGCAGGTCGAAGTCGAACGCCGCGGCGACGAGCGACACGACGAGCGCGGGAATGACCGTGGCGAGAGCGGCGCCGCCCGCATCGTCGAGGTCACGCAGCGCCAGCCGCAAGGCGACGGTCATGCCGCCGAAGAGCGCGGCAGACGTCAGTGCGAGGAAAACAGCGGTCACGCGGCACTCGGACGGCGGAGGCGCCGGACGACGACACCTGCGGCGGTGGGCTCGGCGACGATGATGCCGGCCATGATCCCGGCGCAACCGAGCCAGGCAACCGGGCCAAGCCTGTCGCCCGCGAGCAAAAAGCCGAAGAACGCTGTCCAGACGGGCTCGAGCGAGAACGCGAGGGCTGTCTGCGTCGCGCTCGCCCGTCGCTGCGCCCAAGTCTGCGCAAGGAATGCGAATGCGCTTGCAAAGACTCCGGTCACGAGGAGGGCAGCCCAGACGGTCCAGCCGTGCGGCACGGACAGCTGCCCGAGCGCGACCGCCGCCACGAGGAGCCCGGCGAATGCGGCAAGCATCTCGACGAGCGTGAAGGCGAGTGCGTCGTAGCGCGGCGCGTAGCGCTCCATCAGGACGATCTGTAGCGAGTACACGGCGGCGCCTGCGAGCACGAGGAGGTCGCCCGCGATTGAGCCGGCATGCACGCCCGAGAGCAGGGCAAGACCGGCCGTCGTCAGCGCGACTCCAATCCAGACCGCGCGCGAGACATGCGCCCGGAAGAGCGCGAGTGCGAGCAACGGCGTCAGGACGACGTACATGCCCGTGATGAAGCCGGTCGACGACACGGTCGTGCGTTCGAGACCTGCGGTCTGCAGGAGGAAGCCTGCGCCGAGCAGTGAGCCCGCAAGCGCACCCGCGCCGAGGCCGGAGCGCCCGAGCGAACGAACGCGCGTGGCCCCGGGAATTGCGAGCGTGCCTGCAGCGATCGCAAATCTCAGCGCGAGGAACGCAAAGAGCGGGTAGATCGCGACCGCATCCTTCACCTGCACGAACGTCACTCCCCAGACGGCAGTGACGATCACGAGGACCCCGAGCGCTCTCACGCGAGGTCTGCTGGGTTCCGCTTCGCGATCTCCGCGAGCCAGCGACGGCGGAGCAACGCCGAGCACGGCCCGACGATGCGCCAGTAGCGGCCGAACGCGCGCCGCGCGGCATCGTCGACCGCGAGGACCCGGGTCTCCGTCGTGAGCGTCTCGCCGTCCGAGCGGAAGTCGGTCACGATCCGCACCTGGCCCGGCCGAGCACCCGCGAACGAGTGAATACCACCGCGCGGTCGCCACGGTGTACCCGCAGCGCCGAGGACGATCTCTCCGTCGCGCCGGAGAAGCTCGCGCAACCCGAGCGCAGAAAGCGCCTCTCCGATCGAGCCGTTGGCTTCAAGGCCGCGCAGGCGAAGAAGCGTGCGCACCACCACGTCGGTCGCGATCGGCGTCGCAAGGGCGAGTGCAATCGCGGCTTCTCGCTCGAGCCGCAACGCGACCGAGTGCACCTCGTGCACGTCGAACTGCGGCAGGACATCGTCGATCGCAGGCATGGGCCGATTCAACCCCATCCCAGCGAAAGGCCGAACAAGACATGTCCCGGGGACTGGCCCCGGGACATGTCTCAAACGGTCAGTTCCAGACGTCTTCGAGCTTGTCGGCCGCGGCGTCCTTCGCGTCACCAGCGGCGTCCTTGGCCTTGCCGAGCGCTCCCTGCGCCTCGCCTTCCGCCTCGGTGCCCATGTCGCCGGTCAGCTTTTCTTCGACCTCCTTCGCCTTGCCTTCGATCCGATCGTCCGTCGTGAACCCCTTCGTCGATCGTGAGAGGAGCTACCGTTCCCGTCATGGACGCGCTTGACACATTCGGACGTCCGCTGCGCGACCTGCGGATCTCCGTCACCGACCGGTGCAACTTCCGCTGCGTCTATTGCATGCCGAAGGAGGCCTTCGGCCGCGACCACGCCTTTCTCGAGCGGCGCGAGCTACTGACCTTCGAGGAGATCGCCCGCGTCGCACGGACGTTCGTCGCGACCGGCGTTCAGAAGATCCGCATCACAGGAGGGGAGCCGCTCGTTCGCCGCGACCTCGAGCGCCTGATAGAACTGCTCGCCGAGCTCGATGTCGACCTGACGCTGACGACGAACGGGTCGTTGCTGCCCGCGAAGGCGCAAGCGCTCGCCGACGCCGGCCTGCGCCGCATCACCGTCAGCCTGGACTCCCTCGACGATGCGACGTTCCGCGCCCTCAACGACGTCGACTTCCCCGTCGACCGCGTCGTCGAAGGCATCGATGCCGCGGTCGCCGCCGGTCTGCCGGTGAAGGTCAACGCGGTCGTGAAACGCGGTGTCAACGACAACCAGATCGTCCCGATGGCGGCGTTCTTCCGTGGCCGCGGGCAGACGCTCCGTTTCATCGAGTACATGGACGTCGGCCACACGAACGGGTGGCGCCTGGACGACGTCGTCCCGGCCGCCGAGATCGTCGCGACCCTCGATGCCGAGTTCGGCGTCGAGCCGGCCGAGGCGAACTACCGCGGCGAGGTGGCGAAGCGCTGGCGCTATCGCGACGGCGTGGGCGAGTTCGGCGTGATCGCGTCGGTGACGCAGCCGTTCTGTGGCGACTGCACCCGTGCGCGTCTCTCTGCCGAAGGGAGGCTCTTCACCTGCCTGTTCGCCGTGCGCGGCCACGACCTGCGGGCGCTCCTTCGGCGCGGCGCGCAGGATGACGAGATCGACGCCGAGCTTCGCCGCGTCTGGTCGGGGCGGACCGATCGTTACTCCGATCTGCGCTCTGCAGCCACCGATGACCTGCCGAAGGTCGAGATGAGCTACATCGGCGGCTAGACCGGTTGCAAGCAGGCAGGGGTAGGAGACGCGGGCCAGAACTACCGTAAAATGGCCCTCACCCACCCCCGACGGGCCGTCTAGACTAGACACTTCGTGTCGAGCATGGTTGCAGCCGGCCGCCGGCATTTGCCGCGTGGATGGGCCGATTTGGGCCGTCAACTCGCGATCTGGTTCGGGTTCTTCGTCCTCTACCAGCTCGTCCGCGGCTTCGCCGATCGTAATCCGTCGAAGGCGTTCGCGAACGGGATCGCAGTCGTCAATTTCGAGACGCGCGTCACGCACCGGCTCTACGAGCTGACATTCCAGAACTTCGTCGACCAGCGCCATCTGCTCGAGACGGCCGTGTCGTGGACGTACTGGCTCTCCGAGTTCGCGGTCGTCGGGATCGCGGTTCTCTGGGTCTATGTCCGCCGGCACGACGACTTTCATCGATTTCGCAATTCGATCCTCATCGCGAACATGCTCGGCCTCGTCGGGTACTTCCTCGTACCGACGGCGCCGCCGCGGCTGCTCGGCGTCGGTTTCGTCAACACGCATCGCGACGGGCTCGTCAGCCTGGCTGCAAACCCGTACGCCGCCATGCCGAGTCTGCACGCTGCCGACGCGCTGATCGTCGGCGTCGTCCTCTTCTCCCTCTGCCGCCGCCCCTGGGCGAAGCTTCTGTGGGCGGTCTGGCCCGCCTGGGTGTGGTTCGCGGTGATGGCGACCGGCAACCACTTCTGGCTCGACTGCATCGCAGGGATCGCGGTGGCGTTCCTGACGATGGCGGCCGTCTACAACGAGCCGATTCGCCGCGCGCTTGCCGCTCGCCGGGCGTAACCGACCGCCTGCCGACCCGCAGCAGGGCCCCGGCGAGGACGCTGCTACGGTCAGATCCGTGACCAGAGCGGCCACGATCAAGCAGGGCTACACAACGGGCGCGCGCACGCTCGCCTCGCGGTCGGTCACCGGCCTCACCCGTACCCGCGTCACGCCGAACGCCCTGACGACGAGCGGCGTCCTGCTGTGCGCGGCGGCATCCGTTCTCGTTCTCTTCGAGAGCCGTAACCACCTGCTCTTCTACTGGCTCGCCGCGGGAGTGTTCGTGACAGGTTCACTCCTCGACATCCTCGACGGCGCGCTCGCGCGGGCCGGCGGCAAGACAACCCCATTCGGCGCGTTCCTCGACTCGACCACCGACCGGGTGAGCGAAGGCTTCATGCTGACGGCGATCGCCTACATCCTCGCGACGGATCACCACCCCGTGTTCGTTGCGGTCGCGATGGCCGCCGTCGCCGGCTCGTTCCTCGTGTCCTACACGCGGGCGAAGGCCGAGGCTATCGGCCTGCGCGGCGATGTCGGCATCGGCTCGCGGGCAGAGCGTGTCGTCGTGATCACGGCTGGCCTTGTTCTCGCACCCTGGGGCGTGCTGCCCTGGTCGCTCGCCCTCCTCGCCGGCACGGCATGGTTGACGGTCATCCAGCGCGTCCTGCACGTCCGCAAGCAACTGATGGAGGCTTCAACGTGAGTGAGCTCAACGGCAAAAAGAAGAATGCGAAGGGGCGCCAGCAGGAGAAAGTCCGCGTCGCCATCATCGGCGTCGGCAACTGCGCGAACTCGTTCATGCAGGGCCTGACGTACTACAAGGACGCAAAGCGGGACGAATTCGTGCCCGGCCTGATGCACGTCGATCTCGGTGGCTACCACATCTCCGACATCGAAGTCGTTGCTGCGTTCGACGTCGTCAAGGGAAAGGTGGGCGCCGACATCGCCGACGCGATGTGGGCACATCCGAACGACACGATCAAGTTCGCTGACGTCGCGAAGACCGGCGTCACCGTGAATCGCGGCATGACGCTCGACGGACTCGGCAAGTACCTCTCGGAGATCGTCGAGAAGGACGACTCGCCGACCGACGACATCGTCGGCATCCTCAGGGACCGCAAGGTCGACGTCGTCGTCAACTACCTGCCGGTCGGCTCGGAGGACGCCGTTCGCTGGTACTCCGAGCACATCATGTCCGCCGGCTGCGCGATGGTGAACTGCATGCCGGTGTTCATCGCACGCGAGGACTACTGGAACAAGCGCTTCCAGGACGCCGGCGTGCCGATCATCGGCGACGACATCAAGTCCCAGGTCGGCGCGACGATCACCCATCGCGTCCTCACCTCGCTCTTCCGCGAACGCGGCGTTCACCTCGACAAGACGATGCAGCTGAACGTCGGCGGCAACTCGGACTTCCTGAACATGCTCGAGCGCGATCGCCTCGAGTCGAAGAAGATCTCGAAGACGAATGCGGTCACATCGATGCTCGATTACGACCTTGGCGCGGGTAACGTCCATGTCGGCCCGTCCGACTACGTGCCGTGGCTGACCGACCGCAAGTGGGCGTACATCCGGCTGGAGGGCACGAGCTTCGGCGACGTGCCGCTCAACGTCGAGCTGAAGCTCGAAGTGTGGGACTCGCCGAACTCGGCGGGCATCGTGATCGATGCGGTGCGCCTCGCGAAGCTCGCGCTGAACAACGGCATCTCCGGCTCGCTCGAAGGGCCGAGCTCGTACCTGATGAAGTCGCCCCCGCGGCAGATTCAGGACGACGACGCCGCCGAGCTCGTCGAGGAGTTCATCGAGCGCAACCGGCGCGAGATCTCCGCGCCGGCGCCTGCGCAGGTTTAGAGGCTTGCTTGGGGGCCGCCCCCGAGGGCGGCCCATCGTCAGCCCGGGAGTCGAGCCCGAAATCAGCGCGGCTACGCTTCAGACGATGCGGGTCTGCCTCGTCACCCCGTTCGCCTGGTCGCAACCGCACGACGTGAACGAGCACGTCGGCGGGGTCGCAACGGCTCTGCGACGGCGCGGCCATGAGGTCACGGTGCTCGCGCCGTCGACCCGCGCATCCGATCTGCTCGCCGGCCGCCGCGCGCTTCAGGGCCGCAGTCGGCCGGACGTCATCGCAGTCGGGCCCGCTATCCCCATCTCGCGACGCTCGCAGCTCGGCGTCCCCGTCGGCGTGCAGGCGAACCTGAAGCTCGCGCTCGCGCATGGCGACTACGACGTGGTGCACGGCTTCGAGCCGGGCCTGCCGTCGCTGTCGTACCTCGCGCTTCGCGACACCGACGCGCTCGCGGTCGCGACGTTCGCCTCGCCGGACCGTCTCGGGTACCCGCCCGCGCGCTCGCAGCGCGAGAAGCTGCTCGGGCGGCTCGACGCCCTCGTCGCGCTCTCCGACACGGTGCGAGCTGCAGCCGAGGAGCGGTTCCCGGGCGACTATCGCGTGCTTTCACCCGGCGTCGACACGGAGCTCTTCGCGCCACGCCGCAAGGAGCAGACGATCGTCGTCGAGCTGCGCCCGAACGAGCGGGAGGTCGCGCGCGGAATCCTTCATGCGCTGCGTGACTTGCCAGGCTGGGAGGTCGTGCTTCTGCGTACGCGGCCGCTGATCGGCCGGCCCGCAATCCCGCGCGCGCTCGCCCAGCGCGTGCACCTGCGAACGGCCCGGGACGCCGCCTCTCGCGCTGCGATCCTCAATGCAGCGGCGATCTTCGTGCCCGGCCTCGAGGGCCTGCGGCGCGTGACGCTGGAGGCCGCGGCGTCCGGCTGCGCGATCGCACGTCCCCACGGTGTCGAGCTCCAGCCCGAGCTCGCGGCTGCGGCGGCAGCCCGGCTCGCCGACGACGCCGAGTTTCGCGTGCGCGAAGGCGCCGCCGCCCGGGCCGATGCCGAACTGCATACCTTCGACGTGGTTGCCACCGAGCTCGAGTCGATCTACGCGAACCTGGGGAAGCGGCGTCGCAAGCGCAAGGTGACCGAGCCGCTCGCCGACCGGCCCTGGATCTTCGCCGACCTGCACATGCACACCGCGTGGTCGCACGACTGCAGCATCGACGCGGCCGAGCTCATCGACTATGCCGAGGCGGAAGGGCTGGGCGCGATCGCCATCACCGACCACAACGTGTTCGGCGGGGCGCTCGAGGCCGCCGACCATGCGCGCGACCGCGACCTCATCGTCATCCGCGGCGAGGAGGTCAAGACCGACGACCAGGGCGAGGTGATCGGATTGTTCCTCGAGCGTGAGATTCGCGGCGGAATGAGCTTCGCGGACACCGTCGAGGCAATCCGGGAACAGGGTGGCCTCGTCTACGTCCCGCATCCGTTCGACCGTCTGCATTCGATTCCCGACCCCCGGACGTTGCATCGGGCGATCGCGGAGATCGACGTGCTCGAGGTCTACAACGCCCGCCTCCTGTTCGAGGCGTTCAACGACGAGGCGCTGCGGTTTGCGCGGAAGTACAACCTGACGATGGGCGCGGGATCCGACGCGCACGTCCTTCAGGGCGTCGGCACGGGGGTGTTGCGGATGCGGGCGTTCCGCGATCCCGAGGAGTTCATGATCTCGCTCCGCAGCGCAGAGGTCCTGCGCCGCCCGAAGTCACTCGCCTACCTTCAGTCGTTGAAATGGGTCGCGCAGGTCAAGGAGAAGGTCCGCTAAAGCCGAAAGGTCCCCGTGCCGCCGTGGCCTCTGCCGTGACCACAGACGAGATCTACGAGCGCTACCTCCGCAAGGCGATCACCGAGATCAATCGCCTGTCGCATGAGATCGCGCAAGCCGCGGACGGGGCTCCGACCGCGCTTCCGACCGGGCACCCGCTGGCGAACATCTTCCTCCTCAAATTCGGGGCGCAGGCGCAGGAGCTCCAGGAGGGCGTCGCCTTCCACGGTCGTGCCGGCAACGCGCTGATCAAGTCGCTGCAACGACTGCGTGTCGACCCGATGGAGGTGTACGGGACGAACGCCGTCAAATTCGCGGGCTGCGACCCCGCCCTCGCGCGCGACTGGCTCGCGCGCGAGCTGCGGATCGTCCAACCAAAGCTCGTCGTCGTCATGGGCGAGGATGCGCTCGAGTTCTTGAACGGCATCGCCTTCCCGCTGTCGCAGCCCGTCCTTGCGACCCTCGGCGAGCTGCAACAGCTCACACCGACGATCGAAGCGCTCGCAGTCCCGGACATCGACTCCGCACTCGACGAGGCGCCGGCAAAGACCGCATTTTGGAACGCGTTCAAATCCGTTGGCCCCTGGTGGGCCGCCTTGCCGCCCTACTAGGGCCCCTCGTCGTCTACTACTCCGTCTCGCCACACCTCTGGCAGGCGGGAACGTGGTGGGACGTCGCGTGGATCGCGTGCGTGCTCATGCCCGCCGTGTTCGGCCTGGTGCTGCTGGCGCTCCCGTTTCGGGAGGCCCGCTGGCTCATGCCACTGGGCGTCTCGTTCGCCGCCCTGGCCGCCCTCCTGACCGTGGCGCACGTGTCGATCGGGGCGAATTTCGCGCGCCTAGGCGCAACGACCTTCCTCGGTTGGTGGTTCCTCGGCTACTTCGAGACGCTCGCCTGGGTCGTGCTCGTCGCCTCGATCATCCCTTGGGTCGACGCCTACTCGGTGTGGCGAGGCCCGACGAAGACGATCGTCTCCCACCATGAACACGTGTTCACGGTCTTGTCGTTCGCGTTCCCGGTCCCGGGTGGGCACTCAGCCGCGAACCTGGGGATTCCCGATCTGCTCTTCTTCGCCCTTTTCCTCGCAGCCGCGGCACGATTTGAGCTGCGCCTGTACGTGACGTGGGCCTGCCTCGTTGCCGCGCTCGGCGCGACGATCGCGCTCACCGTGTGGCTGAACCTGAACGGGCTCCCGGCGCTGCCCGGAATCGCGATCGGCTTTCTGCTGCCGAACGCCGATCTGATCTGGAGGCGCCTGCGCGGCCGACCGGGACCGGGCGACCGCGCGCCGGTTACGAGGGCAAACCCGGATCGGTGACCGCGCGCACGTAGCGGTCGGCCGACCGGCGGAGGACGGCGGAACCGTCCCGCTCGATGAACCGATCCCACCAGGCACCGTGAATCGTTGTGAACGGGAACGGCTCGAGCGCGGCAGCGATCCGCTGAACCCGCGACGCCGAGAGTGGAATCAGGTTCGGATAGGAGTACATGAACGAGACGAAACGGCGATCCGGAATCACCTGCACGATGTCGCCGGCGAGGAGCGCGCGCCGCTCGGCCCAATGCAACACCTGCCCACCCTCGTAGTGCCCGCCGCAGCGGATGAGCGTGACGCCGCCGGCGAGCACATTCGTCTCGCCCTCCCAGAACTGCACCGATGGATCAGGACGCATCACCCACTTCCGCTCAGCTTCGTGCAGGTAGATCGGACAGGCGAACGCGTGCGCCCACTCGACCATCGCTCCGTAGTAGTGCGGGTGAGAGATGGCGATCGCCGCGAGCCCACCCTCGGCCGAGACACGCTCGACGATCTCGTCGTCGAGATAGGTGATGCAGTCCCAGAGCACATTCCCCGCGGTGCTCTTCACGACGAGCGCGCGCTGGCCGATCGCGAAGCCCGGGTCACTGCCGAGGCCGAGGATGCCGTGGTCGTCACGAATTTCGGCGCGCCTGCCCGAGCGCACCTCGTCCCACGTCAGCCACACTTGGCCTTCGTCGTGCGGCACGTACTGGCGCGGGTCCTCGCAGATCGGGCACGCGCCGGGCGGCTCGTCACCGGGCGGGTACTGCGTGCCGCATGCCTTGCAGACGAACGTGGTCACGCTGCGTCGAGGGCGGCCCCGGGATCGCGCTCGAGGAGCGCGACACACTCGACGTGCGGGGTGTGGGGGAACATGTCGACCGGCCGCGCCTTCGCGAGCCGGTAGCCATAGTCCTCACCGAGCCGCTTAAGGTCGCCTGCAAGTGTGGTGGGGTTGCACGAGACGTACACGATGCGCGGCGCTCCGATTTCGCCGAGGCGCTTCAGCGCCTTGCCGGCGAGCCCGGCCCGCGGAGGGTCGACGATGACGACGTCTGGGTCGCCCGCCCGCTGCCGCAGGTCCGCGAGCACCTCGCCGACGTTGCCGGCGAAGAACGCTGCGTTGCCGATGCCGTTCAGCTCGGAGTTCTCGATGGCGCAGGCAACGGACTCTTCCGAGATGTCGATTCCCCAGACGGTCATCGCCTTGGCCGCGAGGGAGAGACCAATCGTGCCGATGCCACAGTAGAGGTCGTACACCGTCTCGCCGCCCGTGAGCCCGGCGTACTCGCGCGCGAGTCCGTAGAGCTTGGTCGCCATCTCGATGTTCGTCTGCAAGAAGGCGTTCGGGCGTACCCGGAAGCGCAGGCCGTCGATCTCCTCCTCGATCGCATCCTCGCCCCACAGGAGCTCGGTCGGGAGGTTCGTGACCTCGGCCACGCCGCGATTCACCGCCCAGTGAATCGAACGCACCTCGGGGATCTCGGTCAGCACCTCGATCAGCCGTTCGCGGTCGAAGCGCTCGCCTCGCGCAGTGACGAGTTGCACGAGAGCCTGGCCGGTCGAGCGCCCCTCGCGGATCACGAGATGGCGGAGGTATCCCTCGTGCGTCTCCTGGTCGTAGGCCACGAGCTTCTCCTCCCGCGCCCATGCGCGAACGCGGTTGCGGATCGCGTTGCCGGCGTCACTCGCAAGCCAGCACGCGTCGATCTGCAACACCTCGTCCCAGCGTCCTTGCTTGTGAAGGCCGAGCGTCGGACCGTCCTCCGTCTGGGCGAACGAATACTCCATCTTGTTGCGGTAGTGGAACTTCGATGCGGCCGGGAGGATCGGCTCGAGCGGAATGTCCACGAGGCCGGCAAGGCGTTGGAGCGAGTCGCGCACCCACTGCTCTTTCGTGGCGACCTGCGTTTCGTACGCGAGATCCTGAAACCTGCACCCGCCACACGCCGGGTAGTGGACGCAGGGCGCCTCGACGCGCTGCGGCCCCGATGCGAGGATGTCGGTCGCAATCGCCTCCGCGTGCCGGCGCTGCACCTTTGTCACCCGCGCGCGAACCGTGTCCCCGGGAAGGCCGCGGCGAACGAAGACGACGAAGCCGTCGAGGCGGGCGACACCGTTGCCGCCGTAGGCAAGTGAATCGACCGTGAGCTCGAGCTCCTGGTCGCGCTGAACGGGGGCAGCCATGTGCGGGAAGGTAGCGGCGCCCGGCAGCACGAGGCGGACGCACTTCACGCCGGGCTCGGCCGGAAACGGCAGGTGCTGCTCGCCACCCACGGCCGCGCGGTTGCCGGCGTTCCGTCGATCCGCGGCGGGCCGGGCCGGGCCGGGCCGGGCCGCCGGCCGGCAACCGGGCAGGTCGCGAGCCCGCCCTCGGCGTATTGGGGCAATCCTCGAGGTCGTTCCCCGCCGCTCATCGGAGTAGCGCCGGCATCCCGCCGGAGTGGCGCCTACAACCGGCACCCAACCGTCACGATGCGTTTCGTAACGGTGCCTGGCACCGAGGCTCAACGACCTTCGTTACCCATGATGCCGACGCCAGCGCAATTGCGAAAGAGCTGTGGGCGGATCGTCACGCACTCGTAACGGTGCCTGGCACCGATTTCCATGGCACCGATTTGCGGCGGGCCCCGATTTGCGGCTGGCACCGATTTGCGGCTGGCACCGATTTGCGGCGATCCGCTTTGGGCGCCGGGAAACTAGGCGAGCACGGAGACGAAGACGCTCCGCGTCCGCGGGCCGTCGAGCTCGCAGAAGAAGATGCCCTGCCACCTACCGAGTGCAAGCTCTCCGTCTCGGAGAGGGATCAGCACCTGCGGCCCCATCAACGCGGCACGAACATGCGACGGCGCATTCTCCTCACCCTCCTCGATGTGCTGCCAGCCCCAACCCTCCGGCGCGAGCTTCTCGAGCGCCATCTCGAAGTCTCGGGCGACGAGCGGGTCAGCGTGCTCGTTGATCGTCAGGCCTGCCGTCGTGTGCGGCACGTAGACGAGCACCGCCGCGCCGTCTGCACCCCGAGCGGCGCCGCGAACTCGCTGCGTGATGTCGAGGAGCTGCGTGCGCCGGTCGGTAGTGACGGTCAGCTCGCGCACGGCGCGTATCCTAGGCGCCCATGTCGACCATCCCGCCCACCAACCGCGAGCTCGATGCATTCCGCGACCGAGGCGACCGGTTCATCGCCGACCTCGACGAGGAGTACTACCTCCATTTCGCGGGCCTGAAGGACACGCTCGACGTCGAGCAGGTCTACGAGCGCTACAACGAGCTGACAACGCTCGAAACCGCCCAGAAGATGCAGGGTGCCCCGACCGAGCTCTGGCGCTTTGCGTGCGAGGGATTTCTCGGGAACCTGACCCGGCGGCATGCTGAAACGCTGGCGCGGGCTGAAGCCGAGCTGGAAGCAACCGTCGACGGAAAGCAGATTCCCTATCGGATGATCCGGGTCGCAATGTCGAACGAGGCTGACCGGGCCACGCGGCAGCGGCTCGAGGAGGCGCGGCTTCGACTGCTCGACGAGCAGCTGAACCCGGTGTACCTCGACGCGGCAGAGATCGATCGATCGGCCGTCCGACAGCTCGACGCACCGAACTACTACGAGCTCTACGAAGGCTTCGGCTTCAACCTTGCCGCGCTCGCCGAGGAGTGTCGTTCTTTGCTCGACGAGACCGAAAAGCTCTGGGAGCGCGAAGGCGATCGGCTGTTTCGATCGCGGCTCGGAATCGGCTTGTCGGAGGCCAGATCGTGGGATGTCCCGCGCCTCTTTCGCGCGAGCGAGCTCGACGAGCTGTATCCCTCGGACCGCATGCTGCCGGCACTCGAATCGACGCTCGCCGATCTCGGGTTCGATCTGCACGCGCAGAAAAACGTGCACCTCGACCTCGAGCCGCGTCCCTCGAAGACCCCGCGCGCGTTCTGCGCGCCGATCGAGGTGCCCGGGAAGGTGATGCTCGTCATTCAGCCGATCGGCGGGAAAGACGACTGGGAAGCGCTCTTCCACGAGGCCGGGCACACCGAGCACTACGCGAACACGAGCGCTGACCTCCCGATGGAGGCGCGCCGCCTGGGCGACATGGCCGTCACCGAGGGTTGGGCGATGCTCCTGCAGCATCTCGTCACCGACTCGGCCTGGCTGAACCGGCGGCTCGACGTGCCTCGCGTCGACCGGCTCGCGCACGACGGCGCCGTCTCGCTCCTCTACTTCGTGCGCCGCTACGCCGCCAAGCTTCTCTACGAGATCGAGTACTTCCAGAGCGACGACGTGAAGTCGATGCGCAGCCGCTACTTCGAGATCCTGAGCGACGCGCTGAAGCTGCCGGTGAATCCGGAGAGCTACCTGGACGACATCGACGGAAGCTTCTACGTGACGGGATACCTACGCTCGTGGGCATTCGAGGCGCAGTTCCGCGACTTCCTGCGCAGCGAGTTCGGAAGCACGTGGTTCGCGCGCCGCGAAACGGGCGACCTCCTGCGCGAGCTCTGGTCACTCGGGCAAGGCCCGACCGCCGATGCCCTCCTGAAAGACGTGACCGGCGCGAAGCTCGAGATGGCATCGGTCGCCGAGCGCGTGCGCGAGAACATCGCCTCCTAGCGAGGTCCGAACCGGTTTCGGCCAGCGGGCGAATCACGCGCGACACACCGGCAGTTAGTTGCCGGAAAACCCCCGCAAGTTAGGAGAACCTCATGCGCAAGCTGGCAGTCGCCCTCGTGGCGGCCGCGCTGGTGACGCTCGCCCTCGTGGCGGCGGTGCTCCGCGGGTCCGGTCCCGGCGCCGCGAGTGCGTCGAGCCATCGAGAAGCACCACTGATCTCGGAAGACCCGTCGGCGGACAACACCGACCTGTACGCGTTCCGCTCGCCGGACAAGCCGGACACGCTGACCATCGTCAGCAACTTCATCCCGGGCGAGGATCCGGCGGCCGGGCCGAACTACTACACGTTCTCGCCGTCCGCCCGGTACGACATCTACGTCGACCGCAACGGCGACGGGAGACCCGACGTCTCGTACTACTTCCAGTTCCAGCGGAAGACGGGATCGTTCTTCCTCGGAGACACCTCACAGCCCTACACGGTCACCCGTGTCGTGAAGGGCAAGGGGCAGGTGATCGCGCACGGTATGACGCCGCCCGACAACATCGGACCTCGGACGACTCCCGGTTACCACGCGACCGCAATGAAAGCGGTGACCTCACTCGCAGGCGGCGGCTCGGTGTTCGCCGGCCAGCGTGACGATCCGTTCTTCGCCGATGTCGGTGACATCTTCGACCTGCTCGCGATCCGCAAGGGAACGGGCAACGTCGGAGGTGGCAAGGACTTCCTCGCCGGCTACGCCGTGCACTCGATCGCCCTGCAGATCCCGATCTCGCAGGTCGACACGTCGTCGCACACGATCGGCATCTGGTCGGCAGCCGACCGGCATCGCACGACCGTCGGCGGCCGTGGCCACGGGCCGTGGGTGCAGGTCTCACGTCTCGGCAACCCGCTGATCAACGAGGTCGTCATCCCGACCGGGCTGAAGGACCTCTGGAATCGGACAGACCCGGCGCACGACGCGCAGTTCGTGAAGTACTACAAGACGCCGATTCTCGCCGCGGTGATCAACAAGCTCTACTCACTCGGCGTGCCGACGAACAACCGCGACGACCTGGTGCAGGTGCTCCTCACCGGCATCCCGAAGGTCACGTTCACGGGCTCGACGCCCGCCGACGAGTTGCGGATCAACCTGTCCATCCCGGTCACTCCCGAGGCGAGCCAGTCGCGACTCGGAGTGCTCGGCGGCGACAACCAGGGCTGGCCCAACGGCCGCCGTCTGAACGACGACGTCATCGATATCGCTGAGCAAGCGGTCGGAGGCTTCCTCCTCGGCCACAAGCTCCCGCTCGGTGACGGGGTCAACAACGGCGATACAGCCGCGATGAGCCAGTTCCCCTACGTCGCCGATCCGCTCAGCGGCGCCGACGACACGCACGGACAGCAGAAGTAATGACGAGGATGCGGCTTCTCGTCGCAGGGGCGGTGGCGGCCACGGCCGCCGCCGCCCTCCTCTTCGGAGGCATGGCCGCGTCGGACATGTCTGGGGGACAGTCCCCGGGACATGGCTCTTCCGGACAGCTTCAGGCCGGGTTCGCCGCCGGGGACACGCAGGCCCTCGTCCTCGCGCTCCAGGCCGGGTTGCGCGGCCGCCCGAACTCCGTGCGCGGGCTCGACCTGCTCGGGCTTGCCTACCAGCAGCGTGCCCGCGAGACGGGCGACCCCTCCTACTACGCGAAGTCCGCGGGCGTGCTCCGCCGCGCGCGACGCCTTTCGCCCGCTGACCTCACCGCGACCGGGGGTCTCGCCTCCCTTGCCCTTTCTCGCCACCGTTTCGGCACCGCGCTCGTGCTCGCCCGGCAGGCCGTCGAGATCTCACCGACGACCGCGCGCAACTACGGCGCCGTGGGCGATGCGCTCGTCGAGCTCGGGCGCTACCGCGCGGCCTTCCGTGCCTTTGACACGATGGCGCGCCTGAAGCCGGGCGTCTCCTCGTATGCGCGTGTTGCCTATGCGCGCGAGCTGCTCGGGAACGATGCCGGCGCGCACGTCGCTCTCCTGCTCGCCCGCGACGCCGCCGCAGACGAGAAGGAACCGCTCGCCTGGACGGAGTGGCAGCTCGGAAAGCTCGAACTCGCGCGCGGGCGGCTTGGCAGCGCCGCGACCTACCTCCGCGAATCCTTGCGCATCTTCCCCGGCTACGTCTATGCCCTCGACGCGATGGCGCAGCTCGATCTCGCACGCGGGCAGCTCGTGCACGCGACGGCGCTCGAGCGGCGCGCGGTCGACACCATCCCGCTGCCGCAGTTCGTCGGGCTCTACGCCGACCTCCTGCACGCCACGGGTCATCCCCGCGCCGCGAGAGTGCAGTACGCGACCGAAGATGGAATCCGGCGCCTCTTCGCCGCAAACGGCGTGCGCACCGATCTCGAAACGGCGCTCTTCGACGTCGATCATGGGATCCGCCTGCGCGCATCGCTCGCCCTGGCTCGCAAGGCCGAGCGCGAACGTCCCTCCATCGACGGTGCCGACGTGCTCGCCTGGGCGCTTGCGCGAAACGGGCGCTGCGGCGAAGCGCTGCGGTATTCGCAGCTCGCGCTACGACTTGGCACGCACGACAGCGCAAAGCTCTTCCACCGCGCCGAGATCGAGCGCTGCCTCGGCCATGACCCCGGCCCCTGGGCGCGCCGCGCGACTGCGCTCAACCCCCACTTCTCCGTTCTCTGGACCTCGACCTTGAGGAGGCTCGCATCATGAAACGACTCTCGAAGCGCCTGCTGCTCGTCGCGACCGTCTGCTATCTGCTCGTCCCCGTCGCCGGCGCGTCGGCCCACCCGCTCGGCAACTTCACCATCAACCGTTTCGCACGCATCCAGGTCGCGGGGGACCGGCTCTATGTCCGTTATGTCGTCGACATGGCGGAGATCCCAACCTTGCAACGCGTCCCGATTCGCATCGGCGCTCTGTCGATCACGGCGGACGGCCGCCCGGTTCGCCTTCGTATCATCCGCACCGCGCTCGCGCACCCGCCCGGAGCGGCAGGCCTACGAACGACGCGGTTCCAGGCGATCCTCGTGGGGCCGCACATCGAGGGCAATACGAGTGTGACCGTCGACGACCGCAACTATTCGAGGCGAATCGGCTGGAAAGAGATCGTCTTCGGGGCGAAGACACCTTCGACATCGAGCGAGCTGCGTGCCTACCCAAAGGATCTCCTCTCGAGCCCGCTTGACGTCTCTCGCGCCGTTGCGACCCTGAAACCGACCAACGACGCCGCCCCCGTCCTGCTCTCCGGCAGGGCACTTGCAGCGCCGGACCGGGTCGCCGACTCCGGCTTCGCCTCCCTCGTCGCCCGCCGCCATCTGAGCGCACTCGTCGTCCTCATCTCCCTCCTCCTCGCGACCTTCTGGGGCGCCGCGCACGCGCTCTCGCCCGGCCACGGCAAGACGATCGTCTCGGCCTACATGGTCGGATCGCGTGGCACACCGTGGCACGCTGCCCTCCTCGGCCTGATCACGACCGCGACGCATACCGCCGGCGTGTTCGCGCTCGGCGGCGTGACGCTTCTCCTCTCGCAGTGGATCGTTCCCGACCATCTCTATCCCTGGCTCGACCTCAGCGCCGGGGTCATGGTCGTGGGCGTCGGAGCGTTCGTGCTGGCAGCGCGGGCCCGGCACGCGCGAGCCCATCAGCACGGGCACGACCATCACCACCACGGGCACGGGCACGCGCACGGCGAGCGAAGGTCGCTGCTCGCCGTCGGGATCTCGGGAGGCCTCCTTCCGTGTCCGTCGGCGCTCGTCGTCCTGCTCGCAGCGATCTCGCTGCACCGCGTGGCGTTCGGGATGCTGCTCGTGCTCGCCTTCAGCGTCGGTCTCGCACTCGCGATCACGTGTGTCGGGCTCGTCGCTGTCCTTGCGAAGCGAGCGTTCGCCCGCTTCGACGGCAGCGGACGGGTGCTCAGCGTGCTTCCCGCGGTCAGCGCTCTCGTCATCGTCATTGCCGGTATCGCAATGGTCGCCCGGGCGCTTCCGAAGGTGAGCCTCTGATGTTTGGCCTCGACCACTGGCTCATCCATTTCTCGGACGGCACGACGCTCGTGATCGTTGTTGGCCTCGCGATCCTCCTCGGCCTGCGGCACGCGACCGACCCCGATCACCTCGCGGCGGTGACGACGCTCGTCACGAACGGCCGAGGAGGTGCGACACGCCTCGGCCTGGCCTGGGGCCTCGGTCATGCGTCATCGCTGCTCGTGCTCGGCGTGCCGATCGTGATCTGGAAGTCGTACCTCCCGCCGAGAGTCGAGCAGAGCGCCGAGGTGGCGATCGGCCTCGTGATCATGGCGCTCGCCCTCTGGCTCCTGCTTCGCTGGCGCCGCGGCGCCTTCGCGCACGATCACTCTCACCTACGAGTGCCTCCCCGGCGAACGCCCTGGCAGGCGTTCGGCATCGGGCTCATCCACGGGATCGGAGGCAGCGGCGGGGTCGGCGTCCTGCTGCTCGCGGCAATCCACAGCCACGCGCTGGCGCTCGTTGCGCTCGGCCTGTTCGCCGGTTGCACAGCGGTCTCGATGACGATGCTCTCGACCGGGTTCGGGTTCGTGCTCGGACGCCCCCGGATGCAGCTGGCGTTCGCCCGGGTCGTACCGGCGTTCGGGGCGCTCGGAGTCTGCTTTGGAGCCTGGTACGCCCTCGGCGCGCTTGCGCTCGTTCCGTACGCGTTCTGATCGGTCGCCTCGGCCCGTAGGCTTGCGGGGCCGCAATGTCGTACTCGCTCGGACAACTCAGTGACGAGGAAGTTCTATCCCGCCTTGCGCGCGCGGACGAAGGCGCGCTCGCCGAGCTGTACGACCGGTTCGATCGCGTCGCCTACGGGCTCGCCTTCCGGATCCTCCGCGACACGTCGCTCGCGCAGGATGCCGTCCAGGACGCCTTCCTCGCTGTCTGGCGCACGGCGGCCTCGTTCGACCCGCGGCGCGGCAAGGCGTCCACCTGGGTCCTGACGCTCGTGCACCGGCGCGCCGTCGACCTCGTGCGGCGCGAGGATCGCCGGCGCACTCAGCCACTCGAGGACGCACCAGTCGCCTCCGGCGACGCGACCGACGAGACCGCCGCAATCCGCGAACAGCGCCGCACCGTTCAAGCGGCACTCGCCAACCTGCCGGACGACCAGCGAACGGCGCTCGAGCTCTCGTACTACGGGGGCCTCACGCAGAGCCAGCTCGCCGAGCGACTCGATGTCCCACTCGGCACCGTCAAGAGCCGCGTGTTCGCCGGCCTCGCCGCGTTGCGTGACGCACTCGGCGAGCCCGGCTGAGCAAACAACCACGAGGTAGTCGGCGTGCTCCCCCTCTTCGACAATGTTCCGACCCGCCGGCCGCCGGTCGTCACCTGGACGCTGATCGCCGCCAACTTCGTCATCTTTTTCTGGGAGCTCGGATCGCGCGCCGGCCGCATCGATCACTACGCGTTCTACCCCTGCGCCGTCAGCGGCCCGTGCGAAGGGGCCGCACGGAGCCACCTCGCCTGGCCGGAGGGCGCCGTCACGAGCGCCTTCCTGCACGCGAGCTGGCTGCACATCCTGGGAAACATGCTCTTTCTCTTCATCTTCGGGAACAACGTCGAAGATGTGACGGGGCGGTTGCGGTTCCTCGTCTTCTACCTCGCAGCCGCCTTCGCGGCTTCCCTGTCGCAGACCTGGGTGACATTGCACTGGGCCGGCACACACGCGGCGAGCATCCCGAATGTCGGGGCGAGCGGTGCGATCGCGGGCGTGCTCGGCGCATACTTCGTGTTGCTACCGCGCGCACGAGTGGTCACGCTTCTCTTCGGCTTCCTGCCCTGGCGGCTTTCCGCCTCGGTCTTCCTGGGCCTGTGGTTCCTCCTTCAGCTCTGGGAGAGCGGCTTCTCGCTGACGCAGCCGAACTCGGGCGGCGGAATCGCCTTCGCGGCACACGTCGGCGGGTTCCTGTTCGGCGCCCTCACAATCCGGGCATTCCAGGTCCGGGCTCCTCTCCGGCCCCGCTTTTGAGCTTCGAGGAGCACGTCCGGCGCGCGCTCGACGAGCTGCCGCCCCCGCTCGCGCGTGCTCTCGAGAACGTCGCGGTCCTGATCGAGGAAGAGCATCCCGACGACCCCGACCTCTTCGGGCTCTGGGAGACGCACGAGTACGTACCGACGACGATCTCGATCTACCGGCGCCCTCTCGTCGAGTCGTTTCCCGACCCGGCAGAGCTCGAGGCCGAGATCCGGATCACCGTCCTGCACGAGCTGGCACACGAATTCGGCCTCGACGAAGACCGCCTCGATGAACTCGGGTATTCGTAGGAATACTTGACGGGGGGCCGGCGTTTTCACAGACATGCGAACGCTGACCGACATCAAAGAGGAGATCGACCGCCTTTCCGACCGCCGCTCGTACGTGATGCGGGCGCTGTCCCAGGGTTTCGACGCGACGCTCAAGTCCGAGCATCTCGAGCTCGAGGAGCGCATCGCCCGGCTCTGGGACGAGCAGCGCAATGCTCGCGCTCTTCTCCGTAACGGAGACCGCGACCAGATCATCCAGAGGGCGCGGCAAGAAGAGCGGCTCTCCCGCGCGGCCTGAGAAAGCCGGCCATGCTCACGGAGCGGAGGCGATTCCTCCCGAAGGACGGGCGTCTCCGCGCTCCGGTTCCCGGGCTACAATCGGCGCGCTCGGGGCGTTAGCTCAGCTGGGAGAGCGCCGCCTTTGCAAGGCGGAGGTCATCGGTTCGATCCCGATACGCTCCACTTTCACTCGATCGCTTGAACCGTCGAGGTCATGGCCCGGCGCCTTTCGAACGTTGCGCAAACCTGTGGCGACGTTGGGTTCGAACGTGTCATACAGCTACGACTTCGATGAGATTTGCGAGTTCAGCGAAATCATCCGGGGTCCGCGTGTGGAGCGGAAGATCGCTGGCGAGCGGCAATTGCGAGATCGAAGGCGCGTCGACCTCGCGCTTGACGTCCGGCAGCGCGGACGGCAGCGTAAATCCGGCCATAGGCGCGAGCGACTCCTCCATCCAGAGGCAGCGGCTCGAACGTTGCCTCCGTTGGTTGGAGCCTGTCCTGCCGGCGAGCACGCTCAGCCGGATCCGCGGTCGAATGCGGGCCGGCTGCAAGTTCTGCCAGGTCACCGCCGAGATGGCGAGTTCGGAGGGCAGCAAGACCTGATCGACGCGCTCGAGATGGATCACGACGGACGTGTCGATGAGTCCACGCCCGTGGGATCGCTCAGCCACGTGGGGTAGCGTCCTGGTCGACCAACTCGTCTACGTCGACCCAAGAACCGTTCGGCATCGATGACGGGTGCGCCGCCGAACATCGCGAGCGCAGCTTCCACCGAGACGAACTGTCGCCGGCGGAGAGGCATCAACTCGCCGACCGGGACTCCGTTGCGCGTGACCACGAATGTCTCCCCACGCCCGAGCGCCCGCATGATCTCGCCACTCTCGTTGCGCAGCTCGCGCTGTGTGATCCGTCGTGCCATCGGACCGCGTATAGCACACGTGCTACGCGGTGCTCGCTTACAGCTCCAAGCTCGAGCGAGGCGCGACGAACAGGTGCCTGGTCTTGCGCCACGTTCGGGTCTGCCCCATACCTGACACTGCGCCGGACCAAGGCAGCGTCGACCTCGACCAGCGCGATTGCCGTTCAACTTCCCGCCGCCGCCGCACGTTCCCGGAAGCGCCTCACCTTGTCGCGGTTGCCGCAGATCGCCGAGTCGCACCATCGCCGCCGGCGATTCTTGGTCTCGTCGTAGAACGCCCAGCGGCACTGGGGGTTCGAGCAGACTTTGATGCGGCCGAGCTCGACGCCGGCTGCGAGCTCGGCGAAGGATGCCGCGATCTCGGCGAGCGTGGCTGTCCAGTCGGAGCGGACGGGGGCCAGCGCGAGCTCGTAGGCGGCGCCGCTTCGCGCGAGTGTCCGGCGGAGGGGGCGAGCCACGAGGAACCCGTTGAGCTCGACGAGATCTGCGCCAGGTATCCGCCCGCCTGCCGCAACAGACTCGATCAGCCGCCGTAGAAGCGAGCGCAGTCGCGCGAGCTCGTCGAGCTCCCGCCTCGTGCGCCGGCGGGGCGCTGCGAGGTGCCAGCGCGTCAAGAACTCAGCAAGCCAGCTGGAGTCGGAGGCGAGCCGATCCTCGAGCGGCCCGAGTCCGTACCAGACCTCGCTGTTGACGAGGTCGAAGCAAGCGCGTGCCATCGCCTCGTAACTTACCAAATCTTCTTGACAAGTTACAGGGCGGGCCATAGATTCGTAACTGGTCAAACGGTAATCGCACGTTACGAGTGGAGGCGAGAATGGATGAGTGGCAGCTCGACGAGACGTACATGTTCCGGGGCGATCTTGTTCGGTACGGCACGTTCGGCGAGGGGCCGCCAATCGTTCTCGTGCACGGCACGCCCTTTTCGTCTTACGTCTGGCACCGGGTCGCGCCGCACCTTGCCGATCGCCATCGGCTCTACTTCTTCGATCTCCTCGGCTACGGACGCTCGGAGAAGCGGGAGGCACAAGACGTCTCGCTCGGAGTTCAGGACCTGCTGCTCGCCGAGCTACTCGACCACTGGGCGCTCGATCGGCCGCACGTCGTCGCTCACGATTTCGGCGGAGCGGCCGCCCTGCGCACACACCTTCTCGCTGGCCGCGACTTTCAGACGCTGACGCTCATCGACCCCGTTGCCGTGGCCCCGTGGGGAATCGGCCTCGACCGACACGTGCGGGGGCACGAGGAAGCTTTTCAGAGCCTTCCGCGGGACATCCACAAGGCGATTCTCTCGACCTATGTACGCGGGGCAATCAATCGGGAGCTTCCCGAAGGTGAGCTCGCGCCGTACCTGCAGCCGTGGCTGGACGACGCCGGCCAGGCGGGCTTCTATCGCCAGATGACCCAATTCGACCAGCGCTTCACCGACGAAATCGAACCGCGCTACCACGAGACGCGCTGCCCGACGCTCATCCTTTGGGGCGAGCAGGACCGCTGGCTACCGATCGAGCACGGCCGTAGGCTCGCGGGACTGATCGGGCACGCAGACTTCAAGCCGATCGCAGGCGCGGGCCACCTCGTCCAGGAGGACGCTCCCGAAGCGCTCGTTGCCGCGATCCTTGGCTTCGTCAGTGCCGCGACGTAGGACGCCGCCGCGGGGCCGACTGAGCTCCGGCGGCCGCGCGACGACGTCAGGCACGGCGATGCCGGGAGAGAGGGAATCAGCCGCGCCGCCCGCGCATCGTGGCAGATCGGCGGCCGATTACCAAACACACATTTTACGTTCACGAGTTGACGCGGCACGCAAGTCGTGGGCAGGCTGCACTCGTAGTTCCGCGAAAGCAGCAGGGGAGAGCCATGACGACGATGGCGGCGGTGGCCGATGGGCTGCTGACGGGTGTTCTAGAACGCCAGCGCGAAGAGGGCGTATCCGATCAGGATCCAAAACGCGACGCAACCGAGCAGCCAGATGAGCGGACCGACGTTCATCTTCTGCCTCGTGTGAGCGGCGGAGCTCGCGTACAAGATTTCACCGTCCTTTCCGTGATCACCGCTGCGCAGTTGGTCTGGCTCGCGGCGCTGGGGTACGGATTCTTCTGGCTCGTCGCGTAGTTTCCTACACCTGCCGGATGGACGGCCGCCCGGCGGAGGATGCTTCAGGTCACCAGGTCTTCGGGTGCTGCGTGCCTTGTAGCCGCCGCACGCGTACCCGGGCGTCGACCGCGACGCAGCCGTGCTCATCGGCAATCACGGGGTTCAGGTCGAGCTCGCCGACCTCCGGATGGTCTTCGGCGAGGCGGGCCAGACGGTGCAGGACATCCGCCAGCGCCCCCGCGTCCGCCGGAGCGGCTCCACGCCAGCCGGCGACGAGGCGTCCGGCCTTGCCGCTCGTCACGAGCTCGTCTGCGTCGAGGTCGGTGAGTGGTGCGAGCGCCAGTCGGACCGAGCCGATCAGCTCCGCGAGCACGCCGCCCGGCCCGAACGCAACGAGCGGCCCGAAGACCGGATCCTGGATCATCCCGGCAAAGAGCTCGACGCCGCCCTTGACGTACGGCTGAACGATCACCGAGCCGCCGATCCGCTCGACCGCGGCGGTCACACTCGCCGCGTCACGCACGTCGACGAGGACGCTTCCGGACTCGGTCTTGTGCGCGCCAGGTGCGGCCGTCTTCACGACAACCGGATAGCCGAGCTCACCCGCCGCCGCGACGGCCGCGTGCGGGGTCGTGGCGTACCGCTCGACGACGAGCGGCAACCCGTAGGCGCTGAGGAGCGAGCGCGTGTCGGAGGGATCGAGCCAGCCATCCTCCGCGGTCGCGACCGCCCGCTCGACGATGACCCTGGCAGCGGCGCGGTCGAGCCCTTCGAGGTTCGGAACCTCACCCGCCGGTCGCCGCAGCCATGCCGCCCGGCGCGCAACGAGGCCGAGCGCGCGAGCTGCCGACTCCGGATACGCGAAACCGCCGGCCGGTGTTCCGTCGGAGCTCATCACGACCGGAAGCACCGGCTTGTCCGACCCCGCGCTCCCCCGGCCGATCGCGGCCGACACATCATCCGCGGTCGCGACGACGGGCGGGACGAACAGAGCGATCACGGCGTCGATCCCCGGGTCGGCAAGAAGCGCGGGCAACGCCGCCTCGTAGTCGACGGCCGTCGCCGATCCGAGCAGGTCGACCGGGTTCGAAAGGCTCGCCTCGACGGGCGTCGAGAGCCGTAGTCTTGCCCGCGTCTCCTCTGCGAGTTCCGGCAGTTCGAGCCCCGCGCCGTCGCAGGCATCGGCACAGAGGATCCCGAGGCCTCCGGCGTTCGTCAGCACCGCGACGCGATTGCCGCGCGGCAGAGGCTGCGAGGAGAGAAGGACGGCGGTGTCGAGCAATTCCTCGAGCGTCCGGGCGCGAATCACGCCGGCCTGCCAGAAGAGCGCTTCCACCGCACCGTCCGAGCCTGCGAGAGCAGCCGTGTGCGAGCTCGCCGCGCGCGCGCCGGCCCTGCTCGTCCCGCTACGCATCGCGAGAATCGGCTTGGAACGCGCGACGCGCCCGGCGACACGCGCGAACTTGCGCGGGTTCCCGAACGACTCGAGATACAGCAGGATCAGATCGGTCGACTCGTCGTCCTCCCAGTATTCGAGCAGGTCGTTCGACGACACATCCGCCTTGTTGCCGATCGAGACGAAGGACGAAAGCCCGAGGCCACGGGCATCGGCGGCCTCGAGCAACGCAAGGCCGAGCGCGCCGCTCTGTGACGAAAAGGCAACGCGACCTGCGGGCACCGGGCGGCGTGCGAACGTCGCGTTCAGGCGGGAGCCGGACGCGGCGATCCCGAGACAGTTTGGCCCGATCAGCCGTGCGCCGTGCGCACGCACGAGCGCGAGCAGCTCGTCCTGGCGTTGTGCCCCCTCCGCGCCGACCTCGGCGAAGCCCGCCGAGATCACGCAGATCGCCTTGACCCCCGCCGCGAGCGCGCCCTGGACGGCAGCGATCACGCGATCACCCGGGACGCAGACCACGGCGAGGTCGACCGGCGACGGCACGTCGGCGATCGATGCATACCCGCCGACCCCGCCGACCGGCTCGGCTCCACGGTTCACGGGATAGGCGGCGCCCGTGTAGTCCGCCTGAAGCACATTTCGAAAGAGCTCCCCGCCGATCGTGCCGCGCCGAGCAGAAGCTCCGATCACGGCGATCGACGCTGGGGCGAAGAACGGCTGGAGGGACGCCGTCACGCCGAGGTGGTCACGCACATCGCGCCGGCGCTCGAGGTCGCTGCCACCCTCGAGCTCGAGCACTACCTCGATCACGCCGGCCTGCAGCCCGCGCGATGTCTCGAACCCAGCGTCGTCGAACACGCGCAGCATCGCGGCGTTCTGCGGCAGGACCTCCGCGACAAAATGCTCGATTCCGGCGGCCGACGCATGTGCGGCCAGACGCTCGAGCAACCGCGTTGCGACTCCGCGACCGTGCAGCTCGTCTGCAACGGCGAACGCGACCTCGGCGCGGGCGGGATCGTGCAGCCGGACATACGTCGCAAGTGCGACTGGGCGTAGCTCGCCATCCGGGCCGATGAGCTCGGCGAGCAGCGATCCCTTCGACGACCAGTCCGTCTCGAGAGCACCCACGACGAGCTCCCGGTCGACACGGCGCGTGCCGTGAAAGCGGAGGTACCGGCTGTCGGCAGAAAGGGCCGCGAAGAAGGAGATCAACGCGGACTCGTCCTCGCTGCCCGGCGGCCGTAGCCGCAGGGTCGAGCCGTCCTTCAGGAGAACGTCCTCCATCGTCGCGGGAAGCACCGGAATACCCGTCGGGGTCATGCGTCCCATCTTCCCGCACCGAGCCCAGCTCGGAGTCGGCTGCTTCCACGCGGGCGCCTGCGGGAAACTACGTGCCCGCAGAAACCGTGACGCTGGGTAGCCTCACCCGCGTGACGGTCCCGCGAAACGAACGTCGCCTGCGCGACCTCCTCGCCGCGAGCATCGCTCTCAACACCGAGCTCTCACTCGACGGACTCCTGCAGCAGCTCATCGAGCAAGCGGCGACCTTGACGGGAGCGCGGTATGCAGCGCTCGGGGTGATCGACGAGAACGGTGGCATGCTCGAACGGTTCCTGACGACAGGAATCGACGCCGAGCAGCACGCGGCGATCGGCAACCTGCCACGAGGCCACGGCATCCTCGGGGTCCTCATCAGCGACGCGAGACCGCTCCGGCTGGAGCGGATCGGCGACGACGCGCGCGCGGTCGGCTTCCCCGCGCATCACCCACCCATGGCGACGTTTCTCGGGGTGCCCGTGCTGATGCGCGGGGTCGCGTACGGCAACCTCTATCTGACCGAGAAGGCCGGCGGCGCGCCGTTCACCCCGGAGGATGAGGAGCTCATCGAGCTTCTCGCGGCGCAGGCGGCGGTGGCGATCGAGAATGCACGTCTCTACCAGTCGGCCAAGCGCTGGTCGCGCCAGCTCGAATCGCTTCACGAGGTGATGCGCTCGCTGGTCGATGAGATCGACCTCGATCGCCTCCTCCAGCTCATCTGCGAGCGGCTCCGAGAGCTCATCGGCGCGCGCGTGGCCCTGATCTCACTGTCGAGCTCACTCGGCGATCTGAGAATTGCCGCCGTCGACGCGGATGGCGACACTGCCGCCTCGCTGATCGGGCATCACCTGGGAGCACGGGACTCAAAGAGCGGACGGGTGCTGGAGCGCCGGCAGAGCGCACGTGTGGATTCGATGCTCGAGGACCCCGAGGTCGATCACGAGGAGGCGCGCCTGCTTGCCGCACGGACGGGCATCTTCGTGCCGCTCGTCGCGCGTGGAGAGGCGATCGGCGTGATCGCCGTGCACGACAAGCTCGGTTCGAACGCTCGGTTCTCCGAGGAGGACCTGCGGCTCGCCGAGATCTTCGCCGCTCGTGCCGCGGTCGCTGTCTCCTTCTCCGAGCGAGTCGCCCGCGACACGCTGCGCCGTGTCGTCCAGGCGCAGGAGCTCGAACGCCGTCGGCTAGCGCGCGAACTGCATGACGAGACAGGACAGGCGTTGACGTCGATCCTGCTCGGGGTGAAGGCAATTCGTGCTGCGACGACACCCGCCGACGCGGAGCGCGCGGAAAGCGACGTGCGCGCCCAGATCGTTCAAGCGCTTCAGGACGTGCGCGCCCTTGCGGTCGAGCTCCGGCCGACAGCGCTCGACGACTTTGGGCTCGTCGCGGCCCTGGAGCGCCTCGCCGAGACGTTTCAGGCCCGGAGCGGCCTCGAGACCGTCGTCCAGGCCAACATCGACGGAAGGCTGCCGGCCGAGATCGAGACCGTGCTCTACCGCGTCGTCCAGGAAGCGCTGACGAACGTCCTCAAGCATGCGAGCGCGGAACGCGTGAGCATCGTCCTCCGAAGCCGCACCGGAACCGTCGCAGTGACGGTCGACGACGACGGGCTGGGATTCGAGCCGACCGACGTCCGCGACGAGGCGCTCGGCCTCCTCGGCATGCGCGAACGACTCGCGCTCGTCGGCGGCACCCTCGAGGTCGAATCCTCGCCCGAGTCCGGCACGACGATTGCTGCGGAAGTGCCCGTCTAGGCCGCGAGGGTCTCCAGCAAGTGGGTGAGATCCGTCAGATCCGTGACGCGCTCGAGGCTCGCGATCCGAACGACGACTCCGTCTGCAAGCTCGAGCCTGAGCACCGGCAGCCCGCGGATGCGCATCGCCGGGCTCCGGTCGATCGAGCGATGGGCGATCGAGCCGAGTGGGATCGAGAGAGTCTGGCCGCGCGCGCGCAGCTCGATGCGGTCGGCGACGACGTTCAACCGACCGGTGTGCAATGCGCCGCCGGCCGTCCAGAGAGTGGCAAGCGGTTGGGTCATGCGTTCCAGGCTAGGGGCGCGTGAGCGTGCGGTCATCAGCGGCGAGCCCTCCCCGGTGTGCGGGTTTCCACTGACGACGGGACGAGGGATGACGCTATGGTCACGCGGGTGAAACCGGGCGTTCGGGTGCTCATCGTCGACGACCACGCAGTCGTCCGAACGGGCATCAGGCTTCTCCTCGAGCGGGAGGAGGGCATCGAGCCGGTGGGTGAGGCAAGCACGGGTCGCGAGGCGATCTTCGAGGCCCGAAGGCTGAAGCCGGACGTCATCCTGATGGACGTCGTCATGCCCGGGGGGAGTGGCCTCGACGTCATTCCCACGCTCCTCAAGGAACGGCCCGAGACGAAGGTGCTCGTCCTCTCGATGCAGGACGACCCGCGGTACGTTCGCGAGGCCTTCGCCGCTGGGGCAACCGGGTATGTCCTGAAGGAAGCCGCCGACGTCGAGGTTGTCACCGCAGTGCGCGAGGTCGCGCGCGGCGGGCGTTATGTGCATCCAGAGCTCGGCGCCCGGCTGATCGCCGCCGAAGCCGACGCGGCTCGTAAGGCGAGCGAGGACCCGCTCTCCGACCGCGAGCGCGAAGTCTTACGGCTCCTTTCCCTCGGCTACACGAACTCGGAGATCGCAAAGCAGCTCTTCATCTCCGTGCGTACGGCAGAGACCCACCGGGCGCACATCATGTCGAAGCTCCGCCTGTCGAGCCGCGCAGCGCTCGTTCGCTACGCCATCTCGGAGGGCCTCCTCGAGGAGTGACCCACTGGACGGGCAGAGGCCGCTTGCGCGGCCTCTGCCCCCGTTCATGCCGGTGATTCGCGGCTCAGGCCGGATGAACGACTGCTGGTGCTGTGTGCCGACGCTTGAACCACATCATCGTCGTCTCCGGATTGCGGAGCGCGCCGCCGATCGAAAGGATCGCAAACCCGATTCCGGTCAGCAGCAGTGCCAGCCCGATCACGATGCTGAAGAGCGAGACCTGCTCGGCCATGTAGCTCGTGTTCAGCGCCGTCGTCAGTGCGGTCTCCGTGACCCAGACCGACCGGGCGGCGTTATCGAGCGGCCGGCCGTTCGGTCCCTTCTGTGCGAGCGCGGGGTCGTTCGTGCCCTTGCCGTCCGCCGTCGCGTAGCGCGGCATCAGCGAGAACGGCACGCTGCCGGTGGCCTCGAGCGTGTGGATCCGCATGTAGCTCGCGAACGCACGAGCGCGGGCGCCGGTGTCGATCGCCTTGCCTGCCACATCGACCGTCGGGAGCTTCACCGATGCCGGCACGCCGGCCTTCTTCGCCTCGGCCGCGATCGCCGAAGGCGTCATGTCGGGCGTACCCGTGATCTGCTCGAGCTTGAGGCTGTCCCGAACGGTGTTTCGGCCGTTGATGCCCATCACGACCGACACGCTGCCGAAGGCGATGAGAATGACGGCTGCAATGAGGCCGCCGACCTCGAAGAATTTGCGCATTTCCTGTCTCCTTCCTTCTTCGGGCCGATACTTCAGTTGCGTGCCTTCGACCGTTTCACGAAGTCTCGGCGCCCCGCCCGAGCCCGGCATCGTGGGGAGTGCGGAGCCGCCCTTCGGGTTTCCCACATTCGACGCGGATCTCAGGGTGAGCCGAAGGCGGCACGCTTGCGGCGAACTACGGTCGCCGGCTCAGCGGAATCACCCATTCCACGGCCCGGAAGCGTCGGCAAGCTCGAGGGACAACTTCCCCTCGACGAAACGGAGCTCCCATGAAGTCACTGTCCTCACTCCTCGCATTCCTCGCCCTCGCCGCCGTCGTCGCGAGCGCCGCCGTCGCATCGACGCCGCGGCACGCGTCGATCACGATCCGCCATCAGCTGAAGGGCTGCCATTCCTGGTCGATCGGACACAATCCTTACACCTCGCACGTCGATGCCAAGCTTGCAGTCGGCGGCTCGATCACGTTCACGGATAACGACGTGATGTCGCACCGCCTGATCGTGAAGAGTGGTTCCCCCGTGTTCGCCGGTTCCCACGCGATGACCCACATCGGGGCAACCGTCAAGGTGACGTTCCCACGTGCCGGGATCTACCGGTTCACGACCAAGGTCGGCGAGGACTACATGAAGGGCGTCAAGACGGTCGGCGAGGACAACGTCCTCACACTGACCGTCACGGTTCGCTAAGCCGAGCAGCCAGGTGTGCGGCCCCGAACGGGGGGCCGCACACCGTTTCGAACCGGCGTGCATAGGATCGAACCGACATCGATTCCAGGAGGTAGGGCCCTTGACCGTTCCAGGTGAGCAGCAGCAAGGCGCAATGCTGCAAGTCGCTCACGCCTTCGACATCGCGGGAGCCAGGGCTCGCCTCGCAGACAAAGGCGGGTACGCGATCGTGCACGAGTCGCCGGCGCTCGAGATCGGTGTGTACGTTCTCGTCGCGCCCGGCCCCGATCACCAGGAGCCGCACCGCGACGACGAGATTTACGTCGTGCTCGAAGGACAGGGCGCGCTCGAGGTGGAGGGCGAGCGCGTCGACCTGCGCGAGGGTGAGGCGACCTTCGTCCCTGCCGGCGCTCGGCACCATTTCGTGGGGTACGAGCAGCTCAGCGTGCTCGTGATCTTCGAGAAGTCGCCTCGCTGAGCGCGCCTGCACAGCCCGTCACGGCGAGCGAGCTCGCGACGAGCTGGCACTCGAACAAGTTCCTGCATCCCCGAATCGACGGCACCGTCCTCCCCATCCTGGCGAGTCAGGCCTCACTGCGCTTGCCGGCACCCGCGATGTAGCCGCCCTGCTCGGGAGTGGCTCTGAGGCGGCGCGGCGCGCCTCGCTTCTTCGGAGTACGACTCGATGACGTCGCGAGCGAGCGGGCCTGCGGCGAGGCCGCGATCGCCGCGAACGGCGCTCCTTTGAGCGAAGAGCGGTTCCGCCAACCTCTTAACCTCGTTAACGAATAGCGCCGCCGGCTGGTAGCTTCCCATGGTGAGTAAGCGGTTTCTCTCCGTCGATCCTCCGGATCTCGGCCTCTGGCCGACAGCGAGGGGGCTCGCCCGTCTGTGGCGCGAGCAATGGCGCCTCGTGACGGTCGGGCTCGTCTGCGCCTTCGTCTACAGCGGGCTCTCCTTGGCGATCCCGATCGTCGTTCGCCACGCGATCGACAGCTCGATCGCGCCGAAGAGCGGCCATCGCCACGCGCTCTGGCCCTACCTCGTCGCAGTCCTTGCGCTCGCGCTGGCGCGCTTCGCGTTGAATTTCACCCGCCGCTATGCAACCGCCCGCACCGGCATTCGCGTCGAGGCCAGGATGCGCGAGCTGCTCTACCAGGCTTACCTTCGCTATCCCCGCGCCTTCTACGACCGGCATGCCACGGGCCAGGTCGTTTCGCGGGCAACGAACGACCTCTACCCCATCCGCTACTTCATCGGCTGGGGCATGACGCAGGGGATCCAGTCCCTGATGATGATCGTCGGGATCGCGATCGTCCTTTTCCTCGTGGACGTGAAGCTCGCCGCGCTCGCGCTGATCGCGATGCCGTTCGTCGCGGTGCTGACGTTCATGTTCGGCCACAAGGTGATGCCTGTCTCGCGCGAGGTTCAGCAGCTGAAGGCAAACGTCACCGAGGCCGCAGACGAGGCGGTCGTGGGGATCGAGATGGTGCAGGCCTTCGGCCGCGAAGACGACGTGCAGGCCCGGTTCGGGGAGAAAGCGCAGGCGGTGCGCGACGGCGTCCTGCGCCAGGCGCGCATCGAGGCCGCGTTCCTCCCCGGGCTGCTCTTCCTGCCGACGCTCTCGATCGCTGCGGTCGTCTACTTCGGCGGCGTGGACGTGATCCACGGGACGCTCACCTACGGCCAGTTCTTCCTCTTCTACCAACTGCTCCTACAACTCGTCTGGCCGCTCGAAGCGCTCGGCTGGATCCTCTCCCTCGGACAGCGCGCGACCGCGTCCGCGTCGCGCAGCTTCGCCTGGCTGCAGGGGATCGAGGCGATCCCCGAGCCGAGCCAGCCGACGTCGCTGCCCGCCGGGCCGCTCGGCGTCCGCTTCGAGGATGCGCACTTCTCCTACGGCAGCGGCAGCGAGGTGCTCTCCGGCATCCAGCTCGAGATCGGGGCCGGTGAGGTCGTCGCGATCTGCGGGCCGACCGGCGGAGGGAAGACGTCCCTGCTCAACCTGCTGCCGCGCTTCTACGACCCGACCGACGGCCGCGTGCTCGTCGGCGGGGTCGACAT
>JBBQLT010000019.1:0-58592 GCA_038328165.1 Gaiellales bacterium
CAAATAGCCGTTGGGGGCGACCGGCGAACCGACAGACCTCAATCGAGGCCAAAAGGGCCACGCTCCTATCAGGTCACGCTCGACGGTCTCGGTCGGCAGCGGCGACACAACACTGGATAGTCAGACCACTACGGGACGACATTCGGAATCGAGTCAGCCGCCGCCGACCGAGCCTGCGCCACCCATCGGACGCAACCGCCAGACCCCGCTTCGGATCAGTCTCGCAAGACGGCCGTCGTCGTAGTTGCTGCGCGGTCCTGCGCTGCGCGGAAGCCCAAAACAGCCGTCGGATCGAGGGAGCGCACGTTTCGCTGCTACTCGGGAAGGCCTGCTAGGAGTAGCGCGTCGCCAAGCTCAGCGTTCTTGTCCGGGTTCGCGAAGCGCGCCGATCGGATCGCGGTGGAGACGGTGAGGTCTGGCTCGACCTGACGCAGCCGGTCTGCTACCACCCTTGCTTGTTCACCGCGGCCGAGGTTGGCGAGAGCAGCCGCGTGCAGGACGTAGGGCATGCTGAACTTCGGATTCGACTGACTTGCTCGGCCCGCCGCGGAAGCCGTCTCCTCGAAGCGGCCGGCGGCGAAGTGTGCGTACGCGAGGCCGACGTAGGGCAGGTACAGAAGGGGATCGAAAGGACTGAGGCGAATCGCACGCGTAGCGTGGTCGACGGCCGTCGGATCATCGCCCTTCCACGCGCGGACAATCGAACTGAAACCGAGCGCGAGGGCCGACGAGCTCGACAGCGCGAAGGATCGGTCGAAGGCAGCGGTCGCGGTCTCGTAGTCGTATTCGATCACTGCGATAACAAAGCCGGCGGTCGCAAGCGCCGCGGCATCGTCGCCACCGACGGCGATCGCGGTGCGCGCATGATGGAGGGCAGCTTGCTTCACGTCCTCGCGGAGGCCGCCGCGCAGGTATCGCTGCTCGTGACACCACGCGATCATCGCATGTGCTGCGGCGTAGTCTGGCTCCAGCTCGATCGCCTTGACGAGCAACGTCAGGCCCTTGTCGGCATCCTGCGGCATTGCTGTGAAGGCAAACGGCAGCGCGCGGAGATAGAGGTCATACGCGTCTAGGCTGTCCGGCCGCTTCCGCCGGGCGCGCTCGATCTCTGCTTTGCGCAGGGTCGGCTCGATGATGCCGACAACGCTGATCGTCAGCTCGTCCTGGACGGCGAAGACATCGTCGAGCGCGCGATCGTAGTGGTCGGCCCAGATGTGGGTGCCGGTTCCGGCGTCGATCAGCTGAGCCGTGATGCGGACGCGGTTCCCGGATTTCCGGACGCTGCCTTCGAGGACGTAGCGCACGCCCAGCTCGTGGCCGACCTGCTTCACGTCCATCGCTTTGTCCCTGCAGGCGAAGCTCGAGTTTCGGGCGATGACGAAGATCCACTTGATCCGAGACAGGCCGGTGATGATGTCCTCGACCATGCCGTCGGCGAAGTAGTCCTGCTCCGGATCGCCGCTCAGATTGGTGAACGGCAACACCGCGATCGATGGGTTGTCTGGAAGCGGCAAGCTCGGTCGCGCCCTCGTTAGCGGAACACGGACGGCATCGGCGCTTGCATCCAGACAGGCATCCGTCACCTCGCGAACCAGCGCCCACAAGTGCCAATCGCCAGGGACGCCCTTGAGCTCTCGCAGGCCTCGATCGCTGAACTCGAGGCCTGATCCGGCGACCAGATCCCGGAGCGTGCCCGACACAAGGACCTCGCCCGGTTCCGCCGCGGACATCACTCTGTTTGCAATATGCACGGCAATCCCGCCGATCTTCTCCTCGGCGGCCTCGACCTCTCCGGCGTGCAAGCCCGCTCGGATCGAGACGCCCAGCCCGGCGACTGCCGCGACGATTGCGTCGGCGGCGCGAACCGCTTGGGCAGGCTGGTCAAAGGTGGCGAAGAACCCGTCCCCGGCGGTGTCGACCTCTCGACCTCGGAACCGGTGGAGCTCTCGGCGAACAGCAGCGTGGTGGGCCGCCACAAGCCGCTGCCACGCCCGGTCTCCGAGGCCGACGGCCAGGTCGGTAGACCCGACGATATCCGTGAACAGGATTGTCGCCAGGAACCGCTTTGGCGAGCGACGGGATTGAGTTCTGATACGCGAGCGCATGTCTCCTGAAGTCTCGATCCGCGGGGCAACAATGGCAACGATTGACGTTCGCTCGTGTTCCGTCAAGCGTTCGCTACCGACCACACCAATCGCGGCCGCGCCCTGGTTCCACGGCATCATCGTCACGATGAGGCCAGACGCGACTTCGATCAGCAAACTCACGCACCACACCGCGACCCAAGGCGTGCACTCATCGGCATTGGATCCGCGACGGAAGCGGGTTCGTTTACGTCCTCGGCGCCGGCGGCCACCGTGATTACGCCAGACGTCGCCTCGCCTGCCTACAGCTCGAGCCGGCCCAGGTCGGGCAGCTCCTCGACGTGCTCGAGCGCGGCAAGGACGATCGCGAGGTCCTGGATTGCGAGGCCTGTCGAGTCGAAGACCGTGATCTCGTCGTCATCGCGCCGTCCGCTCGCCGTTCCGGAGAGGACGGCGCCGATCTGCGTCACGTCCGCTTCGCGAAGGACACCGGCGTCGACGGCGTGCGCCAGCTCGCCGCCGTGACTTGCCTGCTCCCAGTCGTCGCAGAAGACGCGCGTGCGTCCGAGCTCGCCTGTCGCCATCTCGGCCTTGCCCGGGCCGTCGGCGCCCATCAGCGACACATGCTGACCGCGCTCGAGCGACCCCTCCGTGAGCAGCACGTCGTGGCCCGGCGTGACCGTCACGACTAGGTCGGCCGCGAGTGCTTCCGCCAGCGAGTCCGCGACCTGCGCCCCGAGCTCGACGGCCGCCTGCTCGGCGCGGCTCCCGTCCAGGTCCCAGATGCTCACCTGCTGTCCGCGTGCGAGGAACGTGCGGGCAACCGCCTTGCCGTTGACGCCCGCACCGATCACCGACGCAGTTCGCGCGCCCGAGCGCCCGAGCGTTTCGGCGGCGAGCACCGCTGCGGCCCCTGTGCGAAGTGCAGTCACCGAACCGGCGTCGAGCACCGCTTTAAGCTCGCCATTTCGGGCATCGGATACGAGCACCACGCCGGACACCGTCGGCAGGCCGTGCCTCGGGTTGCCGGGGAACGACGTCACCCACTTCAGCAGAGCATGCCCACCGCCGAGCGCCGGCATCGCACGGAAATCTCCCGCGGGATAGTTCGCGACGTAGACCTTTGGCGGCATCGTCCACTCGCCGCGCGCGTGCGCGATGAACGCGTCGCGCACCGCCTCGACGGCGCGGCCCGGCGACACCGCCTGCTCGACATGGCGAGCGGTGAAGACCGGGACGCCGGTCACAGCGCCTTGACGCCGGCGGCGAGCTTGCCGACGGATTCCTTTGCGTCCCCGAAGAGCATCACGGTCTTCGGATTCAGGAAGAGCGGGTTCTCGATTCCCGCGAAGCCGGGGTTCATCGACCGCTTCAGGACGACGATCGCCTGCGACTGATCGACGTTCAGGATCGGCATGCCGTAGATCGGGCTACTCGTGTTCGCACGCGCGTCCGGATTGACGACGTCGTTCGCTCCGATCACCAGTGCGACATCGGTGCGGGGGAACTCACCGTTCGCCTCATCCATTTCCTTCAGCTGGGGATACGGCACGTTCGCCTCGGCGAGCAACACGTTCATGTGACCGGGCATGCGCCCCGCGACCGGATGGATGGCGTACGTGACCTCGACACCGCGTGCTTCCAGGATGTCGGCGAGCGCCCGCACGTCGTGTTGCGCCTGCGCGACAGCCATCCCGTAGCCGGGAACGACGACGACCTTGCTTGCATAGGCGAGCATGACCGCCACGTCGTCGGCCGTTGCCGAGCGCACTGCGCCACCGTTGCCCGCAGCAGCCGCCAACGCTCCCGCGGTCACCTGTCCGAAGGCTCCGAACAGGACGTTCGCGATCGAGCGGTTCATCGCCCGCCCCATCAGGAGCGTCAGCAGCGTTCCCGATGCGCCAACCAGCATTCCGCTGACGATCAGCACGTTGTTTTGCAACTCGAAGCCCGTTGCCGCCGCGGCGAGCCCCGTGAACGCATTCAACAGGGAGATCACGACCGGCATGTCGGCGCCGCCGATCGGCAGCACGAAGAGCACGCCGAAGACGAGCGCACCCGCGAGCAGGATCCAGAGCAGCAACTGGTGCTCGGCGCCTGCGACGACCGCGACACCGATTCCGATCAGCGCGAGAAAGAGCGCCGCGTTGACGAGCTTCTGACCGGTGTAGGTGATCGGACGGCCCTGGATCAGCTCCTGGAGCTTCGCGAACGCGATCAGCGAGCCCGAGAATGAAATCGACCCGATTAGGGCCGAGAGGATGATCGCGATCGAGACGTCGCCGTGGATCCGGCCGGCTGGCGGCGCGAGCTCGTGAAACTCGGCCAGCGCGACGAGAGCTGCAGCACCGCCGCCGACGCCGTTGAAGAGCGCCACCATCTGCGGCATCGCCGTCATCTTCACCCGACGTGCGCCGACGGCCCCGAACGAACCACCGATGAGGGAGGCAACGACCATCTCCCAGTTCAGGTGCACACCCGCCTTCAGCAGCGTTGCGACGATCGCGATCACCATGCCGACCGCGCCGATCTGGTTGCCGCGTCGTGCGGTCGCGGGCGACGAAAGAAAGCGCAGTGCCAGGATGAAGCACACGATCGTGACGAGATAGAGCAGGTTGATGCCGGCGGTGCTCATTCCGGCGTCCGTTTCGGGGGCTCCTTCTTCCTGAACATCTCGAGCATGCGATCCGTGACGACAAAGCCGCCGACCACGTTGGCGGCGGCGAGCACGACGGCGACAAGCCCCACGACGCGGATCAGGCCATCCTGATGACTCGAGCCCGCGACGATCATCGCCCCGACGAGGACGATTCCGTGGATCGCGTTCGTGCCTGACATCAGCGGCGTGTGCAGCATCGTCGGCACCTTCGAGATCACCTCGAACCCGAGGAAGATCGCGAGCACGAGCACCGTCAGCTCCGTAACGACCGTGACGGTATGACTCACGCCGCCGCCTCTCGGCTGCGGGTGACGCATGCGCCCGCGAGGATCTCGTCGTCCCAGTCGAGCGCGAGCTCTCCGTCGCGGGCCATGAGGCCGACGAGCGAGGCGATGTTGCGGGACAGCAGCTGACTCGCGTGCGTCGACATCGTGGCAGGCAGGTTCACCGCACCCACGATCATGACGCCTCCGTCGATGATCTCCTGGCCCGGAACGGTGAGCTCGCAGTTGCCGCCCGAGTCCGCAGCGAGGTCGACGATCACCGAGCCGGCTCGCATCGCGCGGGCGGCCTCCGCGGTGACGAGCGTCGGCGCGGGGCGCCCGGGGATCGCGGCCGTGGTGATCAGCGCGTCGAACTGCGGGATGCGTGCCTGGAGCTCGGCCTGCTGCGCCAGTTGCTGCTCGGGCGTCAGTTCGCGCGCATAGCCGCCTTCGGTTTCCTCGCCCGTCACGCCGAGATCGAGAAACGTCGCGCCGAGCGACTCGACCTGCTCGCGAACCGCAGGTCGCACGTCGAAGGCCGAGACGACCGCGCCGAGGCGTCGCGCGGTCGCGATCGCTTGCAGGCCGGCGACCCCGGCGCCCAGCACGAGCACCTTCGCGGGTGGGATCGTCCCCGCAGCCGTCATCAACATCGGCAGAAAGCGGGGGAGGCGGTCGGCAGCGATCAGCGCTGCCTTGTATCCCGAGACGGTCGCCTGCGAGGACAGCGCGTCCATCGGTTGCGCCCTCGTGATCCGCGGAATCGATTCGAGCGCGAAAGCGTGCACGCCTGCCGTCGTGAGTCGCTCGAGTCCGGCTGCGTCTGTCAACGGCTGCAGGAACGCGATCAGTACCTGCCCGGCGCGCAGGCGGGAAGTCTCCTCGACGGAGGGTGGCGCCACCTTCGCGACGACCTCCGCGCTCCAGGGGTCGCCGATCGCGGCGCCCGCCTCGCGGTAGGCCTCGTCGGAGAACGACGCCTCCTCGCCGGCACCGGCCTCGACGATCACCTCGACGCCTGCGTCGAGCCGACCGATCGTCTCGGGGACGAGTGCGACCCGGCGTTCGCCGAGCGCCGTCTCCCTGGGAATGCCCACGCGCACCGTGCGCGAACCTACCGGAACGGGCGGCGCCTACACTGCCCGGCGTGACGCACCTGCTGATCTCGTACGGCTTGATCCTGCTGTTCGCCGCGGTCGCGGTCGAGTCGGCGGGAATCCCCGTGCCGGGCGAGACCGCCCTCATCACCGCGGCGATCCTGGCGACGCCGCATCAGCACCACTACTCGATCGTCAGCGTGATCGTTGTCGCGGCTACGGGAGCAATCGTGGGCGACAACGTCGGCTACTGGCTCGGACGAAAAGGTGGTCGCGCTCTGCTCGATCGTTGGGGGCCTGTCAAGCGCTACGCCGACAAGGCGCTTCCGCCGGCGGAGCGCTTCTTCGAGAAGCACGGCGGCAAGGCGGTGTTCTTCGGCCGCTTCATCGCGTTCCTGCGCGTCACCGCTGCCTGGCTCGCCGGTCTCAGTCGCATGACGTGGTGGCGCTTCCTGCTCTGGAACGCCGCCGGCGGCATCCTCTGGGCGACCGGCGTTTCGCTCCTTGCCTACGAGTTCGGCAAGGCGGCGGCCGACGCGGTCAGCCGCTACGGCCTCTACGCGGTCGGGGCGATCATCGTGCTCGCGCTCCTCGCCTTCCTCGGCATGCGCTTCTGGAAGAAGCGCATGGTCGAAAACGCCTGACGCCGCGCGTCAGAGCGTCGCCCACACCTCGAGCTTGGCCCGCGTGCGCCGGATCACCTCGTCGGTGTACTCCGTTGTCGAGGCGTGGCCGCCGAGATCGGCGGTCTTCGTCCCCTGCGCGACGGATTCGAGCGCAGCCTCGCGGATCGCTCGGCCGGCTGTTCGTCCGCGTTCGTCGTCGGTCTGCGCGAGCAGTGCAGCCGCCGCCAGGATCATCGCGAGCGGGTTCGCGACGTTCTTGCCCTGCAATGCGGGTGCTGTGCCGTGCGCCGCCTCGGCCATCAGCGCGGTCGGAGCAAAGTCGTCGCCGTCGAAGGCCACGAGCATCGATTCCGAGCCGGCGATCGAACCGAAGAGCGGCAGCACGAGGTCGGAGAGGATATCCCCGTCACGATTCAGTGCGGGAATCACGAGCGGGTCGCCGGCCGATGCGACGAGGAGCGCAAAGGTCGCGTCGATCAACTGCGGCTCGTACGCGACGTCTGGATGGCGTGCGGCAGACGCGTCCATCTCTTCCTTCAGCATCCCCTCATAGGTCGGAGACACCGTGTACTTCGGGCCCCCGAAGACCTTCGCGCCGGTGCGCTCGGCCTCGCGGAATGCAAACTCGGCGACGGCCCGGCAGACCTTGCGCTCGATCCGCTCGGTGCGGAACGCGACCTCGTCATCACCTTCGCCTTCGCGCCACTCCTTCGCGCCGTACGCGTCGCCGACAGCCATCCGCACGACGGCGATGGGCGCGTGGACGCCGCCGAAGGGCACAACGCCCGGGATCCGGCGGCCCGTGCGGACGATTACCTTGCCGCCGACCTCCTCGCGCAGGATCCGGTTCGGCGAACCGACGTCTCCGCGCGTCTCGGGCGTCACGGTCGCCGCCTTCAAGCCGAGGCCGTGCGCTCGAATCGCAGCGGCCGCCTCGTGCACGACCGCGTTCTGCGTCGCACGCCGCGCCTCGAGCGACAGGTCGAAGCGGGGCAGAGAGATCTCCACCCCGATCACCTCCGGAGAAAGCACGCGGAGCGATTCCTCGAGCAGCTCCTGCCCCGTCTGGTCGCCCTCGAGGACGACGATCGTCTTCAGCTCCATCGGCGCCGAAGATTAGCGATGCCCTTCGAGCGGGAAGCGGGCGCCGAGGCGCTGCCTCGCTCCGGGAGGCAATGGCAAGGCACATCGAGCTGGAGGGGCTCCCCGAGGAGCGGGTCGCGGCGATCGCCGTGCGCCTCATCAACCTCGGCTGGTTCCGCGTGGGAACCGACCGCTATGCGAAAAGCTCGCGGACCTTTGGAATCACCACGCTCCGAAAGAGCCACGTAGCGGTGCGCGGCTCGCGGATCTCATTCACCTACCGCGGCAAGCACAGCATCATGCTCCGGGGCGCGATCGTCGATGCCGAGCTCGCGGCGGTGATGAGGGAGCTCATGGCGCAACGCATCTCGGCTCGGAGTTCACCGCCAAGGACTTCCGCACGTGAGGCGGGACGCTGCTCGCGGCAATCGAGCTTGCAGACCATGCCGCACCCTCGACGGAAGCCGAAGCGAAATGGCGGGTCGCCGCCGTGATGCGAAAGGTGGGCGAGAAGCTCGGCAACACGCCGGCGGTCGCGCGCTCCTCGTACGTCAGCCCCGCCGTCGTCGACCAGTACCTCGATGGGAGGACGATCGCCGATTTCCGGCCCCGGAAATTACGCGTCGTCGGCGCGCGCGATGTCGGTCTCGGCCCGGAGGAAGCAGCCACATTGAGCCTGCGCTGCGCTCGTGGCGAATTCGCGCGGCGCGCGCTGCTGCGTAAACTGCGCCCGACAATCCGTCCTCGGGAGGCAAAAGTGGCTCGGAAAACCATTCTGGTTTGCGACAAATGCGGGAAGGAAGTCGACGAGTCACGCGGTGCCGCGCTTCGCGTCACCTACGTGGATGCCCGCCGCGGCTCGAAAGTCGCGGATCTCTGCGACGACTGTGCGGGCGGAATGCCGGGCCGCGCCGCCGCCCGCCGCGGGCGCAGGCCGAAGACGGCCGCTGAGAGCGCATAACGGTCGGAGCGAGCCGCGGGAACCGTCCTGCGGCCGCTCTACGATGGAAAGGTGGGACTGAGCCTCCTCGCGGGGCCTGCAAACGCGGGCAAAGTCGCGCTCTTGCTCGAGCGCTACCTAGCGCGCCTCGAGGACGAGCCGTACCTGATCGTGCCGAACGCATCGGACGTCGACCGCGTCGAGCGCGACCTGCTCGCACGCTGCGGCTGCCTCTTCAGCGGCGCGATCGGCACGTTCGACGACCTCTTCCGCTCGCTCGTCCGCGACGACCCCGTGCAGCGCGCCGTCGCGACCGACGCGCAGAGGGCCCTGATCGTCCGGCGGGCACTCGCGGCGGTCTCGCTGAACGGGCTCGCGCGCTCGGCCCGCACCGGTGGGTTCGCCGACACCCTGCTCGCAACACTCGGCGAGCTCGAGTCCGGGTTGCTCGACCCCGCCGATCTTCAGGGCGACCTGGCGGATCTCTACGGCGCGTACCGCGCAGAGCTCGACCGGCTTGGCCTCTGGGACCGCGACCTGCTCCGCCGGCGAGCGGCGGAGCGGATCTCCTCGGATCTCGAGGCGTGGCACGGCGAGCCCGTCTTCGCGTACGGCTTCGAGGACCTAACCGGCGCCGAATGGACGCTCCTCGAGGCGCTCTCGGGCCGCACCGAGGTGCAGGTCTCGTTGCCGTACGAGCCCGCCCGGGTGGCGTTCGCCTCGCTGCGACGCACGGCCGAAGACCTTTCCGCGCTCGCAGACGGACGCATCGAGGAGCTCGCTCCTCGCTCCGCCGAGTATGCGCACCCGGCGCTCGCGCATCTCGAGCGGGCGCTCTTCGACGAGTCACCGCCTCCGCCGCCCGAGCTCGACCAGGCCGTGCGCTTCCTCGAGGGGGCCGGCGCGCGTGGCACCCTCGAGCTCGTGGGCGAGGAATTGCTCACGCTCATCCGAAGCGGCGTCTCCCCCGATCAGATTGCCCTGGTCGCGCCGTCCGTCGAGCAGTGGCGGGCGCCCCTCGAGACCGTTCTCGGAGGGCTCGGGATCCCCTATTCCGTGGAGTCGCGGGTGCGCATCGGCGGCACGCCGTTCGGCCACGCGCTCCTCCAGTTCCTTCGGTACTCGTGGCTCGACGGGGGACGGCGCGAGCTCTTCACCTTCCTGCGCTCGCCGTACTCGGGGATCGGCCGCGCGTCGGTCGACTATGTGGAAGGCCGGCTCCGCGGCCGCGCCATCGCCTCGCCGAGCCGCGTCGAGGAGGAGACCGAGAAGCTCCGTGAAGCCCCCGTGCCGATGCTCGCCGAGTTGCGCGCCGCCGAGTCGCCCATCGAGGGCGTGCGGACGCTGATCCGGTCGATGCTGCGCGCGGCCTACGGCATCGAAGCGCCGCCGGCCGGGGAGACGTCACGCCTGGACCTCCGCTCCTACGATGCGGCGTTACGCCTGCTCGACGAGCTCGACGGCTTCGCCGCGCTCGGCGAGACCGTCAGCCGCGACGACATCGTGTCCGGGCTCGAGCGCACCGAAGTGCGCCTCGGATCGGCGAGCGAAGCCGGGCGCGTCGCCGTGCTCGACCTTCTGCGCGCCCGCACCCGGCGCTTCGAAGTCGTCTTCCTGCTCGGGCTCGAGGAGGGATCGCTGCCGCGGCGCACGCGTGTCTCACCGTTCCTCGACGACGACGTGCGCCGCGAGCTCGGTGGCCGGCTCGAGCGTCCCGACCAGGTCAGCCGTGACCGCTATCTCTTCTACACGGCCTGCACGCGTGCGACCCGGCGGTTGTATCTCGTGCGCGAGGCTGCGACCGACGACGGTGCGCCGCGCGAGCCGAGCCCCTTTTGGGAAGAGGTTGCAGCGGTCTTCGACGATCGTGACGTTGCGCGCGCAACGGCCCGACGACCGCTCTCGGCGCTGACCTGGCCGCTCGAGTCGGCGCCATCCGAACGGGAGCGCATGAGGGCGCTCGCGCGGCTGTCGGTCGACGAGCTCGAAGCTGCTCGCGCGCTCGCCGCCGCGAACGACTGGCAACGCCGGCTCGGCCGGGCCCGCGGGGCTTTCCAGCGCGAGACGAAGCTCACGAGCCTGGTCCTGCTCGAATGGCTCGGGGCCAAGACGACGTTCGGCGTCACCGAGCTCGAGCGCTATGCCGACTGCTCGTCGGCATGGCTGCACGAGCGCATCGTCTCGCCGCGAACGATCGACGCGGAGGTGGATCCGATGCTGCGCGGATCGGTTGCACACAGCGCGCTGCACAAGTTCTACGCCGGCCTGCCGAAGGAGCTCGGGCACGATCGCGTCACGCCGGAGAATCTCGCAGCTGCGGTCGGCTTCCTACGCCGCTGCCTCGACGACGCGATGCGAGGTGGGGTACGACTCGACCTCACAGACCTCCAGGAAGCTGAGCTCGACGAGAGCCTCTGGCGCGACCTCGAGGCGTTCGTGCGTGACGAGGCGGCTTCGCCGCTCGAGCTCCTGCCGAGGCGTTTCGAGCTTTCATTCGGCTCAGACCGCTCCGCGCCCGAGCTCCAGCGCGGCCTGCACCTCGGCGACAATCTCTACCTGAGCGGGAAGATCGACCGCATCGACGTCGATCCGTACAGCGCGCGCGGGATCGTGCAGGACTACAAGTCTGGGCGCACGGTGCATTCCGCGAAGCAGATCGACGATGAGCTAAAGCTCCAGATCCCGCTCTACATGCTTGTCTTGCGTGACCTCGTCGGCATCGAGCCGCTCGGCGGCGTCTACCGCGCACTCGCCGGCTCGCGCTCCTCACGCGGCCTGTTGCACGCCGGCGCTGCCGCCGACCTGCCCGGTTTCTCGAAGGGTGACTACCTTCCCGAGGACGAGTTCTGGGGGCTCGTCGAGACATCGCGTGCGCGCGCGCATGACTATGCGACCCGCATTCGTTCGGGGGACGTGCGCCACGACCCGAAGGGTGGCACGTGCCCGACGTGGTGCGACCTCTGGACGATGTGCCGGGTGGACCGCCCGTGAACGTCGAGCAGCAAGCCGCCGTGGAGGCGACCGGCGAAGTGTTCGTCTCGGCGGGCGCCGGAACCGGGAAGACGAGCGTGCTCGTCGAGCGGTTCGTCCGAGCTGTCTGCGAGCAGGGGCTCGACGTCGAATCGGTGCTTGTCATCACCTACACGCGGAAGGCCGCGGGTGAGTTGCGCGCACGCATTCGCGCAGCGCTCCACGCGCGCGGTCGGCACGACCTCGCGCGCCGCCTCGACGGCGCGTGGATCTCGACGATTCACGGGTTCTGCTCACGCCTTCTCCGTGCGCACCCGTTCTCGGTCGGTATCGACCCGCGCTTCCGCGAGCTCGACGACGAGCACGGTGCTGTCATTCGGGGTGAGGCGTTCGAGCGCGCGCTGACGTCGTTCTGCGCGTCACGCGACTCCGAGCGGCTGCGTTTGCTGGCGACCTACGGCGCCAACGGCCTGCGCCGGATGCTGACAGGCGTCTACGAGACGCTCCGTTCGGCGGGCCGCGACCTGAAGCTCGAGCTCGGGGAGCAGGCGGGCGTGCCGGAGCGGCTCGCCGAGTTGAAAGCGGCGGCTTCGGTGCTCGCGGCCGATCCCGACGCGACCGAGAATCAGCTTGCCTCGGCGAGCGCGGCCCTCGCGCTCGCATCGAATCCGGAGCAGCTGCTCGATCTCGAGCTGCCGGCGAGCGGCGACCGCGCTGCCGAGTTCCGCGCGGCGCGCGACCGCCTCCAGCAGGCGGCGCTCGAGGAGCTCGCGGCCCGCGACAGTGAGTTGCTGCAGGAGCTGCTCGATATCTTCGCCTCTGAATATGCGGCTGCGAAGCAGCGCGAGTCGGCGCTCGACTTCGAGGACCTCCAGCTGCTCGCGCGCGACCTCCTGCGCGACGACGCGGGCGTGCGCGAGACCGAGCAACTGCGCTTCCGCGCGATCATGGTCGACGAGTTCCAGGATACGAATCGCCTGCAGTGCGACGTCGTCGACCTGCTCACCGGCCGCCTGGGGGATGCCGGCCAGGGATTCGCGAAGGATGTCTTCTTAGTCGGTGACGAGTTCCAGTCGATCTACGGCTTCAGGCATGCCGACGTCGCCGTGTTTCGTGACCGTCGCGAGGCGGCGGCGCGGCGACTGCCACTTGCTCGTAATTACCGCTCGCGACCTGAGGTCCTCGCTGCGGTCAACCACCTCTTCGGTGAGGAGTTCGGCGACGGCTATCAAGAGCTCGCCGCTTCGGGTGAGTTCTCCGATCCGATCTTCGGGCACCCGGTCGAGTTGCTCGTCAGTGACAAGCGCACCTACCGCGACGCGGGAGCGAGCTGGCGCGAGGGCGAGGCGCAGGCGATCGCGCGCCGCGTCGGCGATCTCGTCGAGAGCGGTGCCGCAGCGCCGGGCGAGATCGTGCTGCTCTTCGCGGCCGGCACGGATGCCGAGCGCTATGAGTCGGCGCTGCGCGAACGCGGGCTTCCCACCTACCGGGCGACCGGTCGCGGCTACTTCGGTCAGCAGCAGGTCGTCGACCTCCTGGCATACCTCCGTCTCCTGCACAACCGCTACGACGACGAGGCCCTCGCAACCGTCCTCGCGTCCCCGTTCGTCGGCGTCTCGAACGACGCACTCGTCTTGATCCGTCGTCACGCCGGCCGCCGGCCGCTCTTCACCGGCATCGAGCGCTCGCTGCCGGAACCGTTCTCCGAAGCCGACGAGCGTCTCGTCCGCGCGTTCAAGCAGCGTTACGAGCGGCTGGTCGCGGCGTCGGCGAGGCTCTCGCTCGAGCGGCTGTGCGAGGAAATCGTCTCGGCGCACGACTACGACCTCGCGGTCCTCGCGCAGTGGGACGGCAAGCGCCGCTACGCGAACCTGAGAAAGCTGATGCGGCTCGCGCGTTCCTACGAGGAGTTGCGCGGAGCCGACATCGACGGCTTCATCCGCTTCATCCGCGACCAGCAGGCGGTCGGAGCGTCGCAGCTCGAAGCGGTATCCGAGGAGGAGGGGGCGGATGCAGTGCGGCTCTTGACGATCCACGCCGCAAAGGGCCTCGAGTTCAAGGTCGTGATCGTCGCCGACGCGGGCCGTGACACCGCGGGTGCGCCCTCGACGGACGAGATCATCGTCGGCACCGACGGAAGCTTCGGCTTCCGCGTGATCGATCCATCCTCGGGCAAGCGGAAGGGCGTCTTCAAGTACGAGGACGTGCGGGCGGCTGAGAAGCGCGAGGATCGTGCAGAGCGGCTGCGCCTCTACTACGTCGCGATGACGCGCGCGATCGACCGGCTCATCGTCTCGGGCGCGATCGACCCAGACCGAACGCAGGATCGCGAAACGCCGATCGGCTGGGTGCTGACGCGCCTCGGCGCAGAGGCAGAAGTGGAGAGCGCCGCGACGACCGAGCCGATCGAGCTCGAGCGTGGCGACGCGCGCTTCGTGCTCGCAGTCGACCGCTTCGGTGCCCGCCCCGTGGCGGTCGAGCCGTTGCCGGCCGACGGAGAGGGCCAGCTCGCGCTCTTCTCCGAGTTGCCGACGGAGCCCGTGCCGCGTGGCTACCGCCTGCCCGAGCTCGAGCCCCTACCGCTCCCGTCGTTGCACCGGGTGCGACGCCTCTCGTATTCCGCGCTCGCGCTGTTCGAGCGCTGCTCGTACCGCTACTACGTCGAGCGTGTTGCCGGGTTGCGCGAGGAGCGCGGCACCGTGCCCGGTGCAAGGGGCCTCAAGGCGACCGAAGTCGGCGATGCGGTGCACCGCCTGCTCGAGCTCGTCGATCTGGCGGCCCCGGCACCGGTGGACATCGAGATCGTGCGCACCTGGTATCCGGGCGTGGTCGACTCCGAGCTCGCGCGCATCGGGGCTTTTGTCGACGCGTACTGCAGCTCCGAGCTCGCGGCGCGAGTCGCAAGACTCGCCGGAGCGCGGCCCGAGCGTCCGTTCGCCTTCGAGCACGACGGCGTCCTCCTGCATGGTCGGCTCGACGTCCTCTGGCGTCAGGGGACGCGCGCGCTCGTCCTCGACTACAAGACGAACTCGCTCGCCGAGGGAACGCCGGAGGAGATCATCGAGGCGGACTACCGCCTGCAACGGCTCGTCTACGCACTGGCATGCTTCCGCGCGGGAGCAGACGAAGTCGAGGTCGTCTACCACTTCCTCGAGCGCCCAGACGCCGTCGTCTCGACGCCGTTTGGCCGCGAGGAGCTGCAGCTCCTCGCGGCTGAGCTCTCGGCGGCGATCGCGCGGATCGACGGCGGCGAGTTCGTGCCCACCCCGAGCGAGTTCAACTGCTCCGGCTGCCCGGCGCTCGACCTCGTTTGCGCCGGTCCGAAATTGCGGCAACCGCCGGCGCGGCTCGTCGCTGTGTGATGGTAAAGAGCTACGTCCGCGAAAAACGCAAGCGTGTCGCCCCGAAGAAGGAACGGATACAGCCGATCATCGAGCGACTCGCGATCGAGCACGCCGACGCCGAGATCGCGCTCGTGTTCGGAAGTCCGCTCGAGCTGCTCGTGTCGGTGATGCTGTCGGCCCAGACGACCGACGTGAACGTGAACCGCGTCACGGAGAAGCTCTTCGTCAAGTACCGGCGACCCGAGGACTACCTCGCCGTCCCGGTGGCCGAGCTCGAGCGCGACATCTTCCAGACCGGCTTCTACCGGCAGAAGGCGAAATCGCTGCGCGGCACGATGGCGATGCTGATTGCGGAGCACGACGGCGAAGTGCCCGACGATTTCAACGCGCTCCTGCGCCTGCCGGGCGTGGCCCGCAAGACCGCGAATGTCGTCTCGGCCGAACGGGGAAGCCCGCAAGGGATCGTCGTTGACACGCACGTCCGCCGGCTCTCGCAGCGACTCGGGCTGACGAAGCAGGAAGACCCGGTGAAGATCGAGCGCGACCTCGTGAAGCTCGTACCGCGCACGGACTGGGCGCGCTTCCCGCATCTCCTCATCTGGCACGGGCGTCGCATCTGCGACGCCCGCAAGCCGGGGTGCGGCGAGTGCCCGTTGGCCGCCGACCTGTGCCCGTCGAGTCGGATCTCGCCTTGAAGATCTGTGCGAGCTGCGGTCGTGAGACCACTAGGTTCCCCGCACCGGTGTGAGGGCGACGAGCAGGCCGCCGTCGTCGTCGTAGGCGGGAAAGACGTCGGCCACGACCCGCTTCATGCTGCCGCCCCGCGTCCTGATCGACAAGTGCTCGCCGAGGCGGCGGACGCCCCATTCGCGGGCGAGCTCAACGGGCTTTGCGTCGGAGAACTGCAGCACCTCGACGATGTCGAGACCCATCAGGTCGGCTTCCGGGAAGCCCGTCAGCTCGAAGACGCCGCGTCCGATCGCAAGCACGCGGCGTTCCTGGTCGGTGACGACGAGGCCCGTGTCCGGCGCCGGGTAGTAGTCGTCGAGCAGCTCGAAGAGAAAGCCGAAGCCGCAGTGGCGGCACGCGGGCGCCTCCATCGAGAAGCCCTCGCGGGCGTCGATGTCGACTGAGCGCTCCTTGCACTTCGGGCAGATGTAGTGCGGCACGGCGGCCAGGGTAGCCACGGTGAGGCCCGTCAACGGCCCCCCTCGCAGTTGGGGTGTTCTTCGGGCGAGTGGTGAAGCTGCGCGTCGCCGTCGAGAGTTCGCGTTCAGGAAGGCAGCGGTCGGCGGAGTACCCACAGGAGGCCGGTCGAGCTCGTGGCTGCCGGAGTCTCTGTTGAGTCGCGCGCGCCGAGCTTGTTCAACTTGGCCGCGGCGTCTTCCAACCGGCCAAGGGCGCGCGGCATCGGTAGACCCCGGCCCGGGTCCGGCGCCGGGACGCCCCGGGCGTCCGAGGCGACGCTGACGAGCTCCCAGCCGTCCCGGCCGTACTCGTTGAGCAGCTCGGTGTAGTGCCCGGACCGCAGAGATACGACCCTGTACTCCCATTGCTGCATCACGAGAGCCTAGTAGCGCGACCGTGGCCGTCGGGCAAGGTGTCTTTCTCCGCCGTCAGGCCCACACGATCTGCGGCGGCGCTTTGAACTCGAGCCACTGACTTTCTGACACGGCTACGACCGAATGCGGGACTTCGGCCGGGTGCATGAGCGTCTGACCGGGGCGGAGCTCCACCGGTTCGCCGTTGAGCGTGCCCATGAGGTGGCCGCGCAGAAGGTAGATGAAGCTGTCGTGCTTGTGGCTGTGTTCAGGCGTGCCGACACCGGCGGGATAGATCACCTCGAGGAGCAGCCCTTCGTTGCCATGGAGACGTAGCCTCGACTGGCCTTGCCCGCCCAGAAGGGGATGTCCCTCGACGCTCGAGAGCTCTCGCCAGCGGAGATCGATCGTGGACGCAGGAATATCCGGTTCTCGCAAAAGGTGATGAAGCGGAGGAATTGCTGAGAGTATGGCGGGCGACCCGGGAAGAAGGAGCGAAGGAGCCGCGAGATGAGTGAAGCCGGGGAGGGCGCCCGTGAGTACGTGCTCGGTCACTCCGCTCAGGAGCTCAAGCGCCTCAATGCCCAAGCGCTCCTCATGGAGCCGATCACGCGGCGCTTTCTTCAGGAAGCCGGAGTCGAGGCGGGGATGCGCGTGCTCGACATCGGGAGCGGTGCTGGCGATGTGGCGTTCCTGGCTGCGGAGTTCGTTGGTTCCAGCGGCGAGGTGGTCGGTGTCGACCGCTCCGCGGAGGCGGTGTCTGCCGCAACGGCACGGGCGGCGGAGCTGTCGGCGGGCAACGTTTCGTTCCTCGCGGGCGACCCCGCAGCGATGGTGTTCGAGCAGCAGTTCGACGCCGTCGTCGGCCGCTACGTGCTCCAGTTTCAGCCCGATCCGGCCGGCATGCTCCGAAAGCTGGCCGGCCACGTGCGCCCGGGCGGCCTGATCTTCTTCCACGAGTTGGACTGGGGCGGCGCCTGCTCGTTCCCGCCCGCATCGATCTTCGACGACTGTCGCAGCTGGATGTCCGAAACGATCCGTCGCTCCGGCGCCGAGATCCACATGGGCGCGAAGCTTCACTCCACCTTCGTCGCCGCCGGGCTCTCAGCACCGATGATGCGACTGGAAGCGCTCGTCGGCGGCGGAGAACGCGCCTCTTCTCCCTTGCAGTTGATGGCCGCGCTCGCGCCGACGTTGCTTCCAGCCGCGGAACGCCTGGGAGTCGTCTCGGGCGCCGGCGTCGATCCCGAAACGCTCCTGGAACGAATGACCGAGGAGGTTCACGCGAGCGACGCCCTCATCATCGGCCTGTACCAGATCGGCGCGTGGGCACAAACCCCTGGCTAGATCCAGCGCTTCCACTTGAAGAACACGACGGGTCGCGCAGGGATGCCAAAACGGCTTGAACAAGTTTGATTCACTTGCGCCGTATGTGCCGTATTGGCGGTGGAATCGCGTAGCGGTGTGGTCGCGGTGTGGTCTCGGGTAAGATGCCAGCGAAGGCAACGCTTTAGACGCGCACGTTGTGCGCTCCCACGACTCTCTTTCGTTGAAGATGATCGTTTCGTCGTCGGCACCTCGCAGAAGCACGAGGCAACCAGCGGCGTCTAGTGCGAGTTGTTGGGGCCTCCGCCGATGAGTCTCTGTGAACATCGCCTCCGCCATCTGCTCGAACAGCGACCTGGTTCGCGGATCGTCGGACGCTTCGGCCGCGAACTTCGCGGGTCAGACCTGCGGCTGAAGGCAACGGAAGCCGAGGATTGGGTGGAACTCGATCGCGTTCACTGCGACGCCTGTTTGGCCGTGGAAGGTGCATGGTCACCCACGGCCGAGGAGGGCCACGGATCGAACACCGACAGGAGAAGTGCATAACTCGCAGGAGCTCGCTCGAGGGATGCCAACCGTCACCTCCTCACCCGGACGCATGAGTTGAATTCAACGCGGCAATCGGCCACGATCGGCTCATGGGCGAAGTAGACGGCGGCATCAAGACGTTCCTGATCGCGGACGTCCGCGGCTACACGCGTTTCACGCAGCAGCGCGGAGACGAGGCGGCGGCGAACCTCGCCACTCGGTTCGCCGCCGTCACACGCGCGTGCGTCGAGTCGGCCGGTGGACGTCTGGTCGAGCTCAGGGGTGACGAGGCGCTCGCCGTTTTCGACTCAACGCGCAGCGCGATCCGGGCTGCGATCGAGCTGCAGAAGCAGTTTGTCGAGCAGACGCTGGCCGACCCATCGCTCCCGCTCGCTGTTGGGATCGGCCTGGACGCCGGAGAAGCCGTCCCGGTGAACGACGGCTACCGCGGCGGCGCTCTCAATCTCGCGGCTCGTCTCTGTAGCCTCGCCGCCCCCGGCGAGGTGCTCGGGAGCCGCGAGGTGACGCACCTCGCTCGTCGCGTCGACGGCGTCACTTACCTCGAGAAAGGCTCCGTTCGTCTCAAGGGCATCGCAGACCCCGTTCCCGTCGTGGCGATCAGGGCTGAGCCGGAGGACCCGGCTCGGGCGGTCGCGTTCCGGCGTGCGTTGGGCTTGACGGCCGTCGCGGTCGCAGACGGCGGCCGCAACCCGTACAAGGGGCTGCGGGCATTCGAGGAAGCCGACGCCGACGACTTCTTCGGCCGCGAGGCGCTCGCCGAGCATCTGGTCGACCGCCTGGCGACCACGCGCTTCCTCGCTGTCGTCGGGCCAAGCGGCAGCGGCAAGTCGTCGGTTGTCCTGGCCGGCCTCGTGCCTGCGCTCCGTCGCGGAGCGCTCGAAGGCTCCGAGCGCTGGCGCGTCGTGCAGATGTTTCCCGGCGCGTACCCCCTCGAGGAGCTCGAGGCGGCGCTTTTGAGAATGGCTGACAAGCCACCTTCGAGCCTGATCGAGCAGCTCGAGGAGGGCGAGCGCGGCCTCGTGCGCGCGCTCAAACGCATCCTCCCCGACGACGGCACGGAACTCGTGCTCGTCCTCGACCAGCTCGAGGAGGTCTTCACGCTGGTCGAGAAGGAAGAGCAACGCGTCCATTTCCTTGCAGTCCTCGAGCGCGCCGTGGCGGATCCGAAGAGCCGCCTCCGCGTCGTGACGACTCTGCGCGCCGACTTCTACGACCGTCCCCTGCTCTACAGCGGGTTCGCGGAGCTGCTCCGCGACTACGTCGAGGCGCTCGTGCCGCTGACACCCGACGAGTTCGAACGGGCGATCGCCCGCCCGTCGGAACGCGCCGGCACCGCCTTCGAGCCCGGCCTCCTCGCCGAGATGATGGCCGACGTCGCGAACGAGCCCGGCGCCCTGCCACTGCTCCAGTACGCGCTAACCGAACTCTATGAACGGCGGGAGGGCGCCGTACTCACACGCGAGGCCTACACTGCGATCGGAGGCGTCTCAGGGGCACTCGCCGGGCGGGCCGAGGAGATCTACGCCGAACTTACGGACTCCGCCCAGGAGGCTACGCGCCAGCTCTTCCTGCGGCTGGTCACGCTGGGCGAGGGCAGCGAGGACACGCGGCGCCGGGTCGACCGAACCGAACTCGACGCCATGGAGGTCGACCAGGACGCTCTGGCAGCCGTGATCGACGCCTTCGGCTCGTCGCGTCTCCTCTCGTTCGACCGCGACCCGCGCAGCGGCACCCCAACGGTCGAGGTCGCGCACGAGGCGCTGCTGGGAGTATGGCTCCGCCTGCGGCGGTGGATCGATTCGGCGCGGGATGACCTGCGGATGCACCGCCGGCTCGCGGGCGGCGCACGCGAATGGGAGGAGTCGAATCGCGACCAGAGCTTCCTGCTACGTGGCGGCCAGCTCGTCCAGTTCGACGGCCTCGCGGACAAGCCTCGGATCGCACTCACCGACCTCGAGCGCGAGTTTGTCACGACGAGCCGAGAGGCGGCGCGGCAGGACCTGCTTCGCCACCAGCGCGAGAACCGCCGCTTGCGCACGCTCCTGGGTGCGGCTGGCGTCCTGCTCGCCATCTCGGTCGTCGCGGTCATCGTCGCCCTGCTGCAGCGCTCGTCGGCGAAGCACGAGGCGACCGTCGCGCTGGCGCGCGAGGTCGGCGCGAAAGCGGTCGTCGAGCCGCGCCTCGACCGGGCGATGCTGCTCGCCGATGAAGCGGTGAACCTCGACCGCTCGCGCGAGACCCAAGGCACCTTGCTCTCGACGCTGCTCCGCAGCCCGGCGGCGATCTCTACTTTCTCCAGTCCGATCACAGACCGCCCACAGACGGTCACGCTCAGCCCGGACGGACGGACGCTCTTCGTGGTCGAGAACACCAGTCTCGGACGTTTTTACGACACGCGGACACGCAGCGAGCGGCGGCCGCCTCTTACAAACCTCGTCGACCTGCGCGCCGCGTTCTCGAACGACGGCAAGTACCTCTTAATCCCGCGCCGCCGGTCATCCGCAAACGCTCCGCCAGCCGTCGACGTCCTCGACGGCCGCACACTCGAGCATCTTCGCTTCCTGCCGGTCGACCAGCGATGGCTCAACGGGTACGAGAGTTTTGCGCAAGTGCTCCTCGTCTCTCCGGACGACGCGCGTGCCTACCTCCTCTACTCGCTCCTTGACCCGACCACGGGAATGGATCTGAAGACATACGTGGACATCTGGAGCATCCGCTCCGGCAAGCGACTGCGCAGCGCGCCTATCGGGACCAGGGGCGTGTTCGACGCGCGCTTTGACCGGTCCGGCAATCTCGTGCTCCTCGTCGACGAGGGCATCGTGACCCTCGATGCGAGGTCGTTGCGCAGGATCAGCTCGCGCCCGCTCCAGCTGCCAGTGTCATCGGCGGTCGGAATCGGGGCCCTCTCGCCCGACGGTAGGACGGCCGGGATCGCGCAAAGGACCGGGGCTGTCTCGTTCGTCGATCTCGAGAGCGGGCGAGTCACCGGCGCAGCCGGAAAGACCGGTACAGCCGTGCAGGCGATCGCGTACTCGACGACTGGGCGAGTCGCCCTGACGACGGACGAGAACGGCCACGTCACCGTCTGGGACTCCAGAACCGCCGAGGTACGCGAGACGTTTGCCGGGCACGAAGACCGCGTCCTTGGTATCGCCTTCGCAACAGACGGGCAGACGGCCTACACGTGCAGCCTCGACGGTGCAATCTTCGCGTGGGACCTTGGCGGCAAGCGCCGTTTCGGCCGCCCGTTCGACGTTCCCGCCGCCTCGGTCATGAACTACGACACATCCACCCTGCCGCCGCTCGCGATCTCGGGGGACGGCTCCGCCTTCGCCACACGCCTGCGGCCCCTCCAGGTCGGCCTCTTCTCGATCGCGACGCTGCACGAGCGGCGAGCCTTCGCCGTGGACACGCGCCCCGGGAACGCGATCTCCTCGCTCGGATGGTCACCGGCCCGCGACGTGCTCGCCGTTGGTCAGACGAACGCTCGTGTGGAGTTGTGGTCACTCACGGGCCGGCCGCACCTCGCACGAACGCTGACCGGCCTGCCGCGCCCGACGAAGCAGCTCGGCGTCACGGTCGGAGCGGTCGCGTTCAGCCCGGACGGATCACTCGTCGCAGCCATCGGACGAAAGCACACACCGGGGGCGTCGCCCCCGCTCGGATTCGCCGCCGTCTGGCGGACAAGCGACGGCACCCTGCTGTGGAAGCAGGTCACGGGCAATGGCCCGGGGGACACACTCGCCTTCTCGCAGGATGGACGTCGGCTCGCGCTCAGCTTCGAACTGTGGTATTCGAATGCGGGCACGGACGAGGTGGTGAGCGCGCGCTCGGGGACCCGCGAGCAGACGATCCGGCCGGTCGGATCCAGCCAGAGCCTCGCCTTCGCGCCCGACGGCACGCTCGCGACAGGCTCCTGGCAGGGCATCGTGCAGCTGTGGAATCGCTCCTCTGCGAAGGAGCTCGGCCATCCGGTGCTGGCGATGCCGGCGCCCATCGCCAGCATCTCGTTCGACCGGAGCGGGGACGAGTTCGCCACGGGTGGGGGCTCAGGGGGATTCGTCAAGCTGTGGGACACGAAGACCCTGCAGCAGGTGGGCTCCCCATTTCCGGGCTCCCCCGGCAAATGGGCGAACGCGCTCTTCACCGCGGACGGGTCTCACCTGCTGACGCTCTACGACGACGGGAAGGGCGCGCTATGGCCCACGAGCCTCGCTGCCTGGAAGGCACAGGCCTGCCGCGTCGCCGGGCGCAATCTCACCCGCGAGGAGTGGTCGCGGTTCGTGACGAGTCGCCCCTACTCGACGGCCTGCCCGTAGGAACATGCATCCGCTCGGCCCGTAACTGCCTTCGACCATCGAAAAACATCCCGGAAACAAAGAGCGAGTTGCCGCCCGCGGCCCGCGAAATCCGCCGGCGCAGAACCGCGTTGACGCTCATCGGAATGAGCTCTTCGACGTCGCGCGCGAACAGCGATTCGAGCCGCAGGCCTACCGGCCACTGCGTACGACGCAGCAGCAGTTCCGGCCGTGCCATGCAGACAAGCAAGATCGGTGCGCGCGTTGCTTCAACAAATCGAATACCGGCCAGTAACTGATTCCCTCGCCGTAGAGCAGACAACGGCCGCGGACGATTCGCGCGCCGCGCTGACCCAAAGCCTCGGCAACGAGGCGCGACTTGCCGACGCCGGCGTCAGCGACGATCGTCACCAGCTCGCAGCGCCGGTGGAGTCTGTCAAACGAGGTCGGCAGAGAAAATTCCTCCTCCGGCTCCCGCCTCTGCGCGCCGGAGCTTATGGGTTCGCCGGCGGCGGAACGGGATGACAGCCGGCGCCGTCGTCGTGCTCGGTTTGACTTGGTCGACCGGAATGATGGTGATGTGTCCGCTGAGACTGCCGCCGGCGTCGCAGCCAGTCGCGTCCGCAATCGCAATGGTGCCGCGGGAGGCGATCCCACAGGTCGTCCCACCGCAGCTCATGAGTGTTCCCTGCGCCCTGACCGACCACCATCGGAAGCTATGACGGCCGCCCACAGGCACAGGGTAGGTCTCGCCAGCCTTGACGAATGTGATTGAGATGATGCGGGGTTTGGCGAGAGACCGACCGAGTTGACGCGCCTCGTTGGCCATGATTGCGAGCACCGTGTGCCCAACCTCGCGGCGCGACATGCGAGGTGGGTTGGTCAATCTCGAGATACTCGCCGCCGTCGCACCCGCAGCATCGATCTGCTTGATGGGATTGTCCGCGGCGTCAACCGAGGTCGTGACACGGCCCACGGCTGGCCAATCGCCGCCGCTCGAAAACGAATCGGCGAGCTCGGACGCTTCAGAACTGCGGCCGCCTGCGCTAGCAGCCGCAGTCGCCATCACGAGCGCAATGACCGTTGTAGCTACGACGCTGGAGGCCCTGTGCATCGCTTCGCCTCCCCAACTCGGAAAGGATTGCAGTCAGAAACCATTCTCTTCCACCCGATGCCTTGCGAGCAAGGGACTCAAATCCCGGCACATCGAGTAAACGTGGCGCCCACCCGGTCGTGACGCGCTTCTAGGGCGATCGCCGCGCCGCACTGAGCTGGTTCAGTTCGTACCGTCACCTGAGCGGTCTCGATCAGGTCGCTGTGATCGCGCATGAGAGGGGGCCGTCTTCGGTGATCCGGTAAGGCCCGTTGTCGCCGCTTGATCCGACCGGCGGGTAGGCGACCAGTAGGGGATGGGCGAACGTGATGTCGAACGTGGCGACCACGGTCTCTCCGGGTGCGAGGGTGAATCCCAGTTCGGTGTTGGGCAGGCGGGTGACCCAGAGCTTGCGGTCGAGTTGTTGGGGTGTGCCCCACTGGCCGGAGAGGTCGTAGGTTCTGTTCACGGCGCCGGTGATCGTGAGTGTTGTTTGCTGCGTGAGTAAGAAGTTGTTGCTCAGGCCGTAGGTTCCCTGCGCGTATCCGGGTTCGTGGAGCGCAATCGGCACACCGCTTTGGACTGTTGTCGTGCCATCGCCGAATGCGCATGCGGCCAGGCTGATCACGACGCTGTCCGTCCCGAGCGCTGCGCGTGCGGGTGCGGCGGCGGCGATCACGGCAATCACCGCCGCCGTGATTGCCCCGACCAGCGCGCTCCTGTTGGGTTTGAAGAACATTTCCCTTCCTCCTTGTCTGAGCGTGTGTGTCTCGATTGAGTACGTCGTTTAGCCCCGGCCCCAACTGGGCCAGCCGTCGAGGTTGGCGGTGCGGGTGACTGGTTGCGCTGCGGTGGTGCCGATGCGCAGGGTGAAGATGTCGGCGAAGGTTCCGCCGCGCGGGTTGCCTGTTGCGTTGGCGTCGGTGGCGTAGACGATCGATGTGCCGTCGGGGCTGAAGGAGCCTGCGATGACGTAGTGGTAGCTGCCGACGTTGGTGATGCGGTGGAGGTGCGTGCCGTCGACGGCGACCGTGTAGAGGTTCGTGCCCGGGGTCAGTTCGCTCGCTCCGAGGATCGGGGGTTTGAAGAGGACGCTTTTGCTGTCGGGAGACCAGTCGCCGCTCCCGGCTGCCAGCCTGAAGGGCGTGAGCTGCTGCGACCCACCGCCACCCAGGGTGACGACGTACATCGCCTCCGGGCTGACACGGGCGGGATTCCAGCCGTAGTGACCGAAGAGGAGCTTCCGTCGGTCGGGCGAGATCCGGGGCGTGTCGAAGCCGCCCCTGTACCCGTCGGCGCGCCGCAGGAACTTGACGTGCCCGCCGTGGAGGTCGGTCTCGACGATCGCGGAGTGGTCGACCTGATCGTTGTTCGGGATCGACCCGTGCTTCAAGTGGCCCCAGTCGCGGACGAAGACCAGATGCTTCCCGTCCGGGGCGAACGATGGCCCGCTGTCATCGCATCCACCCGCCTCGGGACAGGGAGAGATCCGCTGCTGGCCGCTGCCGTCCGGACGCACGATCCAAACTGAGCAAGGCCCTGTACTTGTGCAGCGTTTGAAGACGATCAGGTCGCCGCGCGGCGACCATTGCACCCCGTCGTCCTCGGCCGCTGTCGGGGAGTGGGACACCTGCCTCACGCCGCTACCGTCGGGGTTAGCGACGAAGATCTCACTCCAGAGCGGCGCATTCTGCAAGCGATAACGCGTGAATGCGATCAGCCCGTTGTGGCCGGGGGTCGTCGCCCTGACGTCGGTGGCGCCTGCGAGTAGCGCACCGCCGACGAAGCCAACGCCCAGAAGCGTGTAGACGCGAGCTGGCATCAGCATGCAACGCAGACGGGAGTCGCGTTCTGTTGTGAGCGCAAACGGGGAGGCGTGGCACTCGGATACCAGGCGGGCCGACCGCGGCCTAGGACCCCTGCGCCTAGGGCTTTGGTGGCGACGCGGCTCGTACCGGTCGCCGTGTCGACGACAAGGATGCCCTTCCCCGTCGCGACAGCGAGATGCCTGCCGTCCGGTGACCAGTGCGGCAGGCCCGCAGGCCCGATGATTGGTCGCCCGTTGACGTGTCTGCCGTTGGGCTTGATCAGTCTGATTCCGGCTGGTGAGTTGTAGGCGATCGATCTGCCGTCGGGGGACCAGGAGGGGGCGGCTGCGTCGCGGGCGAGCAGTCTGCGGCCTTTTCCGTCGGTGTTGATGATGTAGAGCGAGGAGTGCACGACGTGCGCTGGCTTCTTGGTGTCGATGCGGATCGTCTGTACGGGGCTTGTCCAGGTCGAGAACGCGATTTGTTTGCCATTCGGGGACCACGAGGGCTGGACGGCGTTCCGGGTGCCGGTGTTCAGGCGACGAACGCCGCTGCCGTCGCGAGCGATCGTGAAGATCTCGTCGAACGATCCGGGCGAAAAGTCATGGCGACAGTCGTAGGCGAGCCGCCGCCCGTTCGGGGCCCAGGCGACATCACCGGGTGGAATGTCGCAACGAAGCCGCGCCTTCGCGAGGTTGCCGAGCGCACGAAGGACAGACATCGGTTGGCTGACCGCGTGCGGATGCGCGAGCCGCAGGCGGGGGATCTGCAGGTCGCGCCCGCTGCGGACGTTGACGATGTGCAGGCCGATGTAGGCGCTTCTCCCGCCGATTTCAGTGACGGTGAAGGCGAGCCAGCGGCCGTCGGCCGACCAGTCGAGGCTGGTGGGGTCGCCGCAGAACCGCCTGCCGGGGCACGTCCAGACCGTCCGAGTCCGCCCGGCGGCGTCGACGGCGACGATGTTCGCGAACCCGTGACCGTCGTCGTTGATCATCGTCAACGACCCCGGGGCGGGTCGCGCGTCGCCCAGCCCCTTGACGATGAGGTATGTCGCCGTCGCGATCCCGGCGAAGATCAGGAACAGGGCCGCCACAACCACGACCCTGGCCCCGAGGGAGCCTCGGCGTCGGGTCGGCCTCGCGCGGACGATCACGTCCGCCCAATCACCGACGATCGCCTCCGCCGGAACGAGCCGGTCGAGCGACGCTGCAAGCTCAGGCTGAAGATCGAACACACTCATGCGCGCACCTCCTTCAACTCCTCGCGCAGCGCGCTGTGCGCCGCGTGCAGCGTCGCCGAGACAGTTCCGACCTCGATCCCCACAGCCGTCGCGATCTCCTGATAGCTGAGGTCGGCGAAATAGCGAAGGAAGACAACCAGCCGTTGCCGCTCGGGAAGAGCCGCGAGGCGCACGCCCAGATCCTCGTGCTGTGCGAGCGGTGCGGAGACGCCGACTTCGAGGAAGTCCGCATCGCGTCGACGGGCTTTCCGGGCGCGATTCAAGACACAACTCCACACCCACCCCTCCAACGGCCCACGGCCCGCCCACTGGTCCGACCTCCTCAGCGCATCGACGAAGCCTTCCTGAACAGCGTCGATCGCCGACTCCCGGTCCCCGGTCACGGCCCGCGCAACGCGGACGAACCGCGGGAAACCCTCGCGGTACACCCCCTCAATCAGCCGCCAAACATCATGATCGGACATCCCACTAGGGATGATCCTCCCAACGGTCCAATTTGTTTAGTCGCCCCCAAATATTTGCTGCCGACCGCACCCAGACATCGGTCGCGTCGGGGCCATAAAACAAAGCCCGCGCCGCCCCCGGCGTTCGTCTAGACACCTGGGCCAGTGATGTGCAGTGACGCCAGAAGATGGATTATCCGCCACGTGGTGGAGGCTGCCGATCCGGCACGTGGCGTTCTTCGCCATTTGCACGAGTCCGATGTTGACCAGGTGGTGGCCGTGTACACCGCAGCCTAGGGCGACGCTGGGCCGATAGATCGCGCTGAATTGCTTTCCTGGCTTCGTAATCCCGAGATCGAGACAGATGCATTCCGAGTTTTGGAGGTCGATGGTCGCGTGGTCGGGTACGGCGATGTTGTCGTGGAAAAACAGCGACGTCGCGTTGGAGGTAGCTGCTCCCGGTTGCTGGGAGACGTTTCTGCGATGGGCCGAGGAGGTCGCACGGGCCGAGGGTGCATCGCGCGTCCGCGTTCTGAGTTACGCGGGCGACGCGCTTGCAGCGGTCGCCGAGCCGCGTGGCTATCGGCTATGGCGGTCGAGCTACACGATGCGAGTCGATTTCGACTCGGCGCCAACGCTAATGCCAGTGCCACAGGAAGTCGAGGTGCGGCAGTACAGCGAAGACGATGAAGCTGCCCTCCGCTCCGCGCTAAACGATGCATTCGCCGAAGACCCGTTTTTCCGCTCCGCAACGCACGTGGGGTTCAGAGAGGAGTATCTGGGAGGGCGTGGCTTCGACGCGACGTTGTGGCTCTTGGCGTGGCATGGGGCGGAACTCGTCGGGTTCATACTCACCTACCCGGAGTACATCGGCGATGCAGATCTCGGCTACGTTCATTCGCTTGTGAGTTCTCCCCGCATGGCGAGGCCACGGGCTGGGGGAGGCACTCCTGCGCGCGGCATTTCGCCAGCTCCACAGTCGCGGATTGCGCGCGGTTGTCCTCGGCGTCGACGCATTCAATGAAACCGGGGCTGTCAGGCTCTATCAGCGCGTTGGGATGCGCCCGATCCGCCGGAGCGACAACTTGACGCTCGACGTATGACGCCCATCTAGCAGTCGTGCCTACTTGCAAGCGTGGCCCGGCCAGCGTTCCGGCGAGCGCCCTCACTAGTTCGCGGCGGCGATGTTGCTGTTCAGTAGGTCGAGCAGCTACTAGAGCGGACTGGTGCAGCCGGGCGAGTTGACCAGCGTTAGCGCGCCGTGATGTAGTCGTTGAGATACTTGATCTGGTAGCTCTGCTGGCTCGACTTGAACTTCACGACATCGCCGATCGAGATGACGCCGACGATCTCTCCCCCGTCGACGACCGGTACGTGCCTGATGCGCCGTTGGGTCATCACCGACATGCACTCGTCGACGAGCTTGTCCGGGGTGACCACGATCAGCGGTGAGGACATGATCTCGGAGACCGGTGTGTCCGCGTCGGTGCGTCCCTCGAGCGTCACACGGCGCAGATAGTCGCGCTCGGTGACGATCCCCTCGATCCGTCCGCCGACGGTGACGAGCAGCGACCCGACGTTACGCTCGACCATCTCCTTCACCGCCTCGAGCACGCTCGCCTCGGAGCTCACCGTCAGAGGGGCCGGGTGGCCCTTGTCCTCCAGGATGTCCGAGACGCGATCACGCACCCTCCCGACTATACGTGCCGATTGCCACATCTTGCAGCGTCGAATGCAGCGGCGTAGGCCCGCTCTGCGTGGGCGAGGCGCACGGCTGGAGAGGCGCCAACTGAACCGACTTCAGATGGGTCACGTCAGACGCAGCAGGAGAGTGCGTGAAAGCGTCTCCGTTCACGATGCACATCGACATGACCGTCAACCGAGCCGGGACGAAGTTGCGCATTTCACTTATCTTTGCGGCCCGGTCGCGCGCCCACGACGTCTTTGGCGTTCTGGTCGACCGCACCGGACACTTCAAGTACACGAAGATGACCGGTACGCAGTTGGTGTGGAAGATGGCAGGCCGTTTCGTCTCGGCAGCCAAGGCCTTCGTCTCGCTCAACTCGATCGTCTGCGGTCGCTCAAAAGGCTCAACGACGATAACGTTTAAGCCCTGACCGGCTGAGTTCTGCACGCACTCCCACGGTATCGTTGAGAAGGGGAACCCGAGCACCTCTTCGCCCGAGATCCGTCGTGCGTGAGGTGTCAAATGCTGCCCCTTACGGTGTGTCTGACGTCCACGCTTCTCTAGACCGAGTGCATGACGTGCGCATGCTGGGACTAGAAGCACCGGTGGGATCGCCACTCGCACTGGTAGACCACTTGTGGACGGAAACCCTCGGCGCTCTAACGCTGTGAGAACTGAAATGCCGCAATCCCACTTTCCCAGTGGCCCCGCTGCCCCCGACAAGAATCGATGCTTTAGAGCAGGTAAGGGCAGGTAAGTACTAAAGAGCTAAGAGCAAAAGAAAAGCTCTTCATTACGCCGTCGGTCATGGCGGCTGGGGCCACGGGAACCCTCCGTGGAGCGTGTATCCCTTGGCGTTTACACCCATGTGATGCCGCCCGGCGAGGCTGACCCGGAATAGGTCGCGGCGCTCCTCGTGCGCCGGTAGCAGCGGTCGAAATGGGCGCCTTCGGGCGCCCGCTCGTCGCCGCGGTGTGGTCCCGGTGTGGTCTTGGCCAAGCGTTTGGCCCGCGAAACTGCTCAGATACTCAGATCCAACGCTTCCACTTGAAGAACACGAGCTGCGCGATCGTCGTGCCGATGATCCAGCCCCAGGACCACCAGTAGCCCCACACCCAGTGGAGCTCGGGGATCTTCACGAAGTTCTGGCCGTAGAGCCCGACGATGAACGTGGGGAGCAGGAGGAGTGACGCAATCAGCGTCAGTCGCTTCATCACCTCGTTCTGGTCGTTCGAGATCTTCCCCTGCAGGTAGTCGCGCACGCCCGCCAGCGAGTCACGGGACGCGTCGAGTGACTCGGCCGAGCGAAGGAACTTGTCGTAGGCGCTGCCGAATGCGATCTCGACGTCGCGTGGGAAGAGCTCACCGCCAACGAGCTCGATTCGGTCGTCGACGATCTTGTGGACCGCGTCGCGTGTCGGTGCGAGTGTGCGGCGGATGCCGCGGATGTCCTGGCGCAACTCGCGCAACCGCTTCCCGACTTTCTGCGGTGACTCGCCGGCAACCATGTCTTCGAGCTCGTCGATCTCGTCGTCGAGATCGTCGATCAAATCCAGGTACCGCTCGGCGATCGAGTCGACGAGGTGGTACACGAACATCCCGACGTCCTCGTGCACACGGCACGCCTCCTTCGCCGGCTTCGGGTCGAACGGATCCTCGCCGGGCGGCGTCTTCGAGATTGAGACAAGCAGCTCCTCGGTCGCGACGAAATCGATCTCCTGGTAGTAGACGCGATCCTCGTCGGCCACCGAGACTGGCAGCAGGAAGATCCCGAGGATGTAGTCGTCGTGCGACTCGATTCTCGGGCGTGGCTCGTCGTCGTGGACGTGCGGCTGGATCAGCGCATCGAGTGCAGTCTTGTGGATGCTCGCCGGGAGGTGCTTTCGCAATTCCTCGGCGGTCGGGTCGACCAGGTCGATCCACTCCGGGCGCTCGTCTCCCACGCGAGCGAGCCTAACCGAGAGGCTAGACTTCGGCCGCTTCCGGCCGTGGCATCGTCGCCGCGGTGCCGGGGTGGCCTTCCAACGCCGCCAGGAACTTCTCCGCGTCCAGCGCGGCCATGCACCCGGAGCCGGCGGCGGTGACCGCCTGGCGATAGGTGTGGTCCTGCACGTCTCCCGCTGCGAACACCCCGGGGATGTTCGTCTCGGTCGACCCCGGCTTCGTGAGCAGATACCCACCGTCGTCGTGGTCGAGTTGATCTGTGAAGAGCGCCGTGTTCGGATCATGGCCGATCGCGACGAAGAGGCCGTCGGCCGGTACCTCCCACACCTCATCCGTCACCGTATTGCGCAGCTTGAGCCCCTGCACGTTCACATCGCCGACGATCTCCTCGACGACCGCGTTCAGGATGAAGTCGAGCTTCTCGTTCTTCTCGGCGCGATCGATCATGATCCTCGACGCGCGAAACTCGCCGCGGCGGTGTACGAGCTGCACGCGCGTTGCGAACTTCGTCAGGAAGAGCGCCTCCTCGAACGCCGAGTCGCCGCCGCCGACGACGTACACGTCCTTGTCGCGGAAGAAGGACGCGTCGCAGGTCGCGCACGCCGAGACGCCACGTCCTTTGTGCTTCTCCTCGGATTCGATGCCGAGCCACCGCGCGCTCGCGCCCGTGGCGATCACGACCGATCGGGCTGCGTACTCGTCGTCGCCGACCGACACCCGCAGCGGCTGCTCCGAGAAATCGACGTTGGTCACGTCGTCGGTGATGAACTCCGCGCCAAAGCGCTCCGCTTGCCGCCGGAAGTCCGACATCATCTCGGGCCCCATCACCCCGTCGGCGTAGCCGGGGTAATTCTCGACGTCACTCGTGATCATGAGCTGGCCGCCCCAGGCGAAGCCTTCGATCACGAGGGGTTGAAGGTCGGCGCGGGCCGCGTAGAGGGCGGCCGTGTACCCGGCGGGGCCACCGCCGACAATGATCAACTCACGCACGTTCTGGTCGCTCAAGGTGCTCCTCTCGAAAAACTTCTCGCTGTAGTTAACGCTAAAGGGCGGCTGTTCGTTCCCCGCTTTCAGTCCTCCGGACGAGTGATTTCGTTGCCCGGGGACGAGAGCTGTGAGGACGGTATGAGGACGTCGACGCCCGTGGGCCGACCGTTACCGCCGAGCTCGAGTAGCCGGCCCGTTCAGGCTGCGTCGGCGTCGGCGCGCGGGAGCGTGATCACGTCGTCGCCACTTCGCAGACCCGGCGTCTCCGGGGCGGAGAGGCTGAGCGGCACGCGCTCGATCTGCGGGGTGTCGACGATGTCCGGCGCGCTGACGCCGTGCTCGGGGAACTTCCGCGCCGTGACGAGGAGCCGCTGCTCGAGCGAGCCGAGGGCCTGGTTGTACGCGCCGACGGCCGTGTCGAGGCTGCGGCCGACCTTCGCGAAGTGGCCGACGAAGACGCCCACGCGCTCGTAGAGCTCTCGTCCGAGCTGGTTGATCGTACGCGCGCTCTCGGCGACCGTCTCCTGCTGCCATCCGTACGAGACCGTGCGCAGAAGCGCGATGAGCGTCGACGGCGATGCGAGGACGACCCCGGAATCGGCTCCTGCCTCGAAGAGTGCGGGATCCTGATCGAGAGCGGCGCGGAAGAGGCCCTCGTCGACGAACATGACCACGAACTCGGGCGCGGGTTGGAACTGTTGCCAATAGCGCTTGGCGCCGAGCTTCGTGATGTGGTCGCGCACCTGCGCCGCGTGCCGGGCGAGGTGCAGCTTCCGTCCGTCGACGTCGTCGCAGCCGAGAGCCTCGAGGTATGCCTCGATGGGGACTTTTGAGTCGACGACGATGCTCTTGCCGCCGGGGAGCTTCACGACCATGTCGGGCCGAAGGAGGCGGCCGGTGTCGTCCCGCTCGCTCGCCTGCTCGTGGAAGTCGCAGTGCTGAACCATCCCGGCGAGCTCGACCACGCGCTTCAGCTGGACCTCGCCCCAGCGACCACGAACGTGCGGCGCTCGGAGCGCCGTGACGAGGTTGCCCGTCTCCGAGCGAAGCCGCTCCTGCCCTTCAGCGACGACGCGCAGTTGCTCGCCGACCACGGAGACCTCTTTCAGCCGCTGCTGCTCGAGCGCCTGCGCCTGCGTCTCGAAGCGCTGGAGCGTCTCCTTGATCGGCGCGAGCTTCGCCTCCGTCATCTGGAGCAGCGAGGTCTGACTCTTCGAGAGGGCTTCGCCGGTGACCGACTTGAACCGCTCCTCCCATTGCGCCTGGGCGCGCTCCAGCAGGGAAATCGTCTCCGCGGAAGCCGCGCGCTCATGGTCGACGGCAGCATCCTTCGCACCGAGCGCGGTGCGCGCCCAGAGCCAGACGGCGCCCGCGCCCACGGCAAGCCCCACGATGAGAAAGACGGCTGACATCAGCCGACGAACGCTAACGAGCGGGTCGGACGGACACGCCGGGGCCGCTCGGCGGGCGGCCCCGGACCGCTCCTCCTCGTGGTGCTACGAGCCCGCTTCGCGCTCGGCGTGGTGCTCCGCGGCGCGCTCGCGGTCTGCCTGAGCAAGGGCTTCGTGGGTGGCCGCGGACTCGGCGGCGTTGCCCTCGGCCTCCTGATGCGCTCCCTCATGCTTGAGCGCGGTCGAGCCCATCACGTCGCCGGCGGCTTGCTTGCCGCGCCCGAGCAGCTTGTCGAGCAGTCCCATGAGAAACCTCCCTGATCGATGCTTTTGAGTATCGCAAGCAATCGACCCGGCATGGCAGGCGCGCAAAAAATCAGCCCCGACGAGTCCGAAGACCTACCGGGGCTGAGTGCCGGATCCAGCGACTCCGAAGAGCTACCGGATCCGACGAAGCGGAACCTAGCCGTGGAGGCCGCGGGACGTCAAGGAGCGTCTGCTCCGGAATGTCGCAACGTGCGAACTTTTCGCCACGACGCGCTGACGGGCACAGCGGGGAGCCAGGGAACATCCGTTCGCTCGCGTAGGCTTGCGCGGGAGAGATGGACGAGCCCTTCGGCCCCGGCGGTGCGCTCGCGCGCGCCCTACCTGACTACGAGCCGCGGCCGGAGCAAGCGGCGCTCGCGGCTGCGGTCGCCCACGCGCTCGCAACCGGCCAGCACCTCGTCGCCGAGGCGGGGACCGGGGTCGGCAAGAGCCTCGCGTATCTGATTCCGGCGCTCGAGTCCGGGCAGCGTGTCGTTGTCGCGACCGCCACGAAGGCCCTGCAGGAGCAGCTGCTCACGAAGGACGTCCCCGTCGCGGCGGCGGCCGTTGGACGCGATATCGACGTCGTCGTCCTCAAGGGCCGGCAGAACTACCTGTGCCGGCGGCAGCTGCAGGGGTTCCAGCCGTTCCTGATGCCGGAGGGCCGTGACGGACGCGCGTGGGAGGCGATGCAGAGCTTCATCGACGAGACGAAGACGGGTGATCGCGCGGAGCTCGACGTCGAGCCGTCGGAGGCGCTGTGGGCCGAGCTGGCCGTGGGCGCGGATCGCTGCTCCGGCCGGCGCTGCCCGTTCGTCGCGACCTGCTTCGCCGAAGGGGCGCGCGAGCGCGCCTCGCAGGCCGACCTCGTGATCGCAAATCACGCCCTCTACTTCGCGCATCTTGCGTCGGGCGGCGGCGTGCTGCCCGAGCATGACGCGGTCGTCTTCGATGAGGCCCATCGGCTAGAGGAGTCGGCGGCCTCATGGCTCGGCGGCCGCGTCTCGCGCGCCGGGCTTCGCCGGCTCGCGCTCGACATCGAGCGTGCTTGCCGCGAGGCGCAGAACCCCGTTCCCGCCCGGCCTCTCGACCGGGTCGAGAGAAGTGGCGAGCGGTTGTTGCGTGCAGTCGCGCCGCCGTCGGGCCGTCGGCGGCTGCGCGAGACGCCTGCGGAGCCGGCACTCGTCCTCGTCGATGCCTTGCATGACCTCGGCGACGCGCTCGCCGGCGAGGGCGAGGAACTCGACACACTGTCGCGGCGCGCACTCGCCGTTGCGCTCCAGGTCGAGGCGTGCCTCGAGCCGAGCTCGCTCGAGCGCGTCGTCTGGGCCGAGCCCGATGCACTCGCGTGGGCGCCGATCGACGTTTCCTCCGACTTGCGCGAACGGCTCTGGGAGGACGGCCCGACGGCGATTCTCGTCTCCGCCACGCTCACGACGGGAGAGGATGCGAGCTTCGTGCGCAAGCGCCTCGGGCTCGATCATGCGCGCGAGGCGATCGTCGGGTCCCCATACGACTTCGGCCAACAGGCGCTTCTCTACCTGCCGCGCACGATGCCCGACCCGCGCGACGCTGGTTTCACCGCGCGCGCGGCCGAGGAGATCGTGTCGCTCCTCGCGCTCTCGGAAGGTCGCGCGCTCGTGCTCACCTCGAGCTACCGCGCACTCGATTCCTACCGCGAGCATGTTCGGGGCCGCGTGCCGTTCGAGATGCTCGTGCAGGGCGAGGCGCCGCGCGAACGGCTGCTCGAGCGCTTCCGCGAAGAGGTCGATTCGGTTCTTCTCGCGACGTCGACGTTCTGGCAAGGCGTCGACGTTCCCGGCGAGTCGCTGTCGCTGCTCGTGATCGACAAGCTTCCATTTTCGGCGCCCGGAGACCCACTGCACGAGGCCCGGTGCGAGGCGATCGAGATGCTTGGCGGGGACTGGTTCCGCGACTACGCGCTTCAGACCGCGATGTTGCAGCTGCGCCAGGGGTTCGGGCGGCTCATCCGTAGTCATGCCGACCGTGGCGTGGTCGCGATCCTCGACCCGCGCCTGCGCACGCGGGGCTACGGGCGGGCGTTCATCGCTGCGCTCCCGCGCTGCCCCGTCGCCGAGGATCCGGCGGCCGTCGCCGCGTTTTTCGGCGCGCACGTTGCCGTATCCGCTTGAATACCCGCGCCCATGCCTCCGAAGAAGAAGCCTCGCACTCCGCCGCCGCCGCGTCGTGTCCAAGCACCCAAGGCGCGTCAGACGATGGCGCCGAGCGACCTCGGCATGCGCCAACGAGCGATTCTCTACGGGTTTGCAGCGCTCGGAGTCGTCGCGCTCATCGCGGTCGTCGCGGTGTTCGCGCTCGGTGGTGGCTCGTCGAGCGGGGCGAAGAGCGCGATCGTCGCGATTCGCGCCGACGGCTGCGAGTTCAAGACGTACCCGGCGCTCGCCCGCACGCCGCACTACACCTCACTTCATCCGAGCCCCGCCCCGACCTGGAACTCGGTTCCGCCGACGAGCGGGCGGCACTACTACCAGCCACTGATCTTCGGGCAGTACGACCAGCCGGTCGTCGAGATCCAGGCCGTCCACAACCTCGAGCATGGCGCGATGATCTTCCAGTACGGCAACAAGGTGTCGAAGGCGCAGGTCGATGCGATCACGCAGTGGTACCGCGCAGACCCGAACGCGGTTCTCGTCGCGCCGCTGCCTGCGCTCGGCGCCAAGGTCGCGATGACCGCGTGGACACGCTGGTCGGAGTGCAGCGGTTTCAACGAAAAGGCCGCTTCGAGGTTCCGGAGCGCGTTCCGCTACCAGGCCCCCGAGAAGTTCCCGCGCAGCTTCCTGAACCCCGGTTCCTAGGGCATCGCTCGACGGCGGCGCTACGCTTCTCGCCGCCCCTTTGCCGGGGTGGCGGAACTGGCAGACGCATCCGGCTTAAAACCGGGAGTCCTTCGGGACGTGGGGGTTCGAGTCCCTCCCCCGGCATTCCAAGCTCTATACGGTTAGGTATAATACGATCGTGTATAGCGGTCCGAACCCTTTCCGCTTCGGCGATCTCGCGCTCGACGAGTCGTTCAGCGACCGAGAAGCGAGCGTCGCCGAGCTCGTCGCGGACATGCGCAACGGCCAGAACGTCGTTCTGTATGCGCCGCGCCGGTATGGCAAGACCTCCCTCGTTTGGCGCGCCGCGAACGAGGCCATCGCCGAGGACATCTCGGTTGCCTACTGCGACCTGATGAAGACGCCCACGAAGGAGCGATTCGCCGCCGCGCTCGCGAAGACGATCTTCGACGACCTCGCCTCGCCGAGCGAGGCCTTGCTCGAGCGTGCACAGGGGCTCTTTCGCGGGCTACGGATCGTCCCGCAGATCGGGTTCGATCCCGACGACGGCTCACTCAGCTTCAGCTTCACAGCGAGCAAGCGCCGCGATATCGACGAGACGATCGAGCGGCTCTTCGAGTTGCCGCAGCGGATCGCCGGAGAGCGCCATCGACGCGTCGTGCTGATCCTGGACGAGTTCCAGGAGGTGGTGAAGCTCGACCGGGACTACCCGAACATGTTGCGCTCGATCTTCCAGACGCAGCCGGAGGTGTCGCACATCTACCTCGGGAGCCGCCGGCACATCCTCGACAAGATCTTCGAGGACCGAAACCAGGCGTTCTGGCGGAGCGCGAAGCGGATCGAGATCGGGATGATCCCGCTCGACGCGTTCCGCGCCTTCATCAAGGCCCGCTTCGACGTGACCGACAAGGGCATCACCGACGAGGCGCTCGCGAGACTCCTCGGGGCCACGCACGGCCACCCGTACGGAACGCAGGAGCTCGCGTACTACACGTGGCAGGAGGTGGCCATCGGCGCCCACGCGTTCGTCGACCAGGTCGAGACCGCTCTCGAGAATGTCCTGCGATCCGAGAACCGGCACTTCTCGAGCATCTGGGAGGCGGCGACCGAGCAGCAGCGGCTGCTTTTGATCGCGCTCGCCGACGGGCCGCAAAGCATCTACTCGGGGGAGTTTCGGGAGGCGTACGGGTTCGCGTCGAACTCCTACGTCCAGCGAGCCGTGACGACGCTCGTCACCCAGGACCTCGTCGGCCAGAGCGAGGAACGGGCCTATCTGATCATCGAGCCGTTCCTCGCAGAGTGGATCCGGCGGGAGCAGCAACCGTTTGCCGTGTCGATGCCTCGTTAGAGGCGCCTTGTGCCCTCGGTCAGGTCGCGAAGCCGCGCCGCGCGCTCCGGGCTCAGGTCGTCGGCGTCGTAGCGCCAGCTCCAGTTGCCGGAGTCTGTGCCCGGCAGGTTCATGCGTGCCTCGCCACCGAGCTCGAGCACATCCTGGAGCGGTGCGACAGCGAGCGCTGCGCGAGACGCCCACGCGGTGCCGATGAGTGACCACGCCGGGTCGGCGGGATCGACGTCGGCCGAGGCGCGATCTTCGGCGGAGAGCGACTCCCACCAGCCGAGCGTCGTGTCGTTGTCGTGCGTGCCCGTGTAGACGACCGCGTTCTCCTCGTGGTTGGCCGGGAGGTGGGGGTTCGTCGGATCGGTGCCGAGCCCGAACTGCAACACGACCATCCCGGGGAAGCCGAGCGCGCGCCGAAGGCGCAGCACCGGCTCGGTGATGACGCCGAGGTCCTCGGCGACGACGGGCAACTCGCCGAGCGCCTTCCCCGCCGCCTCGAAGACCGCGCCGCCCGGGCCGCGACGCCACTTCCCGTGTGCCGCCGTCTTGTTCTTCGCGGGTACCGCCCAGTACGAGACGAAGCCGCGGAAATGATCGATGCGTGTGAGGTCGACGAGCTCGAAGGTCCGGCGAAAGCGCTCGATCCACCAGCGGTAGCCGTCCCCCCGCATCGCCGACCAGTCGTAGAGCGGGTTGCCCCACAGCTGCCCGGTTCTCGCGAACGCGTCGGGTGGCACCCCGGCCACGACGCCACGCTGGAAGAGCGTGGGCTGCGCGCGATGGTCGGCGCCGCCGTCCGAGACGTAGATCGGCATGTCCCCGAAGATGCGCACGCCGCGCCCGGCGGCGTGCGAGCGAAGCGCCTGCCACTCGCGCTCGAACCGCACCTGATCCTCGAGGGAGCCGCCCGAGTTCTCGGCGGCCCAATCGACCCAATCGTCGATCCAGTACGTGTTGCGATCGCGAAAGCGACCCACCTCGGCCGGAGAGACCTTCGCGTCGGGGTCGGCGAGCAAGCGTGGCGATCCTGCGAACGCCGAGGGCGACATGTAGGGCGATCCCGTCAGCCCTTCGGGCGGTCCGAGCGGCAGCACCTGCCACCAGCGCTGGCCCGCCGCGGCGAGCCAATCGACGAACGCGTAGGCATGCTCGTCCAGTACCCCGTTCGGCAACGACGTCGGATGAAGGAGGATCCCGGAGGCGCGTATGAGCTTCATTGGTTTAGGAGCATGCGACGATTGAGAATCTCACGCAGGATGCCCCTTCCCGAAACCACGCAACCGCCGGCCCGCATTCAGGTGCAGGCGATCGAGCCGATCGTCGACTGCGGCCGCTTTCCGACCAAGCGAACGGTCGGTGACACGGTCGCCGTGTACGCGACGATCCTCAAGGATGGCCACGACACGCTCGGCGCGGCGATCCGCGTCCGTGGCCCGGGCGACGACCGCTTCACCGAGGTGCCGCTTCGCCCGCTCGGGAACGACCGGTTCGGCGGCGCATTCGAGGTCGACCGGCCAGGGCGGTGGAGCTACTCCGTTGCCGCCTGGACGGATCGAATCTCCACCTGGCAGGACGAGCTCCGGCGCAAGGTCGAGTCCGGCGCGTCGCAACTCGCGGGAGAGCTTTCCGAGGGCGCGGCCCTCCTCGGGCGCACGTCCCTGAGTGCGGAGGAGGGGCTCGCCGCGCCGGCCGGCGACCGCCACGGCGAGGTGAGCTCCGATTCCCTCGCGGTGGACGTCGATCGCGTGCTCGCACGCTTCGGCTCGTGGTACGAGCTCTTCCCGCGGTCGTGGGGCGGCTTCCGGGGCGTCGCGAAGATGATGCCGCAGGCGGCCGCGCTCGGCTTCGACATCGTGTACCTCCCGCCGATCCACCCGATTGGTGCCTCGAACCGAAAAGGTCGCAACAACGCCGTGGCGGCTGCCGCGGACGACGTCGGCTCACCCTGGGCGATCGGCGCGCAGGAGGGTGGGCACGACGCGATCAACCCCGCGCTCGGCACGTGGGCCGATTTCGACGCCATGGTCTCGGCGGCGAAGGATGCAGGCGTGGAGCTGGCGCTCGACTTCGCGATTCAGTGCTCGCCCGACCATCCGTGGCTCAGCGAGCATCCGGAGTGGTTCAACCGTCGCCCGGACGGCACGCTCAAGTACGCGGAGAACCCGCCCAAGCGCTACCAGGACATCTACAGCGTCAACTTCGAGTCGGAGGACTGGCAGGGGCTCTGGCAGGCGCTGCTCGATGTCGTTCGCTTCTGGGTCGGCCGCGGCATCACGATTTTCCGCGTCGACAATCCCCACACGAAGCCGGCTGCCTTCTGGGAGTGGCTGATCCGGGAGGTGCGCAGTGAGCATCCCGAGGTGTTCTTCCTCGCCGAGGCGTTCACGCGGCCATCGATGATGACGACGCTCGCGAAGCTCGGCTTCGCCCAGAGCTACACGTACTTCACGTGGAAGAACACGAAGGCGGAGCTCGCGGAGTACATGGCGCAACTGGTTGCCTGGGTCGAGTTCTACCGGCCGAACGCCTTCGCGAACACGCCCGACATCCTGCACGAGTACTTGCAGCACGGCGGCCCTCCGGCGTTCGAGGCGCGGCTTGTCCTCGCGGGGACTCTGTCGCCGACGTACGGCATCTACTCCGGCTTCGAGTCGTTCGAGAACGCGCCGGTACGGCCGGGTTCGGAGGAGTACCTCGACTCGGAGAAGTACGAAGTAAAGCACCGCGCCTTCGACGGGCCGTTGCTGCCGCTCATCAAGCGCCTGAACGAGATTCGCCGCCAGGAGCCTGCTCTGCAGCGAGTCGACAACCTGCGCTGGCTCGAGACGGAGAGCGACCAGCTCGTCGCGTACGTGAAGGACGATGTGATCTGCGTTGTCAATCTCGATCCTTTCTCCGATCGCGAAGGCGTGTGCACGATTCCGGTTGCGCTCGGGTTGCCGCCGGCCTTCGACGTGCGCGATCTGTTGCACGACGGCGGGTTCACCTGGCGGGCCGGTCGCAACTACGTGAGACTCGGGCCCGGCAAGGCTCATATCCTGAAGGCCGGATGAGCGATCCGGGGCACTGGTTCGAACGCGAGCCGTTGTGGTTCAAGACGGCCGTGTTCTATGAGATCCACCTGCGTGGGTTCTACGACGGGAACGACGACGGCTCCGGCGACTTCCGCGGGCTCACGGACAAGCTCGACTACCTCCAGGAGATCGGCATCGACTGCATCTGGTTGCTGCCGTGCTTTCCGAGCCCGCTGCGCGACGGCGGCTACGACATCGCCGACTTCTTCGCGATCCACCCGGACTACGGGACGATCGACGACTTCAAGCTCTTCATCGACCAGGCGCACCAACGCGGCCTGCGCGTGATCGTCGACCTCGTCATGAACCACACCTCGAGCGACCATCCGTGGTTTCAGGAAAGTCGCTCGGACCCGACCGGCCCGTACGGCGACTGGTACGTGTGGGGCGACGATGCGGAGCGCTGGAGCGAGGCGCGGATCATCTTCCTGGATACCGAGCCGTCGAACTGGACCTGGGATCCGCTGCGCGGCCAGTATTTCTGGCACCGCTTCTTCAGCCACCAGCCTGATCTGAACTACGACAACGCCGAGGTTCAGGAGCAGATGCTCGATGTCCTTCGCTTCTGGCTCGACCTCGGTCTCGACGGGTTTCGACTGGACGCCGTGCCGTACCTCTACGAACGCGACGGCACGAACGGCGAGAACCTCCCCGAGACGCACGAGTTCCTCCGCCGCGTTCGCGCGGAGGTCGAGGATCGCTATGCGGACCGCGTCCTGCTCGCGGAGGCGAATCAGTGGCCGGACGACGTCGTCGAGTACTTCGGGGACGGCGACGAGTGCCACATGGCGTTTCACTTCCCCGTCATGCCGCGAATGTTCATGGGCGTCCGTCGCGAGGACGCGCTGCCGATCATCGAGATCCTGGAACGAACACCGGCGATCCCGGACAACGCGCAATGGGGTCTCTTCCTTCGCAACCACGACGAGCTGACACTCGAGATGGTCACCGACGAAGAACGGGACTACATGTATGAGGAGTACGCGAAGGACCCACGGATGAAGCTGAACCTCGGCATCCGCCGCCGGCTCGCGCCGCTGCTCGACAACGGGCGCGCGGAGATCGAGTTGCTGCACGCGATGCTGTTCTCGCTGCCGGGCTCACCTGTTCTCTACTACGGCGACGAGATCGGGATGGGCGACAACATCTTCCTCGGTGACCGTGACGGCGTGCGTACGCCCATGCAGTGGACGGGCGACCGGAACGGCGGCTTCTCGCGGGCGGACTTCGCGCAGCTCTACCTGCCGCCGTTGCTCGACCCCGTGTACGGCTACCAGGCGGTGAACGTCGAGGCACAGCTCCGCCAGCCGAACTCACTGCTGCGTTGGTTGCGGAGGTTGATCTCGCTGCGTAAGCAGCATCCGGTGTTCGGCCTCGGCACCTACGAGGCGCTGCGGCCCGACAACCCGCGGATCTTCGCGCACGTCCGCACGTACGAGGACGACGTCGTCCTCTGCGTCCACAACCTGGCCCGTTCCGCTCAGGCGGTCGAGCTCGACCTGTCGCGGTGGGAGGGCCTGATTCCCGTGGAGATGTTCGGCCAGACGGCCTTCCCGCGTATCGGTGAGCTGTCGTATCTCCTCACTCTGGCCGGGCGAGGGTTCTTCTGGTTCCAGTTGCGGAAGGACGAAGGCGAATGAACGAGCAAGCCGTCATCGAATTCGTCACGGGCCAGCGCTGGTTCGGCTCCAAGACGCGTCAGGTCATCCATGCTCACGCCGTCGATCGAGCGCGTTTGCGAGACGCCGATCCGGGCCTCGAGCTCCAGCTCGTCGAGATCGGCTTCGACACGGGCACCCACGAGACGTACCAGTTGCTCACCGACGATGGCCTGGACGCGCTCGCCGATCCGAGGCAGGTGCGCGAGCTCGTGCACCTGATCAGCGCGGGCACGACGGTGCTGGCGGGTGAGGGCACGGTCGAGTTCGCGCCGGTAGAGGGATTCGCGGGCCTTGGGCAGGAGCTGCGCGAGGCTCGGTCGATCGAGGCCGAGCAGTCGAACACATCGATCGTGTTCGACGACGAGCTGATCCTCAAGGTCTTCCGGCGACTCGAAGCGGGGATCAACCCCGAGCTCGAGCTGCTTCGATTCCTCACGGAACGCGGCTTCGAGAACATCGCACAGCTCGAGGGCTGGTACGCGTACGCCGGGCGGCCGATGGATGCGACGCTCGGGATCCTGCAGAGGTACATCGCCGGCGGTCTGGATGGCTGGGAGCTCGCGCTCGACGCGATGCCGAAGGGCGGCGGCTCAAATCGGTTCCTGCACAGCCTGCGCCTGCTCGGTGAGGTGACGGGCCGGATGCACACGATCCTCGGCAGCGACTCCGCCGATCCGACCTTTTCCCCCGAGGAGCCTTCGACCGAGTCGCTCGGGATGCTGACGGCGACGATCGACGACGAGATCGAGAGCATCTTCCTCGAGCTTCCCGATTCCAACGACGACGTTGCGCCCATTCGAGGCCGCGGCGAGGAGGTTCGGGAGCGGTTGCGGTTGTGGACGCACCTCGGCTCGATCGGACGCGTGATCCGCCATCACGGCGATTTCCATCTCGGGCAGACGTTGTGGGCCGGGGATGCGTGGGTCATTCTCGACTTCGAGGGGGAGCCCGCGCGCTCGCTGCCGGAGCGCCGCCGCAAGCGAAGCCCCCTGCGGGACGTCGCCGGGATGATGCGCTCATTTGCGTACGCCGCGTCGGCGAGCTTGCTCCTGCGCGGAGTCGAGCCGCCGGCCGATTGGGAGGCGCGCGCGCGAGCCGAGTTCCTCGACGGATACCGGTCGACGATCGACCCCGTGCTCGTTCCGTCCGGCCCGGCGATGGACAGGCTGCTTTCCGTGTTCGAGCTCGAGAAGGCGGTGTACGAGCTTCGCTACGAGCTGAACAACCGGCCGGACTGGGTGAAGATTCCTGTTGCCGGGATCCTGCGCGTGCTCGACGAAGCGGCTGTCACGTGACGCAGGGCCGTGCCTCGGCATTCGGCGAGCTCGACATCTGGCTCGCAAGCGCCGGCCGTCACGAGGAACTGTGGGCGAAGCTCGGCGCGCATCCCGTCGAGCAGGGGGTGCGCTTCGCGGTGTGGGCGCCGAACGCGAACGAAGTCAGCGTGATCGGAGACTTCAACAACTGGCTGCCCGGGGTCGATCGGCTCGAGCAGATCGACGGAAGCGGCATCTGGGAGGGAACCGTCGACAGCGCCGAGCCCGGCCACCGCTACAAGTTCCAGGTCGGTGGTGCGATGACGGAGAAAGCGGACCCGCTGGCGTTCGAGGCGGAGCTGCCGCCAAAGACCGCATCCATCGTCACGAAATCCGAGCACGAGTGGTCCGACGCGGCCTGGGTCGAGGCGCGCCGCGCGCGCGAGCCGCTGGAAGGCCCGCTCTTGATCTACGAGGTTCACGCCCCGTCCTGGCGCAAGGGACTCGGGTGGCGAGAGCTAGCGCGCCAGCTTGCGCCCTACGTGAAGGACCTCGGCTTCACGCATGTGGAGCTGCTGCCGGTGATGCATCACCCGTTTGCCGGTTCGTGGGGGTACCAGGTGACGGGCTTCTATGCGCCGGTCTCGACGATGGGCTCGCCGGACGACCTGCGCTTCTTCGTCGACCACATGCACGTAAACGGCATAGGCGTGATCCTCGACTGGGTTCCCGCGCATTTCGCGACCGACGAGTGGGCGCTCAAGCGCTTTGACGGCACCGCGCTGTACGAGCACGACGATCCGCGGCGGGGTTCACACCCGGACTGGGGGACGCTGATCTTCAACCTCGGGCGCACGGAGGTGCAGAACTTTCTGCTCGCAAACGCGCTGTACTGGCTGCGGGAGTTTCATGCCGACGGGCTGCGGGTCGACGCGGTCGCGTCGATGCTCTACCTCGACTATTCGCGCAAGGCGGGCGAATGGGTGCCGAATGCGTTCGGCGGGCGTGAGGATCTCGACGCGGTTGCGTTCCTGAAAGAGATGAATGAGCTCGTGCACGCGCGCGAGCCGGGCGTCATCTCGGCGGCGGAAGAGTCGACCGCCTGGCCCGGCGTCTCGAAGCCGACCTACGTCGGCGGGCTCGGCTTCGGATTCAAGTGGAACATGGGTTGGATGAACGACACGCTCGCGTACTTCGAGCGCGATCCGATTCACCGCCGCTTCCACCACCATGAGCTGACCTTCTCGCTGGTCTATGCGTGGAACGAGAACTTCATTCTGCCGCTCTCCCACGACGAGGTAGTGCACGGCAAGGGGTCGCTGCTTTCGAAGATGCCGGGCGACCGCTGGCAGCAGCTTGCAAACCTGCGCGCCCTGTACGCATACATGTGGTCGCATCCCGGCAAGAAGCTGCTCTTCATGGGCTGCGAGTTGGCGACGCCGTTCGAGTGGGCCGATTCCGACGAGCTGCCGTGGTGGCTCCTCGAGCATGCCGATCACGCCGGCATTCGCGATCTCGTTCGCGACCTGAATCGCATCTACGTCGACGAGCCTGCGCTGTGGGAGGTCGACTTCTCCGCGGACGGGTTCGAGTGGATCGAGCCGAACGACGCCTTGAACAACGTCCTTGCCTTCATGCGTGTTGCGAAGGACGGTGCCGGGCGCGTGGTCTGCGTCGTGAATCTCGCCCCCGTGCCGCGCGAGCGCTACCGCGTCGGGCTCCCCGAGGGCGGGGAGTGGACGGAGCTTCTGAACACCGATTCCGCGTTCTACGGGGGCACCGGTGTGGGGAATATGGGCGTCGTGCGCGCCGCGAAGCGGCCGTGGCACGACCGCCCGTTCTCGGCCGAGGTGACGCTGCCGCCCCTGGGAGCAGTCTGGCTGCGCCCGGCAGTCCAGCAGCCTGCCGCGCGGTAGGTGACCCGCCCGCACGGCCGCGTCTCGAGGCGACAGTCGGTGCCAGGCACCGTTACCGGGGCGTGCCAGGAGCGTAAAGAGTGCGTGTCGATTGGGTGCGCGCGGGTGACGTGCGGGCCACGATTCGTCGGCGGACCGTCCGGGCATGGGATGTGCCAGTCGGCGTGACGGGGGAGTCGTCTGCGTGCACGTTCGATCACCCGGGTGTGGGTTGGCGGGTGCCGGGTACGGTTCTCGAGATGTCACCACAGGTCTGGCAACGGCCCTTCGGGGCCGTTCCGCTCGCAGGGGGCGGCGTCGAGTTCAGCGTCTGGGCGCCGTCGGCGTCCAGCATCGCCGTGCGCATCGGTGACGCCGACGTGGAGCTCGAACCGCGGGGCGGCGACGTTTTTTCGGGCGAGCTCGCGGCGCGTTCGGGCGCGGACTACCTTTACGTCCTCGACGGCGTCGATGCCTTACCGGACACATGCTCCCGCTGGCAGCCCGGGGGCATCCGCGGCCCCACCCGAGTCGTCGATACCGCCGACTTCGACATCTCTGACGGCCCTGGGCTGGCGCTCGAAGAGCTCGTCCTCTACGAGCTGCACGTGGGCACGTTCACGCCTGAAGGAACATTCGAGGCAGCGATCGCGCGATTCGACGACCTGCGCGGTCTTGGAGTGACCGCAATCGAGCTGATGCCGGTCGCGACGTTTCCGGGTAACCGCGGGTGGGGCTACGACGGCGTCTACATCGACGCGCCCCACGCGGCCTACGGCGGCCCCGCCGGTCTCGCGAGCTTGGTCGATGCGGCGCATCGTGCCGGCCTCGGCGTGATCCTCGACGTGGTCTACAACCACATCGGCCCCGGCTCGGACGCGATCGGCCGCTTCGGGCCGTATTTCACGGACGCACACGAGACGGCCTGGGGCGCCGCAATCGACTATTCGCAGCACGCGGTGCGCGAGTGGGCGATCGGAAATGCGCTCCTCTGGACGACCGACTATCGCATCGACGGTCTGAGGCTCGACGCGGTGCATGCGGTCTAGGACGATTCGCCGATCCATGTTCTGCGCGAGCTGCGCGATCGTGTCGACGGTCTCGTGATCAGCGAGATGGGGCCGGACGACTTCCGCCCGCTCGACGAATGGGGCCACGACGCGATGTGGCTCGACAACCTCCACCACGAGCTTCACGTCCTGCTCACCGGCGAGCATGAGGGTTACTACGCGGACTTTGGCTCGCTCGACGGCCTGATTCGCGAGCTGTCGCGGCCCCGGCCGGAGCGGCTCGTCGTCTGCGCGCAAAACCACGACCAGGTCGGCAATCGCGCGCTTGGTGACCGATTGCCGGCCGACGCGCACCGCGTAGCCTTGGGCGTCGTGCTGTTCTCGCTGTCGACGCCCCTCCTTTTCATGGGCGAGGAATCCGACGAGGCCGCCCCGTTCCAGTTCTTCACGGATCACGTCGATCCAGCCATCGCGGATGCGACCCGGGAAGAGCGCAGGCGCGAGTTCGCAGCGTTCACGTCATTTTCGGGCGAAGAGATCCCCGATCCTCAGTCCATCAAGACATTCGAGGCTTCGAAGCTCACGGCCGGCCCGCCGGATTCGTTCTATGGCGAGCTGATCGCATTGCGCCACGAGCTGCCGCGTGAACTCGACTTGCAGGCGGAAGGGAGCCGGTTGACGATGCGTCGCGGAAGCGTCGAGCTCGTCGCCGACTTCGATTCGCACACCGTGGAGCTCCGCCGGTGAGCCGCGCGGTTTGGCCGGGCCAGACTTTCCCGCTTGGCCCGGTGTGGGACGGGGATGGGACGAACTTCTCGATCTTCTCCGAGAACGCGGAGCGTATTGAGCTCTGTCTCTTCGACGAGCACGGGAACGAGGAGCGGATCGAGCTACGGGAGCGCACGGCGTTCAACTGGCATTGCTACCTCCCCGGGATCGGGCCGGGCCAGCGCTACGGCTACCGTGCGCATGGCGCGTACGACCCGAAGACGGGTAAGAGGTTCAACGCGGCGAAGCTCCTGATCGACCCGTACGCGAAGGCAATCGATGGTTCAGTCGACTGGGATGCAGGCAACGTCCTGCCGTACGCGCCGACGGGCGATGCCGACGCCGACCTGACGATCGACGAGTCCGATTCCGCGCGGGCGGTTCCGAAATCCGTCGTCATCGACCCGTCGTTCGACTGGGAGGATGACGAATGGGTGCGCCCGCGCGTCCCGTGGAATCAGACCGTGATCTACGAGGTGCACGTGAAGGGCTTCACAAAGACGAGAGACGATGTGCGTGAGGACCTGCGCGGTAGCTACGCAGGCCTCGCGAGCGAGGGCGCGATTGCCTATCTGAAGTCACTCGGCGTTACCGCTGTCGAGTTGCTCCCGGTACACCACATTCTCGACGAGGGTTTCCTGCGCGACCGCGGCCTCACGAACTACTGGGGTTACTCGACGATCGGCTACTTGGCGCCGCACTCCCTGTACTCGGCGACGGGCGACCAGGTGCGCGAGTTCAAGGGGATGGTGAAGGCCCTCCATCGCGCGGGAATGGAGGTGATCCTCGACGTTGTCTACAACCACACCGCCGAGGGCAATCACCTAGGCCCGATGCTCAGTCTTCGGGGTGTCGACAACGAGAGCTACTACCGCCTCGTTCCTGGCGATCCACGTCACTACATGGACTACACCGGCACGGGTAACACGCTGAACCCGGTGCATCCGACCGTCTTGCGGCTGATCATGGACTCGCTGCGCTACTTCGTCATCGAGTGCCACGTCGACGGCTTCCGGTTCGATCTTGCCTCAGCGCTGGCGCGCGAGTTCTACGAGGTCGATCGACTCTCCGCGTTCTTCGACATCATCCACCAGGATCCGGTGCTGTCCCAGGTGAAACTGATCGCCGAGCCGTGGGACGTCGGCCCCGGTGGCTATCAAGTCGGGAACTTCCCGATTCTCTGGTCCGAGTGGAACGGCATCTATCGCGACACCATGCGCGACTTCTGGCGGAACAGCTCGTCGCTTGCCGAGTTCGCTTCGCGATTCGGTGGATCGTCCGATCTGTACGAGTACGACGGGAGGCGGCCGTTCGCGTCGATCAACTTCATCACCGCCCACGACGGCTTCACGCTTCGCGATCTCGTGTCGTACAACGAGAAGCACAACGACGCGAACGGCGAGGGCAACCGCGACGGCACCGACGACAACCGCTCGTGGAACTGCGGAGCGGAAGGGCCGACGGATGACCCGGAGATCCTGGCGCTTCGCTCGCGGCAGCAGCGGAACTTCCTCGTGACACTTCTGCTGTCGCAGGGCGTCCCGATGCTGCTCGGCGGCGACGAGATCGGGCGTACGCAGGGCGGCAGCAACAACGCCTGGTGCCAGGACAACCCAATCTCCTGGTTCGACTGGGAGACCTGTGATGAGGACCTGCTGGCCTTCGTGCGCCAACTGATCGAGTTGCGGCGCAACCATCCGGTCTTTCGGCGTACGAAGTTCTTTGAAGGTAAGGGCGTGCAGTTGCCGGACGTCTGGTGGATGCGGCCCGACGGGCGTCGCATGACACGGCGTGACTGGGAGAACAACGAGTTGCGAGCGATCGGTGTCTTCATGAACGGCGACGAGCTGAACACACAGACGGAGACCGGGGAAGAGGTGCGTGACGACACCTTTCTCTTGCTCTTCAACGCGCACTTCGAGGACATTCCGTTCCGCTTGCCCGCGCGCCGATTCGGCACGCGTTGGGAGCTGGTGCTCGCCACGGGCCGATGCGAGTGCGAGCGATTCATGCCGGGCGCAGAAGTCCTGGTCGAGGCACGCTCGACCGCCATCTTCCGCCGTGCGTGACCTTCGCGCGACCTACCGACTCCAACTCACGCCGGAGTTCGGGTTCGCCGAGACGCGGCAACTTGTCCCCTACCTGCGCGATCTCGGCATCACGCACCTCTATCTTTCGCCGTCGCTGCAGGCGCGTGAAGGTTCCACTCACGGCTACGACGTGGTGGATCCCCGCAACATTTCCCGTGCCCTCGGCGGGGAGGCGGAGTTCCGCGCGCTCGCCGGGGGTGAGCTCGGAGTGATCCTCGACATCGTCCCGAACCATATGGCGGCGGTCGACGAGAACCCGTTCTGGCGGGACCTCCAGTTGCGGGAGATGTTCTTCGACGTTGACCTGAAGACGGGTTTTCATCGCCGCTTTTTCGACGTCGGCGAGCTCGGGGGCGTCAAGCAGGAAGATTGGGAGGTCTTCTGGGCGACACACGCAAAGGTGATCGAGCTCGTGCGTGAAGGACTCGTCGACGGGGTGCGCGTCGATCACCCGGACGGTCTCGCTGATCCCGCGCAGTACTTCGAGCGGCTGCGCGACGCGGGCGTCGAGCACGTTTGGGCGGAAAAGATCGTCGAGCCCGGAGAGGAGTTGCGCGACTGGCCGATCGAAGGGACGACTGGCTATGAGTTCCTGAACGAGGTCATGGGGATCTTCGTCGACCCGGACGCCGAGGCCGTACTCACCACGCTGTACGAAGAGGTGACCGGTGACTCGCGACGCTTCGACGACATCGCAGCGCTCTCGAAGCTCGAGGTCGCCGTAAATCTCTTCGAGCCCGAATTGCGTCGCCTTCACCAGGAGCTCGAGGTCGAGAGCCTGCCCCTCGCGCTCGCGTCGTTCCACGTCTACCGCACCTACATCCGGCCGCACGAGGCCGCGATCGATGATGCCGATCGCGACGAGATCGGCCGCGCGGGGGTGTCGGAAAAGCTACGGCGCCTTCTCTTCCTGCAGGAGGAAGGTCACGAGGAGTTCGTCGTACGCTTTCAGCAGACCACGGGGCCGGTGATGGCGAAGGGCGTCGAGGACACCGCGTTCTATCGGTACTTTCGCCTCGCCGCTCTGAACGAGGTCGGGGGAAGCCCCGGGCGGTTCGGCGTCAGCATCCACGAGTTCCACGAGGCAAATTTGAAGAGAGCGCGTCGCTTCCCACGACACCTCCTGACGACATACACGCACGACACCAAGCGCTCCCCTGACGTACGCGCCAGGATCGTGCGCTCACGTGGCTCGCCGACGAGTGGGCGGGCCGCGTGCACGCTTGGCGTGCCGAGCTCGGCACCCTCGAGGATTCCCGCGAAGAGCTCCTCGTCTTGCAGACGCTTGTGGGGTCGCTTCCGATCTCGCGCGAGCGCCTGGACGGTTACATCGGAAAAGGCGTTGCGCGAAGGGAAGGTCACCACAGACTGGCTCGCGCCAAACATCGAGCACGAGGCGCGTGTGCAGGAATACGCAGCGCGCGCCGCCGAGCTGGTCGGACGCGACCCGTTCCTCGACCGCGTTCGCGTGCTTGGGCGGCAGATCGCGCTCGGCCAGTTGTTGCTGAAGCTCACCGCCCCCGGCGTACCCGACGTCTACCAGGGCGACGAGCTCGAAGGCTTATCGCTCGTCGATCCGGACAACCGGCGCCCAGTCGACTGGGGCATCCGGCGAACTGCACTTGCGGATTTGCGCGCGGGCGTGAAGCCGACTGTCGAGACCGAGAAGCTGTACGTGACGTGGAAGGCGCTCGGGGTTCGAGCCGCGCACCCGGCGGCGTTCGCTGCCTCGTATCAACCGATCGACCTCGGCGCGGGTATCTGCGCGTACACGCGCGGAAGTCAGGTGCTCGTTGCCGTTGCTACTCGCCCTGATGTGAGCGTGCGCGTGCCACACGACTGGCGCGACGTGCTCGGCCTGGCCGGGCTCGCTCTCGGCGTACGCCGTTAGCTGCCGAGGGGAGCCCAGCGCGAAAGCTGGTCTTCGGGCTTGTAATCGATCGCCGTCGCCGGCCCGGCCGCGAGTCGCGCCATGGCCGCAGCGAGATCCTCGCTCAGTTGCTGCATGGTTTGCGTCAGTCCTGTTCGGATGCCGAGGAGCGTCTCGACCTGACCCTGCAGCGCCCCGACCTGTCGCATTCCTTCGGTCTTGATCGACGCTGCCCGCTCTTCGGCTTCGCGGATCACCTGGTCAGCGCGGTGGCGCGACTCACGCTCGGTCTGCTCACGCCGCTGCCGCACTTCGTCGAGTGACTGCGCGAGTGAGGCCTCTCGCGCTCGGCCGGCATCGATGTGGTCGTTGAGATCAACGATCTCGAGCTTCATCGCGTTTGCGCGCTGCGTGGCGGCCTCGAGCTCCAGCTCGAGCCGGCTCCTGACGAGTTGTTCGTGCGCGAGGAGGGCCTCGACGTCGCTGCGCCGGTAGCCGCCGAACCGGGAGCGACGGAGGCCGGAGTCGTTCAGCATGGCTGGACTGTACTGCGGGCTGAGGACAGCCCTGGCCGGAGCAACCAGGGCGAGCGCGCCCTCGTGTGCGGCGGCGCCTCCTCGGAGACGCTCAGCTTCGCCCCGCATGGACTCGGCCGGTACTGGGCGGGTGGGATTTGCGGGCTGGAGGTCTTCCGGTGAGATCCCGGGAGGCCCGGCGTCGGCGTGAACCTCGACCTCAGCCTCCGCGTCTAGCTGATGTTCGAGCTCCGAGCGATGAGCCTCGACATCCGAGAGTCGAGTCGCGAGCCGTTCAGTCTCGTCTCGCAGGTGCGTCACCTTGAACCGGAGCTCAGCGAGGAGCACCTCGACATCGGCTACGCGGTACCCCGCGAGCCAGGCTCTGCGCAACCTTGGGATTGAGGTGGGCTCGTCCACGGCAATCGCAACGAACGATGATCCGGTGTGCTCGCATCTCTGGATTCGCGAGGCGCCGAACCAACCGATGCAAATGATAGGCGAGCAGTCGGTCGCCGAGAGCCGAACCGGGTCCAGCCGTCGGCGGACTGTGCGCGTCGCGTCACACTTGGTCTGACCAAGGGCCAGGTCTCGACCGGAGAGGTCCCTGCCGGAGAACGAGCGCGAGATGCTGGGAGAACGTCGACTCACGGCGCCGTGGCTGTGGGATTATGAGTCGCACGCGCGTGCCTTTCGTTCGGTGACGAGACACGTCTACGGGCGGCAGCGCTCGAAACGCACGGTGGGTGCCCCGCGACTGGAGTTGACGATCGCGCTATCCTCGCCGGAGCTCTTTGAGCGCCGTCCATGGGACGGCTGGATGTTCTGGCCGCGCGCGCTCGTCGCCTGACGGCCGGAAGGTGGGGCCGAGATGCCGCAGTCTCGGCCCCTGCCGATCTCAAAACCGTTTTGGGCGTGATTCGAGGGCGTTCGGCTCGCTGCACGCCCCCGGCGCAACTCGCGCTAGAGCAGCAGCTTCACCCAGCCGGGCTTGCACTCGCAATGCAGGTGCGTCTCACGGCACGCACGGCAGAGCCACTGGTTGAGCAGGATCCAGCGCAGGTGCGCGAGCTCGATCGCGAACGCGAGCGAGAAGGCGGCGAGCAACTCGGGGTTCATCCCGAGAGGATCGCGACCGCCGGCCCCTCGCGCAATGGGCCGTACGGCCCATCGGTGCAGACCGGGCGGCCCAAGAGTTTCCACTACCCTCCCGCCGTGGCCAAGGTCGCGCTTCCCGCACCGATGCTCGAGTGGGACACTCCGCTCTACCAGCAGGCGAGCACGCAACTCGACCACGCCCTCGAGCTTGCCGGCGTCCCCGATTTCGTGTCGACCCGCCTGCGCCATCCAGAGCGCGCGCTGATTCTGACGCTGCCCGTGCGGATGGACGACGGCTCGTACCGTTCGTTTCCCGCGTACCGCGTGCAGCACTCGTCGGTGCTCGGCCCGACGAAGGGCGGCATCCGCTACGACGAAGCGGTCGACCTGGGCGAGTGCGCGGCGCTCGCGATGTGGATGACGTGGAAGTGCGCCCTTCTGCGCCTGCCGTACGGCGGCGCGAAGGGTGGCGTTCGCTGCAGCCCACACGCCATGTCGCAAGCCGAGCTCGCGCGCCTGACGCGCCGCTTCACCGCCGAGCTCGCACCGTTCATCGGGCCGCAGCTCGACATTCCGGCACCCGACATGGCGACGAACGAGCAGACCATGGCGTGGATGATGGACACCTACTCGATGCAGAAGGGGTACGCCGTTCCCGAGATCGTCACAGGCAAGCCGATCTCGATCGGCGGCTCCGTCTTCCGCCACGAGGCGACCGGCGCCGGGGTCGTCATGGTGATCGAACGCGCCTGCCGCCGACTCGACTGGCGGCTCGGCGATCAGCGCTGCATCGTCCAAGGCTTCGGCAACGTCGGCGGCATTGCGGCGACCGAGCTCCACGACCGCGGCGCGAGCGTGGTGTCTGTCTCCGACATCTCCGGGGGGGTTCACGCAGCGGATGGCCTCGACATCCCGAGCCTTCACGCCTTCGTGACCGAAAACGGCTCGCTCGAGGGCTATATCTCCGGAGTCGAGCGCATCACGAACGCGGAGCTACTCGAGCTTCCCTGCGACATCCTCGTCCTCGCCGCCCGCGAGGATCAGGTGACCGGCGCGAACGCAGCCAACCTGCAGTGCAGGCTCCTCGCGGAGGGTGCGAACGGTCCGACGTCCGTCGAGGGCGACCGGATACTCGCGGAGCGCGGCATCCCGGTCCTGCCGGACATCCTCACGAATGCCGGCGGCGTAACGGTGTCCTACTTCGAATGGGTCCAGGATCTCGGGCGCCTCTTCTGGGACCGGGATGAGATTCGTCGCCGCCTCGCCGACAAGCTGTCCGACGCGTTCGATCGGGTCTGGGACGTCTCCGAGGAGCGCAAGGTCTCGCTGCGTGACGCAGCGCTCGTGGCTGCGATTCGCGAAGTCTCCGCCGCGCTCGAGGCTCGCGGCGTCTACCCCTGATGACCGAGCAGTTCGTACGCGATGCGATGGTTCCCGAGCCGCTTGCGCTCGACGTCTCGGCGTCCGCGCGCGAAGCAGGGGAGGCACTTGCACGCGACGCCGTCCGCGCGGTGCTCGTTTGCGACGCCGGCCGGCTTGTCGGCGTCGTCACGCGGAAGACGCTCGTTCGTGAGGTTGTCGCGGGCGGCCGCGACCCCAATTCGACGACTCTCGGAGAGATCGCAGAGGAGCCGAACGCGACGCTTGACATCGGGATGGGGTTGCACGAGGCGTTCGCTCTCCTCGAGGAGCAGGACTACGAACGCGTACCTGTGCTCGAGAATGGGAAGCTCGTCGGCGTGCTGTCCCGCTCCGTCGTGCAGCGCCGGCTGGCCGAGGACGATCCGCCGGCCGGTACCGAAGACTGAGAGCGAACTGGTTAGGCTGCCGCCGCGACCGCGGGGGAGACCTCGGCGAGGAGCGTTTCGAGCGCCTGGCGCAGACCCTCGCGGACGTCGTCGTCGGCGAGTCGGCCGTCGTCCCCGAACTTCTCGTGCGCGTGCCCGACGGCCAACTCCGCGTCGGCCACCCGGGCGCCCATCGCACCGAGCACCTTGCGAAGCTCAGCGGTCGCCCAGACCCCGCCGAACGCCCCGGCGCTCGAACCGATCGCCGCAACCGGCTTGTTTCGGAACGAGTTCGTCGCGAGCGGGCGCGACGCCCAGTCGAGAGCATTCTTCAACACTCCCGGTATCGATGAGTTGTACTCGGGCGTCGCGAAGAACACCGCGTCGACCTCGCGAATCAGCTCGCGGAGCGCCTCGACCGTCTCCGGCCCGGGCTCGACGTCGTCGTCGGCGTCGTAGGGCGGGATTTCCTTCAGTCCCGTCCAGAGCTCCACCTCGACGCCCGCCGGCGCCTCCTCGCGCAGCGCTCGCAGGAGGGCCGTCGAGTTCGACTCGGAGCGAAGCGAGCCGCTGATCGCGAGGATGCGCATTACGCCTCCTGTGAAACGAGCGTGAGGTCGGCCTTGAGCGTGACCTCGTTGGCAAGCGCCGGCTCGCCGTTCGGGAGCGGCATGTTCCAGTTGATGTCGTGCTCGGTTCGGTCGATTGTCGTCTCGAGCTTGAAGCCAAGGCGGTTCGCGCCGAAGTGATCGATTGCGGGCCCCGTCACAGTGCCGGAAAGGGTTGCGGGCTTCGTGATCCCCTTGATCGTGATCTCGCCGTCGAGCGTCACGTTGTCGCCGTCCCGCTTGATGTTCGACCCTTCGAAGCGAACCTCGGGGTTGCGCTCGGCGTCGAAGAACTCGGGGGAGAGGAGGTGCGCCTGCAGGTTCTCATCCTTGAGCTTGAGGCTCGTGATGTTCGCGACACCAGTGAGCTTGCCGTCCTCGAGGCTGGCCTCGAACTCGGGAACCTCACCGCCGAACGTGGAGACCGCATAGGGCACCTCGAACGCCACGCTGGAATGAACCGTATCCGCCTTCCACGTGCCGGTCGGAATCGCTGCTTGCTCGATTGAGCTCGTCATCGCTTCTCGTTCCTCCTTCGATCCTTGTTGTCTAAATGCTTGATGCCTCAAGAATCGTAGCAGTAAACCTTGTGAGCGCAAGTATCGAGTGTTTGGCTCCGTTACGGGCCTTTCACGATCCAGGCGGCGACTTCTTGGTGAGCGCAGTCGATCGTGCCGGCTCCGCTTGCGAGGCGGCCGCGGATCTTCCGCGGCCCGAAATCGGGCGCGAACCGCGTCACGTCGAACGTGATGCGCACGTGATTGACATCCTGCGGCCGGACGCGGAGCTGGATCAGGCGCACGCGCTCGCCTGCCGCCCGCCGCGCGTGCAGATGAGCGAGCGCAGCGGCGCGCCTGTGGGTCACGTACTTGCCGCCGTCGGACTCGTAGGTCGCATACACCTGGAACATCTCCGGAGGTGCGAGCTGCGCCTGAGTGAGAAACCTGGTGACGATGCTGTCGACCTCGTCGACGCTGCACCCGGGAGGCAGGTTCGAGGGCGGTACAGCGCCCTTCTTCGGACCGCCACACGCAACGAGCGTGAGCAACGTCACTGCAAGCGCAGCGATTCTCAGCAGCACGCGTAGGCCCCGGGCGGGGCATCGCCTTCGATCGCGGCCGGCAGATTCGCGGCTTCGAGCGCGGCGCCGTCGAGCAGGTCGCGGACGCTGAAGCGAAGGCGCTCGAGCCTGTACCGCTTCAGGACCTCGCGCACGATCAGCACTCCACCGACGATCACCGGCGCGCGTTTCGGGTCGAGGTTCCGCACCTGCTGCCGTTCCGCGACCGTCTGCGACGCCAGGCCGTCGAACAGCCCCTCGATCGTCGCGAGGCGCAGATCGTCGGTCCCGGCCAGGAGCGCGAGTTGCCCCACCGTGCCGGCGACGCCGACAACCCGCTCGACCTCGAGCGTGGGCAGCAGGTCGCGCACGGCCTCCCTGGCTGCCGCGAGCTCGCCGAATGTCGGCGGGTCGGTGTGCAAGAACCGCTCGGTGATCCGAACGGAGCCCAGGTCGAGGCTCGTGCGAAAGCCGGCGGTGATCAGCTCGGTCGAACCGCCTCCGACGTCGATGACGACCGTTCCCGGGTCGAGCTCACCGAGCCCGCGGCGCGTCAGGTCAGCCTCTTCCTCGCCCGAGAGGAGCCGCGTCTTGAAGCCGTACGACCACTCGACCTCGCCGAGAAACGCCTCGCCGTTCTCGGCGTCACGCACCGCGCTCGTTGCGACGGCCAGCGTTCGTTGCGCGCCGAGGCTCTCGAGCTCACGGCGAAAGTCCGTGAGTGCGTTGCGCACGCGCGCGATCGGAAGAGGGAGCAGGCGACGGCGTGCATCGACTCCCTCGCCGAGGCGCGTCACGACGCTGCGGCGGACGACCTCCTCGACTCGACCGTCTTCGACGTCAGCGACGAGAAGTCGTGTGGAGTTCGTGCCGAGGTCGACGGCTGCGACCCGCGTCACTTCGTCGGAACCGCGCCGCGCAAGCGAGCGAGCGTGGCACCGAACTCGCCGGCGGCCCCTTGCAGCAGCGAGAGGTGTGTGCGCGATTCCTTGAGCCGGGCGGTCGCAGTCGCAAGGCGCTCCGTGCCTGCGGCCGTGGTCGCGGTGTGCCTTTCAGCTTCGCCTGCAGCGCGCAGCACATCGTCGAGCGCTTCGCCGGCGGCACGCGAAAATCGTCGGAAGCTGCGCCAGGCGCGAAGCGCGCTGACGGTGAGGACGGCGCCCGTTCCGAGCACGGCAGAGAGGGCGAACAGAGCGGCGATCCACGTGCTGATGGTCATCGGCGCATCGTAACCGGGCGCCACGGAGCGGCCCCCACGCCGCGGATTTCTGGCTCTCTGGAACGTTTTTTCGACGAGCAGGGTGCTACACTCGACGCTGCGTCGCGGGGTGGAGCAGTCAGGTAGCTCGCCGGGCTCATAACCCGGAGGTCGCAGGTTCAAATCCTGCCCCCGCTACTACGAAAGCCCCGGAAATCGGGGCTTTCTTCATTTGCGGGTCGAGTCCGCAGAAATTTCTTTTGCCCAACTTTTGCCCGAGACAACGATCGCGTCAGCAAGCGCGCGCGACGTGACATTTGAATTCACATCTCGACAGGCTGGGGGTCACTGGTTCGAGCCCAGTACCGCCCGCCGTTATCCCGTAGTTCAAACCCCGGCGGCCGGAAGGTCTCCGGGGTTTGTTTGTTCCTGAGGCCCTTCGGGTGACCTTGGGAGTGGCCGGGTGCGCCTTCGTGGCGTTGCGTCGCGCGGCCTTGATGACGCCGGGGCTGAGCAAGATGGCATACGGGTCGTTGAGTTCGGCAGTGACACTGTTGTCGTCTTCGACGACGAGCCGAGTGAAGAAGACCTGGTTGAGGTCTCGTCGGACTCGTGGTCCGGCGCTGGCGCGGAATTCCGCGACGCTGCGTTTACGCAGCAATGGCTTATTCCAGTAAACGCTGCGTTTGCGCAGCACGTCAAGGCGAACGGTTGATTTACCGTTAATCCCAGTGTCAGTGTGAGCGGGTCTTGCGGGTTCGCTCCACAATGTTATGTGCCTTCGTGGCTTGTGTCCGTTGTGCGGCCCGCAAGACGATGCGGGACCGGCCGCCGTGGCTTGAGAGGAGCGTGGCTTCGCCCCTAC
>JBBQLT010000020.1:0-54829 GCA_038328165.1 Gaiellales bacterium
GGAGGTGCAAGTGCGGATCGCCCGCGAGCTCGTCAGCCGCTGCCGCTCGCTGACACGACAGATCGACGAGCTCAGCCAAGAGCTCGAACAACCCGCATCTGCGGTCGCGCCGGCGCTGCTCGAGCTGCCCGGCTGCGGCGCGGTCACCGCCGCGAAGCTGCCCGCCGAGATCGGCCCGATCAGCCGCTTCAACACAGACGCACAACTCGCCACGCCACAGCGGCGTCGCACCACTCCAAGCAAGCTCAGGCAAAAGCCAACGCCACCGACTCGACCGCGGCGTCAACCGCCAACTCAACGCCGCCCTCTACCGCATCGCGATCACCCAATCGCGCTACCACCCCGCCGCACGTGCCTACTACATCGAGGGGCTACGGGGGGTCGCAGTAGGCATGGTTCTCCTCTTCCACGCTGGCATCTGGGCCGGCGTCCGCGGACAGCCCGCAAGCGTCTTGTCGATCGGCGGCGCCGGCTTCGAACAGCGCGGCGAAGCTCCGCGGAAAAGCTGCGATCGCCCTGAACTGCGAGGCCCAGTAGGACTGTGTTAGTTCGCTAGATTTTCGCGGCCGAAAGCGTGGTAGCTTCGCTTCGCTCCTAGCAGAACACGAGGATGAGTGTGACTGGGACTCGAAGCGGCGACAGCGACAGCATCGGCAACGAAGCGGATTCCGACGCCGCGTCTGTGCGGACGTTTCTCATCGCCGACGTTCGTGGCTATACGCGTTTCACCCAGGAACACGGTGATGAGGAAGCGGCGCGGCTGGCCAAGCGCTTTGCCGAGATCGCCGATTCCTCCGTCGCCGAGTATGGCGGCTCGCTGATCGAGCTTCGCGGTGATGAGGCGCTCGTCGTCTTCTCATCGGCGAGGCAGGCGTTGCGTGCCGCCGTCCGCATGCAGCATCGCTCCCGGGAGTCAGTTGACTCCGGGCACGGGCTCCCGCTGGGGATAGGGATCGGACTAGACGCCGGCGAGGCGGTTCCGCTGGAGGGCGGCGGTTACCGCGGTGCGGCCTTGAACATGGCGGCGCGCTTGTGCGCGCAGGCGCGCGGTGGGCAGGTCCTCGCCACCGAGAGCGTCGCTCATCTCGCAGGCCGCGTGGAGGGTCTGCGCTTCGAACGGCGCCGGCCGCTGCGTCTGAAGGGTGTCGAGCAGCCCGTGCGGCCGATCGAGGTCATATCCGAGACACCGTTGCCGCCTGGGCCCACGGTCGTGACGATGCCGCGGAAGCGGCGATCGTCGAGGGTGATCGCGGGAGCTGGCGCGGCCGTCATCGCCGTCGGCCTCGGGGCGTTCTTCGCAACCAGGTCGGGCGAACCCGGCGGCCTCGGCACCCTCGCCGCGGGCGCCGCCGGTCTCGTCGACTCGCCGAGCGGCAAGATCGTTGCGGAGGTGCCGGTCGCGGGCCGACCGGGAGGCGTGGCTGTCGGGGCGGGCGCAGTCTGGGTTACGGACAGTGTGAACAACACACTCCTGCAGATCGACCCCTCGAAGCGGCTCGTCGTCGACCGCATTCACGTCGGCGCGAACCCCAGCGGTGTGGCCGTCGGGGGAGGTTTTGTCTGGGTGGCAAACAGCCAGGACGGGACGATCTCGCAGGTCAACCCGACGACCGACACCGTGGTGGACACGCTTCGGGTGGGCAACGGACCCACGGCGCTCGCCTTTGGCGGGGGGTCGTTGTGGGTGCTGAATTCCGTCGACGCGACTGTCAGCCACATACGAGCGGCATCGGGCCGTGTGGAGGCGACCGTCCCGCTTGACCAGAACCCGAGTCGCATCGCCTACGGACTCGGCAGCATCTGGGCGACAAGCGAGGAGGCAGGCCTTCTGCTGCGGATCGATGCGAACGCGAACGAGGTTGTCCAGACGATTCCGGTCGGCAACGGGGCGGTCGGCGTAACCGTCGGTGGCGGGGCTGTGTGGGTAGCGAACGTCTCCGATCGCACGATCTCGAAAGTCGACGCCGGGTCTGGCACGGTGAGCAAGATCAACGTCCGGGCGTCCCCGCAGGAGATCGCCTATACCCCCGGCGGTCTCTGGAGCGGCAACACGCTCAACGGGACGCTGACGCTGATCGATCCGCGGACGGACGGCGTGAGGCGTATGACTCGGATTGGGAGCAACCCGGCCAGCCTGGCCGGCGACGGGAACCGGCTTTGGGTAGGTGCGGTGGGGTCCCTCGCCAGTCACCGCAGTGGGACGCTGCGGATCGTCTCGCAGGGCGGGGACGCCTTCGACTCGATCGATCCAGGAGCGGCCTTCCGCGAGGCCACCTGGCAGGTGCTGACGATGACGAATGACGGCCTGGTGACGTTCAAGCGAGCGGGTGGCCCGGCGGGCCTCACGCTCGTGCCCGATCTGGCCACGTCCCTGCCCGTGGTCGGCGACGGCGGCAGGACGTACACCTTCCAGCTTCGGAAAGGCATCCGCTACTCGAATGGGCGCCCCGTGCGGGCGCAAGACTTCCGGTTCGCGCTGGAGCGGGAGTTTCGGGCCGGGACCGGTCTCGCCCAGTCGGGGGTGCAGCTGGTCGGCGCAGCCCGCTGCTCGAAGAAGGTTTGTGACCTCTCTCGCGGCGTAGTCGCGCACGACGCTGCAGGAACGATCGCGTTCCACCTCGCGCAGCCTGACCCGGACTTCCTCTTCTTGTTGGCGCTCCCGCAGGGGGACGCGGTTGCCCCCGGGTCGCCGCAGGTCGATGTCGGCGCCCATGCGCTACCGGCCACCGGCCCGTACAAGATCAGCCGCTTCGTCCCCGGCAAGCAGCTCGTGCTCGTCCGCAACTCCTACTTCCACCAATGGTCGGCCGATGCCCAGCCCACAGGGTTTCCGAATCGGATCGTCTTGCGGCTCGGCCTGAATCCTTCCGCAGAGACAACGGCCCTAGAGCGTGGCCGCGCCGACGTCATGCTCGACTCGCCCCCGCCCGAGCGACTGCGAGAGATTGCGGTTCGCTTTCCCGCCCAGGCGCATCCGTACGTCGAGCCGACGACCTTCTACCTGTTCCTCAACACCCGCGTGCCGCCTTTCGACGACCCGCGCGCCCGGCGTGCCGTGAGCATTGCGATCGACCGCAGCGAGATCGTGCGCCTCTGGGGTGGCACGCAGCTCGCGCGCCCCACCTGCCAGGTGCTTCCGCCGGGAATCCCCGGCTACGCCCCCTATTGCCCGTACACGGCGAAACCCAACGCCAGCGGCGCCTGGAAAGCTCCGAACCTCGTCGCCGCGAAGCGGCTGCTCGGCGCTTCGGGCACAAGGGGCGCGAGGATCGTCGTCCGTATCAACGCCGACGATCCGGTCCGCGTCGCGATCTCGAGATACGTCGTCAGACTGCTCCGCCGGCTGGGCTATACAGCGTCGCTTCGCACCTACCCCGACCTGCAGACGTACTTCACGCAGATCGGCCACGCCTCGACCGACTCCCAGATCGGCTTCGAGGGCTGGGAGTCGACCTTCCCACGTGGCTCGGACTTCTTCGCCAACCTGTTCACCTGCCGCTCGTACCGGCCCACGGCCCCGTTCAACCTCAACGCCGCCGGCTTCTGCGACCATGGCATCGACCGCCAAGTCGAGCGTGCCCAGCAACTGCAGACGACCGGCCCGGCAGCCGCCGCGAAACTTTGGGCGCGCGTTGACCATGAGGTGGTAGACCGCGCACCGGCCATCTTCCTCTTCAACCGCGCCGGCGTCGACCTGACGTCGGCTCGCGTCGGGAACTACCAGCGCAACCAGCAGTTCGCGGTACTGCTCGATCAGCTCTGGGTCAGGTAGGCACCCGCCGATCGCAAGAAGCTTACGACCCGAGCTGCTCGTCCCGCCGGCGATCAACTCGCTGGCCGCACATCTCGTGGCTGGCGACCCCTACTTCCTGGCGTTCGACCGAGCGCCGCCGCGGCAGGCCAATTCTGGCAACGCTGCCAAGCCCCGAGGGGGGGTGATTCGAGGCGCGAGCATGGATATATGAGTAGGGGTACTCAAGCGAAGCTCGGCCGGGCGTGGCGGGACCGCCTCGCGCGCAGCTGATCGGCCGGCCGCGGGTTGGCTACGCCAGCCGTTGCACCCCGAAAGAGCAACGGATGCGGGCGGGCGCGAAAGCCGCGTGGCCGCCTCGAATGTGCCGCAGCTGGGGCGGCCGGAGCCGCCCCAGCCCGGTTGCCAGCACACAGACGCCCTGGAGCCTCGCCCTACGGGATCTGCTCGACGCAGGAGAACAGTCCCGGGAAGCCCGTCCCGCTCGGATCCGCCTGCGCGATCGCGACCGCGTTGCCGCTCTGCGCCAGTCCGGCAATGTGGTGGTCGCCGCTCGCGTTCGGGTTCGACGCGGCGGCGAGAAATGCCATACAGCTCGCATTCGCGGGGAGGTTCCGCCACCCGCCGAGCGCGTGAGCGGGCGCTGCAACCGCGCCGAGCCCGGCGAGCGCCGCAATAGCGACCGCCAATGTCACCTTCGTTCTCTGCATGTCACTCCTCCTTCGGATCGCTTTAAAGCGGTCTGTCGGCGCGAACGCTAAGAGGAAACCGGCTCGTTCGAATCACGGAAATCCGTGAACTGCGTCGCGAGCTCCGTGCGGGACCGGACGCCGAGCTTCTGAAAGACGTGGCGCAGATGGGTCTCGACGGTGTTCGTGCTGACGAACAGCCGTGCCGCGACCTCGCGATTGGTCAACCCGTCTCTCACGAGCACCGCAATACGCCGCTCCTGCGGGGTCAGCTCGTTACCGCTGCCGGCATCGCGCTTCCGCACCCGCTCCCCGGTCGCGGCCAGCTCGATCTCAGCCCGTGCGTGCCAGAGCGTCGCACCGGAGGCGGCGAAGGCATCGCGGGCGTCACGAAGGTGGACGCGCGCCTCGGACCGGCGGCGCACGCGCCGCAGACGCTCGCCCCAGCAGAGCTGTGTCCGAGCGCGCTCGAACGGGCTTGACTCGAGACGGTCGAGCTCGAGCGACCGCTCGAACTCGGCCTCGAAGGAGTCTTCGTCGGCGAGCAGGCCACGCCCGCGATGCGCGAGCGCCCGCGCAAGCGGCCGATCTATTCGGATCGCATCGCGTTCGAAGGGCGCAAGGACGGCACCGGCCTCCTCGCGTAATCCGGCTCGCAGGAGCGCCTCGACGAGATCGACCGTGCACGGCCGCACACTTGCAACAGCGGTGTGGCCGTCGTGCGCGTGCCCCGATTCCGACGCCCGCAGCACCTTGGCCGCGGCGTCGAAGTTGCCGAGCCCGAGCTCGAGCAGGCCGAGCGCCGCATGCGGCGTCGTACCGATGCCGGCAGCCTCCGAGAGCTGCAACCGTTCGTGCACGTGCGCGCGACATTCGTCTGCACGGCCCGTGAACGCGTCTCCCCACGCCACATGACTCAGCGCCTCGAGTCTCTCCGTCGCGCGCCCGAATCCCACTGCGAGCTCCAACTCCTCCGCAGCGGCGGCGGCCGCGACGTCGAGCCGGCTGGCCGACAGCTCGATGCTGAAGCGACAGGCGAGCGCGAGCTGCAGCTGACCGAGCGCACCCTCTGCGCGCGCGTCGCGCTCGGCGGCGACCGCGAGCTGGCGCCCACGGTCATAGAGACGGCCGGAATAGAGCGCCTCGACGAGCACGAGCCGTGCATCGCGGTCGGCGTGCACCGCGGGCTCACGATCGCCCACCTCGGCAAGCTCACGGAAGAGCCGCTGCGCATGAACGAACTCGCCGCCTGCTGCGACAGCATCGGCGTGCGCAGAGGCGACTAGAAGGTCGAGTACCGGATCCTTCGTCCCGAGCGCCTGCGCATCGCCGACGACCTCCAGTGCCTCTGCCGCGTTACCCCACATCGCGAGTGTGTATGCAGCCGTGACAAAGACACGAACGGCGCGCTCGGGCTCGATCGGCGCGATCTTGACTGCAACCGCGCGAAGCGCGCGGGCGCCTTCGATGGGCGCGCCGTCCGCAAGCGCGAGTCGCGCTTCGAGCTCGTCGAGGCCTGTACGGACCGTCGCTTCAGCCTCATCGCGCGCGCACCCGGCGAGGCGCCGCGCCGTCACCATGTCGCGGATGTCGAACGACGCTTGGGCGGCGGCGAGCAGCCGCAGTGCGCGTCGCTCGCCCGACGGCGTCAGCTCCGCCGCGCGCTCGAGCGCCCACGCATTGCCCGCACGCCCGGCAGCCCGTGCCGCAAGCAGTTCGAGTTCATCGGCGAGCGCCGCGTCAGGGGCGACCGCCGCAAGCGCACGGTGCCGCGTCTGGTCGGCGCCAGCAGGGAGCGCGTCGGCAAGCGCCGCGTGCACACTGCGCCGCTCGTCCCCCCAGGCGCGCGCGAGCAGCAACGACCGGAGGAGTGGATGGCGCAACTCGACGGTTCCAGCACGGACGCTGACCAGCGAGTACCTCCGCAACTCTTCCACCGGCTCGTGCCCGCCCGCCGCGGCGGCGACCACGTCAACGCTGCCGGACGTATCGAGAGCCGCGGCCGTGAGCGCCCGCCGGCCGGCGTCGCTCAGCGCGTCAACCCGCGCACCAAAGAGCAGCTCCGCGACGGTCCCGGATCCCTGGTCGGCGTTTCCATACCGCGCGAGCTCGATGAGCGCGAGGGGATTTCCGGCGGCCAACTCGATCACGGCGCCGGGTGCGCCGGCTGCCAAAGTGCGCGCTGCCGCGTCTCCGAGCGGCGAGAGGTCGATCCGTTCGAGCCCATCGATCCCGACTCGTTGCGTGCTCGGCTCGCGCACCGCCAGCAGCGTCACGACTGGCGTGTTGCGCAGACGGCGGGCGGCAAAGAGAATCGAGCCCGCGGAATCAGCATCGACCCATTGGAAATCGTCGACGAGCACGAGCACCGGCCGCTCTTCCGCTGCCGCCGTAAGCAACGTCGCCCAGGCGGCCGCGACCGTCGAGGCGTCGACCGACGCCGACCGCAGGCTGCACGCAGCCTCAAGTGCCGCACGAAGCGCGCCGGGGATCTGACCGAGCAGCGACTGCGAGCCGCCGAGGAGTTCGGCGATCACCGCGTAGGAGAGCTTGCCCTCCGACTCGACTCCGCGCCCGCGCAGCACGCAAAAGTCGTTCGCAAGCGAGACGGCCGAGTCGAGCAGCGCCGACTTGCCGAGGCCCGCCTCCCCCGCGATGACGAGCGCACCGGCGTGACCGAGCCGCGCGGCGTCGAGCAGCGCGCCCAGGCGATCAAGCTCCTGCGAACGTCCGACCAGCACAGCCTGAGATTAGGACGGACCGATCGCGAATGCGATGATCGCTTGGCTTGACCAGCCTCGCTGCAGAACGGGCACCGAGTTGCAGGGTGTGACGCCCGTCGCAGGAAGTCCGTTCAGATCCCGCCCTGCGGCACGCTGGCTCCTACGCTTCCTCGAAGAGCACGAGCATACGAGCTTCGAAGAAGCGGTACACACCGCGGGCGCGCTTGCCGCTTTGGGCAGACCCGGGCACGACGACGCAGCGACCGCGCTTCGGGCCATGTCAGAAAAACAGCGACTAGTCGGCGGCGGCGGACCGGCAGCGACATAGTCAGGCCCGTGGTGTAGGGAGCATGCCGACGGAGATGTGCCAGGCGAGGAACGCCTGCAACGTCTCGCAACGGCGGAGACCGGTCGGCGCTCCGGCCACCGCTCTTCGAAGCGCGTGGCGGGGATTGTGTTTTCGTCGATTCTGGGTCAGGATCCGGGTAATCGCGGAACCGGAAGGGAGAGACGGATGAGACGCGTGGCAACCGTGATCGGAGCAATCGGAGCTCTGGCAGCCGGCCTGACAGCCGCCGTCGCGCTCGGCGCGGCGGGCGGCGCAAGGGACTCGACCGTCTCGACCACGACGACCTCCGAGACACCGGTACCGAAGGTCTGGCTGTGCAACCACACCGGCTCGTGGAAGCATCCGTACCACCTGATCCACGTCTCCGGGCCCGCGGTCGCAGCGCATCGCCGCCACGGCGACGTCGATCCAGGCGCGGGCAACTCGTGCCCGACCACCCAGCCTGCCGGAGTCGCGCAGCATGGCAAGAGCGGGCAAGCGCATGGGAAAAGCGGCGAGGCCGGAAGCACTCACGGCACCGCCGGCTCGCCGGCGAAATCGGCGGCCGAGCAGGATGATGCGGACACCGGCGACGCCGAGAGCGGCGCCGCCGGCACGGGCGACTGAAGTCCTTCGACCTGACGCCGGCCATCGCGGCGTTTCCGTCTGAGTCGCCGCCGAGCGTGCCGCCGTTCTGAGTCGGCGTCGCTACAATCGGCGGCCGTGGCTGGAGAGCGCGTCAAGTTGATGGTCCAGAACCGTGCCGTGCTCGGCTCGGCCGAGTCGCGGCGCCTGCGTCGTCAGGGCTTGATTCCCGGCGTCCTCTACGGCCGCGAGCACCCGGTCGCGATCTCGATCGCCGAGCGCGACCTGCGTAGCGCGCTCACGACCCGGGGCGGGCTGAACGCCGTGCTCGATGTCGTCGTCGAGGGCGGCAAGGTGCACTCCTCCGTGCTCAAGGAGTACCAGCAGGACAAGATTCGCGGTCACATCACGCACGTCGACCTGCAGGAAGTGCGCCTCGACCAGCCGATCCACGCAACGGTGCCGGTCGAGCTGCACGGTGAAGCGGCGGGCGTCAAGGAAGGCGGGGTGCTCACGCAGGTCACGAACGAAGTCAACGTCGAGGCGCTGCCGATGGAGGTTCCGGAGCACCTGGAAGCCGATATCTCCGAGATGCAAATCGGCGACACGTTGCGCCTCTCTGCGATCAAGCTTCCGGACGGTGTCACGCTGCTCGATGACGCCGATGAGATCGTGCTCGCCTCCGTCACGCAGCCGCGCACCGAGGACGAGCCCGAGACGACGCCCGAAGCAGGCGAAGAGGATGCCGAGGGCACCGACGCGGACGAGGCTTCTCCCGACGAGGCGCCCGCCGAAGGCGGTGCTGCTTCGGCAGGCGGCGAAGCCGACACCACCGAGGGATAAGGGGAAGACCAGTTGCGCCTGTGGCCGCGTCGCCACGGCACCTCGCTCGACCTGCTCGTCGTGGGTCTCGGCAACCCGGGACGGGAGCATGCACGGAACCGGCACAACGTGGGGTGGCTCGTTGCGGAGGAGCTCGCCCGCCGCCATGACGGCTCCTGGCGGGCCAAGTTCCACGGGCGGCTTGCCGAGATTCGCATCGACGACCACAAGGTCGCGCTGTTGAAGCCCGAGACCTACATGAACGTCTCCGGTCGCGCCGTGCAAGACGCGATGCGCTTCTTCAAGCTCGACCCGGGCTCCGTGCTCGTGGTGCACGACGAGAGCGACCTGCCGCTGGGGCGATTGCAGGCTCGCGCCGGGGGAGGATCGGCGGGTCACAATGGATTGCGCTCGGTCGCCCAGCACCTCGGCACGCCCGAATTCCTTCGGCTGCGCGTCGGCGTCGGCCGGCCCGAACGTGGCGATCCCCGGCCGCTTGCCGACTATGTGCTCGGCGACTTCGAGCCGCACGAAGACCCCGACCGGCTCGTTGCCGCCGCCGCCGACGCGGTCGAGATGCTCGACGCGGAGGGGCTCGAAGTCGCTCAGCGTACGTTCAACGGCAAGCGCGCGTAACAGACCGCACCCGCCAGCGCGGAAGCCGCCCCTGCCCCGGAAACGCGCACGAGCAGGCGACCCGGGCCACAAGCTCCAGGTCTCGGCACGCCCCCGGCCTACCCCGTCTGGGGGATGAGGTCCCCCCCGTTCCGGGGGTGGCTCGGGTGGCAGGGGCCTGCTGAAGTGGGCCGAGCCAACGAGCGGCGCGGCGCGGAGGTTTCGCGCTCGCCCCTGCCGAACGGAGCCTCTCCTTTGTCCTATCGCATGCGCCTTGCGCTGCTCACGCTCGTCGTTCTTGCCGCGCTCACAGCGCGTGCGAGTGTTGCCCTGGGCTCGCAACTGCTCGGTGCCACGTTCGATCCCTCGACGCTAAGCCATTCGACTCTGGTCGCCGAGAAGCGAGCTCGCGTCGTGCGCTTCGCCCGCCGGTTTCTCGGCGTGCCGTACTCCTACGGCGGAGCCTCGCCCGAAACGGGCTTCGATTGCTCCGGCTTCACCAGCTTCGTCTACTCGCACTTCGGAATCGCCCTGCCGCACTACTCGGGCGGGCAGTTCATGCTCGGCCGCCGCATCTCGCGCGAGGCTCTGCGGCCGGGCGACCTCGTATTCTTCGACGGCCTCGGTCACGTCGGCCTGTACATCGGCGGCGGCCGCTTCATCCACGCACCGCATTCCGGCATGAGCGTCTCGGTGGAGCCGCTGGACGGCTGGTACGGCTCGCGGTACGACGGCGCACGTCGCGTTCTCTAGTTCATCGAGTCCGCGCCGAGTACGATTGCGCTCCGGCCGAACGCCTCCGTTCGGCCCGTCTCCATGGACCGTCCCGTTCTCTCCAGCCTCGTCGATCGCCTTCGCGCCGATCAGCGCCTGCAGGAATTCGCAGGCGCGCTGCCGACGCGCGCTCGCGTCTCCGAGCCAATTCTCCCGCTGGTGCTCGCTGCGCTCCACGCCGAGCTCGACCGCGGCCTCGTCGTGCTGCTCGCAGAGGACGCGGACGCGCGTGACGTCGCGGAGGCGGCAGCTTGGTTCCTCGGAGAGGAGCAGGTCGGGCTCTTCCCCTCGCGCGGCGTGCACTGGGCCTCCGGCCTCGAACCGCCGCCACACCTCGTCGGCGAGCGGGCACGGGCCCTCGCTATCCTCGAGCGGGGCGGACTCGTGTGCGCGTCTGCCGCGGCGATCGCCGAGGGCCTGCCGCCGCCCGCCGCTCGTCCTGCACCGCTCGAGGTCGCGCGCGGCGACGAGCCGGGCCTCGACGGGCTCGTCGCGGCGCTCGCCTCGGCCGGGTACGACCGCGTCGAGCGCGTCGAGGAGCGAGGCCAGTATGCCGTGCGCGGTGGGTTGGTGGACGTCTTCCCGACCACCGGCCGTGAGCCGTTGCGCATCGAGCTTTTCGGCGACGAGGTCGAGCAGATCCGGGCCTTCTCGCCGTTCACGCAGCGCGCGCTCCGCCAGATTCAGCAGGCGACGATCTTTCCCGCCGCGGAGCGCCGCGGGGAGCTGGCCGAGCTCGACCTGGGCCCCGAGGACGGGGAGGAGGCGCCGCCCGCGGGTCCGCCGGACGACCTCGTGCCGGCGTTCGAACGCGGCCCGGACCTCGTCTGGCAGGTCGATGAGGTGCTTGCCCTGTGGGCGGAGGAGTCGCTCGACGCGGTCGAGCTCGACGCAGCGACGGAGCTGACGCCGATGCCGCAAGGCCAGCCGTTCTCGTTCGATGCGAACCGGCCGGCGATCGCAGCGCGCGGCCTCGCCGAGGCAGAGAACGAGCTCGGCGGCCTGCTCCGCCAGGAGCTCGACGTGATCGTCGCGTTCCCGCACCGCGGCGAGGCCCTTCGGCAGCAGCAGCTGCTCCGCCGGGTCGACGCGCGGATGCTCGACCCCGGTGAGGCACCGGCAGGCCTCGTCTTCGCCGTCGCGCCGGCACGCCGCGGCTTCGTCTGGCGCGACCTCGGCGTCGCGCTTCTGCCCGATACGCAGATCTTCCGCAAGCGGCCGCCGCGTGCCACGGCCTCCCCGGGACGCGCGTTGCAGAGCTTCTCGGACCTGCGCACGGGCGACTACGTGGCCCACGAGGACCACGGCATCGCGCAGCTGCTCGGCTTCGAGACGAAGGAAGTCGCGGGGGTGACTCGCGACTACCTGCTGCTCGCCTATCGCGGCGACGACCGCGTGTACGTCCCGCACGAGCAGATCGGCAAGGTCAGCCGCTACATCGGCGCCGACTCGAAAGCGCCCGCGTTGTCGAAGCTCGGTGGCAAGGCGTGGGACAACCTGAAGACTCGAGCCCGCGCGCATCTGCGCGAGATGGCGGGCGAGCTGATCCAGCTCTATGCCCAACGCCAGACGCAGCCGGGCGTCGCCTACGACGTCGACCACGAATGGGTCGAGCGGCTCGAGAGCGAGTTCCCCTACCGCGAGACCGAGGATCAGCGCACGGCGATCGAGGCCGTGAAGGAAGACCTGGAGGCGCCGCGCCCGATGGACCGTCTCGTCTGCGGCGATGTCGGGTTCGGCAAGACAGAAGTGGCGGTGCGTGCCGCGTTCGCAGTTGCCGTCGGCGGTAAGCAGGTGCTGATGCTGGTTCCGACGACGGTCCTTGCGCAGCAGCACTGGAACACCTTCCGCGCCCGCTACCGCGACTTCCCTGTGCGAGTCGACATGATCTCGCGCTTCCGCCGGCCCGCCGAGGTGAAGCAGGTTCTGGCGGACTTCGCAGCCGGGAAGGTCGACATCTTGATCGGCACGCACCGAGTGCTCTCACGCGATGTCATCCCGAAGGAGCTTGGTCTCGTCGTCGTCGACGAGGAACAGCGCTTCGGTGTTGCGCAGAAGGAGCTCCTGCGCCAGCTTCGGCTCGAGGTCGACGTGCTCGCGCTCAGCGCGACGCCGATCCCGCGCACGTTGCACATGTCGCTTGCAGGCCTGCGCGACATCTCCGTGATCGAAACCCCGCCCGAGGGACGCCGCCCGATCCGCACGTTCGTCGGCGAGTACGACGACGACCTGATCAAGCAGGCACTCGAGCGCGAGGTCGCGCGCAACGGCCAGGCGTTCTACCTCCACAACCGGGTGGAGACGATCGACGACGCGGTCGCGAAGCTGCAGCAGATGTGCCCGAGCCTGCGCTTTCTCGTCGGGCACGGCCAGATGGCCGAGCGCCAGCTCGAAGACCAGATGATGAAGTTCCTCGCCGGCGACGCGGACGTCCTCGTTTCGACGACGATCATCGAATCGGGTCTCGACATCCCACAGGCGAACACGCTGATCGTCGAGCGCGCCGACCAGCTCGGGCTCGCGCAGCTCTACCAGATCCGCGGGCGTGTCGGCCGCAGCGACGTTCTTGCCCACGCGTATCTGTTCTATCCCGACGCACACGAGTTGACGCCGGAGGCGCGCGCCCGTCTTGCCACGCTGGCCGACCACACCGAGCTCGGCGCGGGGTTTGCAATCGCGATGCGCGACCTCGAGATCCGTGGTGCGGGCGACTTGCTCGGCGCCGAGCAGTCAGGTCACGTCGCTGCCCTCGGCTTCGAGTTGTACGTCGAGATGCTGCACGAGGCGGTCGCCGAGCTCCATGGTCAGCGGCGGCTTGCGACGCGCCCCGTGCGCGTCGATGCGCGCGTCGACGCCTACGTCCCTGCCACGTATATCTCGGCCGAGGCGCTGAAGATCGACTTGCATCGGAGGATTGCCCTCGCCGAGACCGAGGACGAGCTGCACGAGCTGCGCGTCTCGACCGAGGATCGCTATGGGCCGATGCCGGAGCCCGTCGAGAATCTCTTCGCGATCCAGGAAGCAAAGCTGAAGCTCGCTCGGCTCGGAGCCGACTACCTCGTCTTCCGCGGCGGCCGCGCGTCTGTCGGGCCGGTCGTGCTCGGCTCGGGCGAACTGCGCGAGCTGCGCGCCCAGGTCGAGACCGCCATCTACTCGTCCGGCAACCGTGAAGTGACGTTAAGAGGCGATGAATTCGCGGGAGCGCTCGATTTGGTCGATGCTATGCTCGTCGCGCGCCAGGCGGCTTAGCCGGCGCGTTCCTATGAAAAAGGCGAAGTTCACTTTCCCGATTCTGCTCGTCGTGGCGCTCGTTGCGGGCTGCGGCGGCGGCAGCGGCTCGAGCCTCAAGTCGAACGATGTCGCGGTCGTTGGCAAGGTGCATGTCGCAAAGACGGCATTCGATGCGTTGATGGTGCAGGCGAAGCGGAGCTTCGCCCAGCAAACACCTCCACGTGCGTTCCCGAAGGACGGGACGGCCGCGTTCGCAACGGTGAAGGGCCAGGCCGTCACACTGCTCGTCCAGCAGGCAGAGCGCGAGGCCAAGGCCGAGAAGCTCGGGATCAAGATCACCGATAAGAACATCCAGACTCGGCTCGACCAGATCAAGAAGCAGTACTTCGGCGGCAGCGAGAAGAAATACCAGGCGCAGCTGAAGACGCAGCACCTGGACGAGGCTCAGGTTCGCTCGGAAATCCGTACGCAACTGATCTCCGAGGCGCTGACGAAGAAGATCACGGCGAACGTCGCCGTTTCCGCGGACGAGGTTCACCAGTACTACCTGACGCACACGCAGCTCTACTCGCAAGCTCAGACGCGCGATGTGCGCCACATTCTCGTGAAGGCGAAGCCGCTTGCCGAATCGCTCTACTCGCAGCTGAAGAGCGGGAACGACCAGACGTGGTGCAAGCTTGCGAAGCGCTACTCGCAGGACGGGAGCTCGAAGGACAAATGCGGCAAGCTGACCATCTCGAAGGGTCAGACGGTGCCCGAGTTCGACAAGGTCGCGTTCGCGCAGCCGACGAAGCAGGTTCACGCGCCGATTCACAACGCTCAGTACGGGTGGTTCATCATCGAGCCTCTCACCAACGTGAAGCCTCGATCGACGACGCCCGAGAAGCAGGTGACGAACTCGATCAAGCAGCAGCTGCTCCAGACGAAGAAGAACCAGGTGTTGAGCGACTGGGCGAGCAGCCTGACGAAGAGCTATTGCTCCGGCTCGCAGATCAAGTATCAGGTCGGCTATGCGCCGACCCCGGATCCCTGCGCGGCGACGACGACTAACGCCACGACGACCGGCTAGGTCAGGCTCTGGCGTGTCGCTCGCGGACGCTCTCGTCGAGCTCCAGGAGCTGACCGAGCGGCTACGCCGCGAATGTCCGTGGGATCGCGAGCAGACGGTGCGCACGATCGTGCCGCACACCGTCGAGGAGGCATATGAGGTCGCCGACGCGGCACTCGCGGGCGACGATGCAAAGCTGCTCGACGAAATCGGCGACCTTCTGTTTCAGTGCGTCTTCCTGTCGGTGATCCTCCAGGAAAGCGCGCGTGGGAACCTTGAAGCTGCGATGCGTGGTGTCACGGCCAAACTGGTTCGACGCCACCCGCACATTTTCGGTTCGAGCCAGGTTTCGAGCGCCGGCGCAGTCCGGCAGCGTTGGGACGAGATCAAGCGCAGCGACGAGGGGCGCCAGGGTGTCTTTCACGAGGTGCCCGAGAATCTGCCCGGGCTTTCGTACGCCCGGAAGGTTCAGCAGCGCGCGAGATCCGCCGGGTTCGAGTATCCGGATCTCGCCGGCGCGCTCGCCGACTTCGAGGACGAGCTCCGCGAGCTTCGCGCCGAGCTTCCTCCCGCGGATCCGCCTGTCGAGACCGAGCCAGAAGCCCGTGTCGCCGCGGAGCTCGGCGATGTGCTGTTCGCGGCGGTGAACGTGGCACGCCGCCTGAACGTCGACCCCGAGCTCGAGGTGCGAGCGGCCGCGAAGCGCTTCCGCGCGCGCGTCGACCAGGCCTGCGAGCTGGCGCACGCGGATGCGAAAGACTGGACGGCACTCTCGCTCGACGAGCAAGACGCCTACTACGACCTGGCCAAGGAGAATCAGTGAGCTCAATCGCAGAAGCCTCGATTGCTGAGGTTCGTGGACGGCAGGTGCTGGACTCGCGTGGCAACCCGACCGTGGAGGTTGACGTGCGGCTTGGGTCGGGCTCGCTCGGCCGCGCGATCGTCCCGTCGGGCGCGTCGACCGGTGTGCACGAAGCTGTCGAGCTCCGCGACGGGGGTGAGGAGTGGGGTGGCAAGGGGGTCGCGACGGCGGTCGCGAACGTCAACGGTGAGCTCGCCGGGGCGGCCCGCGGACGCGACGCGCGCGACCAAGAGGGACTCGACGCCATGCTGATCGAGCTCGACGGCACGCCGAACAAGGGGCGGTTGGGCGCGAATGCGATCCTCGGCGTTTCCCTCGCGACGGCGAAGGCGGCCGCCGCCTCAGCGGGCCTGCCTCTGTGGCGTTACCTCGGCGGCGAAGCCGCGACAACCCTTCCCGTTCCGATGTTGAACGTGATCAACGGCGGCGTGCACGCGACCAACTCGATCGACCTCCAGGAGTTCATGCTCGTGCCGGTCGGGGCGGAGACGTTCTCCGAGGCCCTGCGCATCGGCGCCGAGGTGTACCACGTGCTGAAGCAGGTGCTGTCGGATCGTGGTCTTGCGGTCGGTGTCGGCGACGAGGGGGGTTTCGCGCCCGATCTCGCCTCGAGTGAGGCGGCGATCGAGGCGATCCTCGAGGCGGCCGATCGAGCCGGGCATCGCGAGCGGATCGCGATCGCGCTCGATCCGGCGACGAGCGAGGTCTTCTCCGACGGGGTCTATCGATTCGAGGGCCGTGAGAAGACGAGTGCCGACCTACCCGGCTTCTGGGCGGAGATCGCTGACCGCTACCCCGTCGTCTCGATCGAGGACGGGGCAGCCGAGGACGACTGGGAATCCTGGCGCGCTCTCACAGAGCTCGTCGGCGATCGCGTGCAGCTCATCGGCGACGACCTCTTCGTAACGAGCCCCGATCGACTTCGGGCCGGGATCGAGTACGGCGTTGCCAACTCGATCCTCGTGAAGGTGAACCAGATCGGGACGCTCAGCGAGACGATCGAGGCGGTGCGGCTCGCGCAGGCAAACGGCTACACGGCCGTCATGTCCCATCGCTCGGGCGAGACCGAGGACGCGACAATCGCGGACCTCGCAGTTGCGCTCGGAACGGGCCAGATCAAGACCGGCGCGCCGGCGCGCTCCGATCGCGTCGCGAAGTACAACCAGCTGCTGCGAATCGAGGAGGAGCTCGGCGCGCGCGCCACCTATCCGGGTTGGGACGCCTTCCCGCGCGCCAGGCGTTGAATCGCCCCGGAGGCTTGTCGCTACTGTGAAAGCCGATGGCGACCGACAGGCGGCGGACGAAGATCGTGGCGACGATTGGCCCCGTGTCCTCCACGCACGATTGCTTGCGTGAGCTCGTGGAGGCAGGAGTCGATTCGATCCGCCTCAACCTCTCCCACGGAAACCACGAGACGCACGCGGCCGCAGCCGCGCTTGTGCGCGAGGTGCAGGCTGAGACCGGCAAGCCGCTCGCGCTGATCGCCGACCTCCAGGGCCCAAAGCTGCGAATCGGCGATCTCGACGAGCCCCGGATTCTGCTGAAGGACGAGGAGTTGATCGTCGTCGGCGAGCAGCACGCGTCGAACGGGGAGCTGCCGGTGGCGCCCGCCGTCATCAGCGAGGTGCTGCGGCCGGGCCACGACATCCTCATCGATGACGGGCTCGTCCGACTCACCGTGCAGGAGGTCGACCACGGTCGCGCCCGCTGCCTGGTCATCGTCGGCGGTGAGGTGAAGTCGCACAAGGGCGTCAATCTTCCGGGTGTCCCCGTGCCTATCCCGTCGCTGACGAAGAAGGACCTGAGCGACCTCGACTTCGCGCTCGACCTTGGTGTCGATTTCGTTGCGTTGTCGTTCGTGCGCGCCGCAGCCGATGTGCGCGATCTCCAGGCGATCATCCGGCAGCACGGCTCGCCGGCGCGTGTGATCGCGAAGATCGAGAAGGCCGAGGCCATCGAGGCGCTCGAGGAGGTGCTCGCGGAGGCCGACGCGATCATGGTCGCGCGCGGCGACCTCGGCGTGGAGATCGGAGCGGCGACCGTTCCACTTCTTCAGAAGAAGATCATCCTGCGCTGTCTCGAGGCCGGAAAGCCAGTGATCACCGCAACCCAGATGCTCGAGTCGATGATCGAGCACGCCGAGCCGACGCGGGCGGAGGCGAGCGACGTTGCGAATGCGATTCTCGACGGGACATCGGCGCTGATGCTCTCCGCCGAGACCGCGACCGGCAACTATCCGATCGAGGCCGTGCGCATCATGGACACGATCGCCCGGGCGGTCGAGCCGTCCATGGGCTATCGCCACCAGGCGCCGGAAGCCGGCGAGCAGACGACCGTCGGTCGCGCGATGTCGAACGCCGCCTGTGACCTCGCGGAGACGATCGGTGCGCGCGCGATCCTCGTCCCGACCTTCACCGGTCGCACCGCGTCGGGCGTCGCGCGCCTCCGACCGCGCCGCCCGATCGTCGGGTTGTCGCATCATCAGACTGCGGTGCAGCAGATGGCGCTCGAGTGGGGTGTGACGCCGGTGCTCATGCCGCAGACGGAGAATGTCGAGGATCTGTGGTCCCGCTCGCTCGAGTCGGCCCTCAACTCGGGCGGGATCGACAAGGGCGACCGCGTCGTCCTCACAGCCGGCACGGCGGTCAACCTGCCCGGGTCGACCAACGTGATCAAGGTGGACATCGCCTGAACGGCCGTGCGGCGAACGAGGGAATCGCCGCCGAGCGGAGAACGGGGACGGATGCCTCAGGTGCGCCCGACACGGTTGCTCGCGGTCGCCGGGCTCACACTCGTCGCGTTTCTCTACTGGAAGCCGGCGCATACGTATCTGCACGCGAAGCAGCAGCTCCAGGCTCGGAACGGGGAGGTGCATGCGCTTCGAGTCGAGAAGGTGCGGCTCGAGAAGCGAATCGCGCAGGCCGCGACCGGGGGCCAGCTCGTCCGCGAGGCGCGGCGACTCGGCCTCGTGAAGCCCGGCGAGCGCCTGTTCATCGTCAAGGGCATCCCCGCCTGGCGCGCCACGCAGCGCAGGGCTCGCTGACGTCATCGCCGTTCGGGCACCCGACCGGGGCTGCACTTGCCCCGGAAACGGTGCCAGGCACCGTCACGAGAGGCTGACAATCCACGCACAGCCCTTCCGGAACGACGGCCGCTGCGGCATCATCGAGCGTGAGGTCGAACGAAAGCCGGTGCCAGGCACCGTTACGAAACGCACCGGGATGAAGCGCCGCTCCGGCGGGATGCCGGCGTCGCTCGAAATGAGCGACGGGCCATGGCCTCGGTGTTCGACCGACGGTTCGGATGAGTGACTACCCTGCGGCGCGTGGATGATCGGGAGATCGTCGAACGGCAGCTCGGGCGGTCGCCGCGCGCATTCCGCGCGGTCGCGGTGCGCTGCCCGTTCGGCCGCCCTGCCGTGACCGAGCAGGCGCCGCTCGATGAGAACGGCCGCCCATTTCCGACGCAGTTCTACGTCACGTGCCCGCACCTCGTCGCAGCCATCTCACGCCTCGAGGCAGGCGGCGGCGTCGAGCGGTGGAGCCGCGCTGCGCAGGACGAACCCCACCTCGCGCGCAGCCTGCAGGCGGCGCAGGCCTCGCAGCGCGCCATGCGGCCCGAGCTCGACGCGGGGATCGGCGGCTCGATACGCAGCGGCAGCCTCAAGTGCCTGCACGCCCACGCGGCGTTCGCGCTCGCGCGGCCGGGCTACGAGCTCGGCCAGGCGATCCTCGCCGAGCTTCCCGCGCTCTGGCCCGACTCTTGCTGTACTCCCTGAGTGGAGGTCGAGCTCGCGCGGCAGCAGTGGCAGGACGGCAACCGCCGTGTCGAGTCGGTGCGCTCGGAGAGTCGCCGCTATCTGCGCCTCACGGGCGAGGTCGACACGATCGTCGCGGCGTTGCGCCAGCGCGTCGGGCAGATCTTCACCCTGGCAGAGCTCGCCGACGCGTACGACGGCGCCGATATCTGGACGGGCGACGTCCTCGACGCTGGTGCCCCCGACGACACGCCGGCCACGGAGCCTGGGACGGTGGCCGACGCCGCCTTCCATCTCTTTGCCCGTGGCGCAACGGACTATCGCCCGTGAGGCGGCGCGCGCTCCTTGCGGTCATGCTCGCGCTCGTCTTCGTGCTTGGGATCGCTATCGGCGAGGCCATCCACGCGAATCCGAGGCCCGGCGGGACGCAAACGCTCGTTCGCACGCTGCGGCCGCTGCCCCTCGCGCCTGCTGCCCTCGAGACGGTGACCGTCACCGTGCCGGGCCGCTGATCTCGGTTTAGGTACCGGGAGCTTTGGTTACGTTTCCGGAGCATGAGCTATCCCGGAAGACGAGCCCCAACCGGCGAATCAGACTGGCTGACCCTCGGTCACGCGGCGAAGTTCCTGGGTGTTGCCCAGTCGACAATCCGGAAGTGGTCGGATCAGGGGCGGGTCCCCGCCTTCTACACCCCGGGGGGCCACCGGCGGTATCGCCGCAGCGACCTCGAGACCTTCCTGGAGCGCTCCGGCCCCGGTAAGCGCGGCGGCGGGCCCCTCGTCCTCATCGTCGACGACGACGCACGGCTGCGCGAGTTCATGCGTGTGAACCTCGAGATGGAGGGCTACTCGGTGCGCGAGGCTTCGAGCGCCGACGAGGCGCTCGCCGCGCTCGAGGATCAGGCGCCGGAGCTCGTGCTGGTCGACGTCGTCATGCCCGGTGTCGATGGCTGGCAGATGCTCCAGCGCATGCAGGAGCGACACGGTTCGATCCCCGTGATCATGTTCAGCGGCAAGGTCGATGAGCGCTCTGCTGCGGACGCGGAGAAGCGTGGAGCGCGCGCGTTCATCGGCAAGCCGTTCGATCCGCAACAGCTGATCGAGCGCGCGAAGCAGCTCGTCCCCGCTTGATCTCGCTCGACAAGCATCTCGAGCGCTTGATCGTCGCTCATCGCATCGGCTGGCTCGACTGGTTCTTCATCGGACTCTCGTGGGTCGGAACGCTCGGTCTCGTGTGGGTCGTCATCGGCGCAGTGCTCGCGCTCCTGTGGCGGCGGCCGTGGCTCTTCGTCGGCGTGGTCGCGGCCGATGCGATCGCCGACACCCTCGCGGGGCTCGGCAAGGACCTCGTCGCGAGGCACCGGCCGTTCGTGACTCAACTCGGCGCCAAGACGACGACGCATTCGTTCCCGTCGGGCCACTCGGCCACGAGCTTCGCGTGCGCAATGGTCCTCTCCTCCGCGTCGCCGCGCCTGCGCGCTCCGCTCTACACCCTCGCCGCGCTGATGGCTTTCTCACGTCTCTACAACGGCGACCACTTCCCGCTCGACGTGCTCGTCGGCTCCGTGCTCGGCCTTCTCGTCGCTACAGCTCTTCTGCGGCTCTCAGCAATCCGCCGACGATCACGCCCAACGCTGCCACAAGACTGATCCAGATACCGATGCCGCGGCCGTCGGCGGGAAGCACGGAATCGGGGATCGAGATGACGCGGATCAGGACGAAGATCGCGGCGAGCGCACCGAGACCGAGCACGAGGAGGCTCTCGGGCACGGTCGGAGGCAGTTCGAAGCCCGACTCGCGCATGGCCACGAGTGCGAGCACCGCGAGCCCGATGAAGAACACGAGCTTGCCGAGCACGCCGACGTGCCACCCGATCACGGCAAGCTTCACGCCGACGCCCGAGCCGGCGTACCAGTCCATGAAGGAGGAGAGGGCGAGCACGAGACCCGCCACCCAGGTGATGCGCTCGCCCGCAGCCCAGAGGCCCCCGGCCGTGGGCCGCACATAGGCGTCCGGTGCAGGTGCTGCCGGCTCGGGCGCCGAGAGCTCGAAGAACTCGGGAGTCTCCACGAGGCTAAGTATGGGGATCAGGCCGGTCGGCAGGGGAAGGAACGGTTCTCGATGTGGGCGGGGAGGCCGGGAGCCGGCAGCCGCGGGGTTGCTCTTCCAACGGGCCGGCGCGAGCCCGTCTCGGTAGGTCAGACGCCGAAGAGCGTTTGCAGCTCGTGCCACGCCGCGAGGATCACGAACGCGGCGAGAAATGTCAGCACGAGGAGGGAGACCCAGAAGCGGACATTCGACCGGCGGGCGGCGCTTTGGCGTTCGATTCGCGCGCGGCGCCGGGCGCGCTCTCGACGGTACGCGTGCTCGATCGCGCTCGGATCGAGCGACGGCGCATCGTCGGGAACCACCGGCGTCGAACGGGCAGGCTCAGCCATACGGGGATTGTAGGCACTATTGCTTCCTACGATGGTCGTCGAGTCCGGGCGACTGCCCGTCGAACTGCTCGCCGACGCCGCAGCGGAGGTCGCCGCGACGGCGGATCTGCGCGCTGCCCTGACGGCGATCGCGCGCGTCGCTGCACGTGCCACCGAGGCCGATCTGGCGGTCCTCCGCGTGCTCGATGCCGACGGCGACCTGGCTGCACGTGCGTTTGCGCCCGAGGGCTCGGCACTCGGCGCCGAAGTCGCAAGCACCCGGTCGGCCTGCGAGCCGATCGTGGACGGCGAGGCCTCGGAGTCCGTTCGCAGGGCCGGCGAGCGCGTCCGGGCGGCCGGGCTGCTCGCGGTGGCGGCGCGGGCGGGCGGGCGCGTGGTCGGCTCCGTCGAGCTTGTGCGGATCGCCTCGGCCTTCACCGACGACGACCGCGGAGTCGTCGATCTCGTCGCTGCGCAGCTCGCCCTCGCGGTGCGGACACTCGCGCCGGACGGGGGGACGGCCGCGGCAGGTCGTCGGGTCAAGTGGCTCGAGCTCGCGGGTGAGGCCCTCGCAGCAGGCGGTGATGTCCGTCGAGCAGCGCAGCAGGCCGTTCGAATCGCGATGGAGACCTCTGGCGCGCGCGCGGGTGCCCTGTGGCGCGTCGCAGGAGACCGCACACCGGAGCTCGTCGCGTCACTCGGAGCGTTCGACGGTGAGCACGACGGCCCGGCCGGGCTCGTCCGGGCGGCGCTCGAATCCTGGCGTCCTGCAGCCGTCGAGCACGACCCGTCGCTTCCCGACGGTGCGGCGTTCGCGGTCACGCTTCCACTCGGGCAGCCCGCGTTCGCGGCCCTCCAGCTCTTCTACGCCGAGGAAGGTGTTCCGGGCGACACGGAGCTCGCAGCCCTCGCCGCATTCGCAGCGCGCGCGGCGCATGCACTCCGCGCCGGGGAGCGGTCGCGGGACGTCGAGCTCGAGCTCGTCCGAACGCGGGCGCTCCTCGAGGTTGTCGGCGAGGCGATCTCGCACCTGTCGCTCGTCCACACGCTGGAAACCGCCGTCGAACGGATCGCAGACCTCCTCCAGATCGACCAGGTCGGTGTCTACCTCCACGAGGAAGGTGAGCTCGTTTCTGCAGCCGGCCGCGACCTCGCCGACGGTCACGAGGAGATCAGCGCGCGTCTCCTCGACGTGGTGCTCGGCCCGTTGCGGGCGCGCTCGGCCGTGCTCGCCGAGATTCGCGGCTCCGAGCCGTCGCTCGCCCCCGTGCGCGCCGCGCTCGCCGCCGCGGGGCAGGTTGCAGCGCTCGCCGTCCCGCTGCAAGTGCGCGCGGAGGCCATCGGCCTGCTCGTCGCGTTCCCCGGTGGTCGCCCGATCGAGGAGAGCGAGATCGCTCTCCTCTCCTCACTCGCAGCACAACTTGCAGTCGCCGTACAGAACGCGCGACTCCATGAACAGGCAACCGAGCTCGGCGAGGCGCTCACGGGCGTGCTTGCCTCCGAGCGCCAGACCTCACGTCAGGTGCACGCCCTCTATGAGATCTCTCGGTCGTTCGCGCAGAGCTTGTCACTGGAGACGACCCTGGCCGCCGTGACGAAGACGATCGTCGAGGTGCTCGGAGTCGACGCCGCGGTGATCAGGGTTCCCGACGAGCGCGGCGACCAGTTCATGCCACGCGCGGTGCATGTCGCCGACTCGCGGCTCCACGACGCGGTGCGCGCGATCCTCGAGCGGCCCCAACCGCGGCCGCCTCGCTCGCTGGAGCCGCTGCCGCTCGATGCGGCGACTGCGACTCGGCTCGGCGGAGCACATGCGCTGCTCGTCCCGTTTCTCGGCAAAGGCTCGACCGCCGCGCTGCTTCCGATCGCCACGCCGACGGAGTTGCTGGCCGAGCTGACGATCCTCTCGCTCGATCCCGCCGCCCCGATCGACGCCGACACGCTTGCGACGGCGCGGACGATCGCCCAGCAGGCGGCGCTCGCGATCGACAACGCGCGCCTGTACCAACAGCAAAAGCACTTCGCGGAGACGATGCAGCAGTCGCTGTTGCCGCGCGACCGGCCCTCGGTGCCCGGCCTTCACATCGGCACCGTGTACGAGTCGGCCGCGCAGGTCGATGTCGGGGGCGACGTCTTCGACTTTCTCGAGCTGGCCGACGGCCGGCTCGCCGTCGTCCTCGGCGACGTGACCGGCCATGGGATCGATGCGACGGCCGACATGGCGATGGCGAAGTTCGTGTTTCGCTCTCTGGCGGGTGAGCACTCCGAGCCGTCGGACTTTCTCGCACACGCGAACGACGTCGTCGTACGAGAGATCGCGCTCGGCAAGTTCATCACGATGGCGTACCTCACGATCGATCCGGGTGGCGAGGTGCTGTGTGCGAGCGCTGGGCATCCCGAGCCACGCCTCGTCGCTCCCGACGGCCGCGTCGAGAGCGTGCCGGCAGGCGGACTCGCCCTCGGGATCGACGCGCCGCAGGTCTACGAGCAGGTGAGGGCCGAGCTGCCCCTCGGCGGCGCGGTCGTCATCTACACCGACGGGGTCGTCGAGGCGCGAACCGGACGCGAGCTCTTCGGGGTCGACCGGCTGGATGCGGTGCTGTCCACTCACGCTTCCAAGCCGCCGCAGGCGATCGCGGAGGCCGTGATCGAGGCGTGCCGCGCGTACTCGGGTGGCAATCTCAGCGACGACTGCGCCGTCGTCGTCATCAAACGCTGAGTCATTCGCGCCTTGAACCTGATTCGAGTTGAAGGACGGCCGCTCGTGATCGGTCACCGCGGCGCCGCGGCGCGTGCTCCCGAGAACACGCTCGAGTCGCTCGAGGCCGCCGTCGCAGTCGGGGCCGACCTCGTCGAGTTCGACATCTCGCCCGGCTTGCTTCTCGGTCATTCGGAGCTCGAGATCCCCACGGCAGCGATCGGTCTCGACGCCGCGCTCGAGTACTTGCGCGAGCATCGTGTCGGTGTGCATCTCGACGTCAAGCTGCCGGGTTACGAGCTCGAGGTGGTGGATGCTCTGCGTCGTCACGGGCTCGAGGAGCGCGCCGTCGTCTCGACCGCATTCGCGGTCACCTCGCGCCGTTTCGCAACGCTCGCGCCGGAGCTTCCGCGCGCGATCGGCTACCCGCGCGACCGCCTCGGCGTTTCCCGCATGCCGTGGCCTCACAGCCTGACCGCCGCCGGCGCGGCAGCTCTACGAAGCGCGATGGTGCTCCGGGTCCCGCTGCTGCTGCGCCAGGCGAGGGCCAATGTCCTGTCGCTGCACCACGTCCTCTGCTCCCGGGCTGCGATCGCCGCGGCGCACCGCCGCGGCGCGCCCGTGCTTGCGTGGACCGTGAACGAGCCCGAGATCGTGCGAAGGCTGGCCGGATTGGGCGTCGACGCGATCGTCTCTGACGATCCGCAGATGACGCTGGCTACACTCCTTGCGCAGTGAAGCGTCTGCTCGCGATCGGCCTCTTCGCGCTCGGCTTTGTGGTCGCCGGAGTCTTCTCCGGAGCCGTGATCGCCGACGTGACCACGTCCACGACGACGTCGACGGTCGCTGCCACGACGACGTCGGTCGCGACGACCACCACCGCAACGACCACCTCCGCGACGACGACCGGCACGACGACGCCGATCGCTTCGAGCACGCTCCCCGCCCGCGTTCGTGTCGCGGGGGTCCGCGTCGGTGGGCTGCCACCTGCTGCCGCCGTCTCGGCCGTGCAACTCGCGTTTCAGCGTCCGCTCGCGATCGTCGTCGACCGAAGCCGTCTCGAGCTCGACCCGGCGAGGTTCGCGTCCGCCTACGCCGCAACCGCGGTCGCACGCGCGCGGATCGCTCTCCCCGGCACGAACGTGTCGCTCGTCGTCGCCGTTCGCGGCGCGCCGCTGCATGCCTTGGTCGCGAGGATCGAGCGCCGATTCAGTCGTCGCGCCATCGACGCAGCGCTGACCTTCCCGCGTGACCGGCCGCGGATCACGGCCGAACGCGTGGGCCGCAGGGTCGACGGCGCGCGCCTGGCCCAGCGAATCGCCTCGGCGCTGCATTCGAACTCGCGGCTGCCCGTGCGTATCCACACGCGCGCGATCGAGCCGCAGGTCACCGCCGAGGAGTTCCGTCAATCGATCGTCATCAACCGCTCGGCCAACCGGCTCTATCTCTACGACGGCGCCAAGGTGAAGCACACGTTCGCGGTTGCCACCGGCCAGTCGATCTATCCCACGCCGCGCGGTCGCTGGCACATCGTTGTCAAGTGGAAAAACCCCTGGTGGTATCCGCCCGTCCAGGACGCGTGGGCGAAGGGCCTGAAGCCGGTGCCGCCCGGCCCGTCGAATCCTCTCGGGACGCGCTGGATGGGCCTGGACGCGCCCGGCGTCGGCATTCACGGCACCGATGAGCCCGGTTCGATCGGCTACAGCGCGTCGCACGGCTGCATTCGGATGCAGGTGCCTGACGCCGAGTGGCTCTTCAACCAGGTCGACGTCGGCACAACGGTATACATCGTCTGATGCGTGTGTTGCGAGTCGCTGTGGTCGCCGTTGTGCTCTCGCTGCTCGGCCTGCTCATCTGGGATGTCGCGCACAGCCACGGTGGCAAGGTTGCGTCGGAGGTCGACAGCGGGAAGATCGTCCAGGCGCCGGCGTTCTCGCTGTCCCGTGTGCAGGGCACGGGCAAGATCTCGCTCGCTTCGCTTCGCGGCAAGGTGGTGGTCGTGAACTTCTGGGCCTCGGACTGCATCCCGTGCAAGCAAGAGCAGAGGATGTTGAACGCCGCGGCCAGTCACTGGTCGAGCGAGGGGGTCATCTTCCTCGGCATCGACGAGGTCGACCTGCGTGGGCCCGCGAAGGCGTACATGAGGCATTACAGCGTGAAGTACCCGAGCGTCTACGACGGCACGGGAACGCTGGCCGGGAAGTTCGGGGTCACGGGCACGCCGGAGACCTTCTTCATCGACCGGCTCGGCCGGGTGATTCCGCCGCACATCATCGCGCGTACCGGGCGCGGCGACCTCGACGCCGGGATCCAGCGCGCGCTGAAGGCGTGATATGAGCAGGGCCGCGCTCGCGTGCGGCATGCTCCTCACCGCGCTTGCGTTCGCAGGGGGCGCGGCGGCAAGCGAACGGCATCCGACGCAGGGCGAGCTCGAAGCCGAGCTTGTGTGCCCGAGCTGCCACGTCCCGCTCGATGAGTCGCAGTCTGCTGTCGCCGCGCAGATGAAGACATTCATCCGAACCCATATCGCACGCGGCTGGACGAAGAGCCGGATCGAAAGCGCGCTCGCTGCGCAGCTCGGTGACGGGATCTACGGCGTGCCACGCACGCACGGCTTCGACCTGATCGCATGGCTGCTGCCGCTCGGCGGCATCGTCCTCGGCACGGTGGCGATCGCGGGCGGTGCCTGGCGCTCGCTGCGCGCGCGCGATCGCCCAATTGCCGGTGTGACGCAAGGCTCCGGTCTCGACGCGGAGGGTGAACGGCGGGTCGACGAGGAGCTCGCTCGGTTCGATGGCTGAGAAGCTCCCGATTGCATTTCTCGCCGGTTTGCTGTCGGTCGTCACGCCCTGTGTCCTGCCGCTTCTCCCCGGGTACCTCGCGGCGGTCTCCTCGCTCGAGGTCGGGGCGCTCGCCGAGCCGGGCTCCGCGCGGCGGATCATTCGCGGCAGCGCGCCCTTCATTGCGGGCTTCACGACGGTGTTCGTCATCCTTGGCGCCGGCGCGGCGGCGATCGCAAGCATCGTGCCCAAAACCACGCAGACCGAGATCGCGGGCTTCGTGCTCATCGTGATCGGGCTCGCGTTCGTGGGGCTGCTGCCGTCGCCCGAGCGAACGCTCGCGCCGGGGCTCCTCCAGCGCGCCCGCCGTACAGGGTCAGGCGCGCTCCTCGGCGGCGCTTTCGCGGTCTGTGCGGCTCCCTGTATCGGCACGGTGCTCGCCTCGGTGCTCGTGCTTGCAAGCTCGACCGGCACGGTCGCGCGCGGGGTGATCCTGCTCGCCGCGTACTCGCTCGGTCTCGGCGCGGCCTTCGTGCTTGCCGGGATCGCTTTTGCGCGCGCCATGCGCGCGTTCCGTTGGGTCCGCGATCACTACGGCGCCGTCCAGACCTGCTCGGGGGCCACGCTCGTCGCGCTCGGGCTGTTGCTCTTCTTCCACCGCGACGCCTGGCTCCGAGATGGTCTCAATCAGGTGCTGTCGCAGGTCGGGCTCGGAACGCTCTAACGCGAGAACCGTCGATCGTGTCGAGTGGCGGTGCTAACGTCGCGGCCAGCCATGGCGACGATCCTCCTGTGTGGGGTCGACCTCTTCATTCGGGGAAAGCTCGAAGGGGTCCTGACGGAGCATCGGTTCGTGACTTCCGACGGAGTCGAGCCGCCTGATCTCGTGATCGCCGACATCGCCCGCATCGACGCGGTCGACGTGGCGGACACCTATCCGGAGGTTCCGATTCTCGGGTATACGAATCACACCGACACGGCCGGCTTGCGGCGCGCGCACGCCGCCGGATTCGACCAGGTGGTCGCGAAATCCGCGCTCTTCGAGCGCACCCGTGAGCTGATCGATGGTCTGCTCGCGTCGGTAGAGTAGGTCCCCTGTGACGTACATCATCGCCGAGCCCTGCATCGATATTAAGGACCGCTCATGCGTTGACGTCTGCCCCGTCGATTGCATCCACGAGGCCGGCAGGATCCTTGTCATCGATCCCGAGGAGTGCATCGACTGTGGGGCCTGCGAGCCCGAGTGCCCGGTCGAGGCGATCTTCCCCGAGGACGCGCTACCGTCGAAGTGGGAGCCGTTCGTGAAGATCAACTATGCCTACAGCGACGGCATGGGAACGGTCGATACGCTGACCGACGCGTACGCCACCGAGCACAACGTCCAGAACCAGCCGCTGGAGTAGATCGGGTCCGAACCGTCCGGGCGTTCCGGGCGAATACGGCTCAGGATCACTATGGCCGACGACCTTCACGAGCTTTCAGCCCTTTATGCCCTCGACGCCCTCGACCAGGAGGAGCGCGCGCGGTTTGAGGGGCATCTCGACGGGTGCGAGCGCTGCCAGGAGGAGCTCGGGGGCCTTCGCGACGCCGCAGGGTCGCTCGCCTTCGCCGTCGAGGCCCAGGCGCCGCCCGCCGAGCTGCGGGCACGGATCCTCACCGCGGCCCGCGCTGAGGGGCAGAACGTCGTGCCTCTCAGGCCGCGCCGGTCGATTGCAGCCTCGGTCACCGCAACGCTCGCCGTCGCAGCGACCGCGGCCGCCGTCGCGCTCGGGCTATGGGCCGCGTCGCTGCACCATTCCCTCGCGGGCGACCGGTCGGCGCTGCGGATCCTCGGCGATCCGCGCGCGAGGCACATCCCGCTCGCCGGCCAGCGTGGTGAGCTCGTCGTCGCGCCCTCCGGCGACGCGGCGCTCGCCGCCGATCTGCCGACGCTGCCCAAGGGGAAGGTCTACGAGGCCTGGGTGATCGACACGAAATCAGTCCGGCGCGCCGGAACGTTCAGAGGTGATCGAACGACGCTGACCACGCGTGTGCCGAGTGGAGCGACGGTCAAGGTGACGGTCGAGCGTTCGGGCGGAGTCGACTCGCCGACGTCTCCACCGCTGCTCAGCGCGCGGGTCTGATCGAGCACCGACGCACGCCGCGTCGTCGTTACTACATTCACGATCTCGTCGATTGGCGTAGCGTGCGCACACGTGATCGATCGAACGATTTTCCTTTCCAGCAACGTGCGCATGATTCATGCTGTCCGCGTTGATCGTTACAAAGCAACGTGGTAGGGAATCGTGCACGTCGCAAATCCGACTCAGGAGGTCTATTGATGACCCAAGAGGATTGGAGCGTGACCGGAACAACGGACGACTCGTCCGACGCCGGCTCGCCGAGCATCACGTGGGGCGACTCCGCCATCGGCGAAGCGTCGAGCTCCGAGAGCACTGAGGCCGAGGCCGCGCCCGCCATTCCGGCGACGACGCGCTCTTCGTCTCGCTCGGGCTCGCGCAGTTCCGGTCGGAGTACCGCTCGCAGTTCGGCGAAGAAACGCTCTTCGTCTTCGAAGAAGAAGGCGGCGCCTCGCAAGAAAGCCGCGGCTCGCAAGTCGACGGCGAAGAAGAGCACTGCTCGCAAGTCGACGGCGAAGAAGAGCACGGCTCGTAAGAAGAGCACCGCTCGCAAGTCGACGGCGAAGAAGAGCACGGCGCGTAAGAAGAGCACGGCTCGTAAGTCGACGGCGAAGAAGAGCACGGCTCGTAAGAAGAGCACGGCTCGTAAGTCGACGGCGAAGAAGAGCACCGCTCGCAAGAAGAGCACGGCTCGTAAGTCGACGGCGAAGAAGAGCACCGCTCGCAAGTCGACTGCCCGCAAGGCCGGGGCTCGCAAGAAGAGCACCGCCCGCAAGGCAACGGCCCGCAAGAGCACCGCTCGCAAGAGCGGCGGCCGCAAGGCGGCCTCTCGCTCTCGCACGGCCACGCGGCGCAAGTAGCCATCTGTCGGGACGTCCGGGCTCCACCCCTACTGGAGCCCGGACGCCGACGGTTTCGGCAGCGGTGATCGCGTCGATACTCTTGGCCGGTCATGCAGCCGAAAACCCTCGATCATGTCGCCTTCTGGGTGGCCGACCGCGAGCCCATCGCCGCCTTCTGCGAGCGCCATCTCGGAATGCACGTGATCGATCGTCAAGAACGGTTCACCCTCCTAGGAAGCGACGCGCGTCGTGGCAAGCTCACGCTGTTCGATGCCGAGGGCCCGCGTGAGGCCGGCGCGTTCGCTCATGTGGCGCTTCGCGTGTCCGACCTCGCGGCGGCGCGCGCAGCACTGCCCGACGCAATGGACGAGATCTTCGACATCGGTGAAGGTGTGCGCGTGCTGCTCGTGGAGGCCGAGACCGACGTTGAGTACGACCTCGATCACGTCGCGCTCCTCTCGAACGACCCGGTGGGGACGGCGGTCGAGTACGAGCGATATGGCTTCAAGCCCGCGGGAACGTCCCGCGTCGAGGTCGGCGGAGCGCACATCGAATTTCTCGCCGGCCAACCGGGAGATCCCGAGCGGCCGCTGCTGAACCACGTCGCCGTCCTCGTCGATTCGACGGAGGATGTCATCTCGAGTGCCTGCGACCTTGTGATCAAAATCGACTCGGTCGTCGATGCCGCGAACACCTACGCTGCGTTCCTGTGGGGCCCCGAGCGCGTGCGGATCGAGTACGTCGAGCACAAGCCCACCTTCTCGCTCACGTGACGGCCGTCGCGGGGGCTGGGATGGCCGGCCTCGTCGCCGCCGCCCGTCTCCGCGAGCTTGGCCGCGAGGTGGTCGTCCGTGAGAAGGGATCGCGCGCGGGAGGCTCGATGCTGCTCTCGTCGGGCGTGATCTGGCGGCATGCGAGCTGGGAGGATTTTCGCGCCGAGTGCGGGGGCGGCGAGGAGCGCTTGCAGCGCCTCGTCTGGGAGCGCCTCGACGACGCGATCGCCTGGCTCGAGTCGCTCGGCGCGCCCGTCGTCTTGCACGAGACCGGAAACCCGAAGACGACCGGCAAGCGCTTCGACCCGACGCGCCTGACCGAGGCGCTCGTCGCGCGGGTGGGGGAGATCGAGCTGCACGCGCACGGAGACCGCGGTGACGAGGTGATCCTCTGCACCGGCGGATTCGCCGCCTCTGCGGCTCTCGTGCTGCGCTACATCGCGCCGTCGGCTGCGCTGCGGTTACGGGCGAATCCGTGGTCTGAAGGTGACGGGCTTTACTTCGCGATCGAGCGCGGAGCAGCCCTCTCGTCGGGCCTCGACCAGTTCTACGGACGCAACATGCCTGACGCCCACTGGGACGAAACGCAACTCGTGTCGCTTTCCCAACTGTACGGGCGCTTTGCGCGCGTGTTCGACGAGGACGGGGTCGAGTTCTTCGAGCGCGACGACGTCTCGTGGTCGGAGACGAACGTCGTCCAGGCAACGGCGCGCCGTCGCGGTGCCAGGGCCTACTACATCCTCGATGAGGACGCGTTGCGGCAGCGTGTGCGCGAGCGCACCGTGGCGGAGATGGTCGAGGCCGCCCCGCTGGAGGCTCGTGTGCCGCTCGCCGAGCTTCCGTTCGACCCGCCGGGGGGAACCGTCGCCGCGGTGCGGGTGGTCGCGTCGATCACGCACACGATCGGAGGGGTGAAGGTTGACGAGCGGGCGCGAGTTCTTCGCACCGACGGCTCGGAGATCGGCGGCGTGTGGGCGGCCGGGGTCGACGCGGGCGGCGTCGCCACCGGCGGCTACGCAAGCGGGCTCGCGCAGGCTCTCGTGCTCGGCCTGGTGGCGGCCGAGGATGCGGCGGCTTAACGCCCGATCGAGAACGCGCACGGGCGACGGTCGCCCGGCAACGGCGAGACGCCGATCTTCGAGACGATGAGCCGCAGCCCGTCCTCCTCGAACTCGTGCCCGACCTCCGGCAACTCGCCCCACTCCTCGCGGAGCGTGTAGCCCGCGGGAGTTGCGACGAACAGCAGGTGGGATCCGCCTTCGAACATCGGGTCGCGAAGATTAGCGCCGGGTCGCGTACGACGGCAGGGTGACCCGGACGCGCGTTCCGGCGTCGTCCACCTCGACCCGGATCGAGCCGTGCAGCTGTTTCACGCGCTGCTCGACCGACTCGAGCGACCGTCGGCGGCGCTCCGGCTCGGCGTTGTCGAGGACCAGCGTCTCGACGCCGCCGTCGCCCGTTCGCGTCATGCGAACCTCCACCCGCGTCGGCGGGCCACGCCGCACCGCCTGGTCGAGCAGCTCACGGATGATCGTGTAGAGTGCGACCTGGGCAGTCTCGCCGAGCATTTCGGCCTCGTCGATCGCGAGGTCGATCCGAAGCGAGTGCGTCGCACCGACCTGCTCGGCGAGCGCCTTGAGCGCCGGCTCGAAGCCCTGGTCGCGCAGGACAACCGGCTCGAGCGCGAAGGACAGGTCGCGCAGCTCCCGGATCGTGCTGCGCTGCCGCGCGAGTGCGGATGAAAGCACGGTCGTCGCGTCCTCGAGCTTCCCCGTCTCGACCGAGTGGAGCGCCGCATCGAGCATGAGCGCGATCCCGGAGAGGTTCTGCACAGGCCCGTCGTGCAGGAACAGGGCGATGCGTCGCCGCTCGTCCTGCTCCGCCGCGATCAGCCGGTCGAGCGGTTCCGAATCGCCCATCGAGGCTCTGCTCAAGCCTCTAGTCGATGATCGCTTCGCGAAGCGCGATCGCGACCGCGTGCGTTCGCGTGTCAGCTTCGAGCTTCGTGAGGATGTGCCGAACGTGGCTCTTGACCGTCTCCTGGGAGATGAAGAGCCTTCCCGCGACGTCGGCATTCGACATCCCGTCCGCGAGCAGCTGCAGAATCTCACGCTCGCGAGTCGTGAGCATGTCGGTCTGGTCCTTGCCGGAGAGAAACGCAGGCATCAGCGCGGGATCCACGTAACCCTCGCCGGCGGCCACCTTCTCGATCGCCCGTACGAGGGTCTGGTGCGGCGCCTCCTTCAGGATGTAGCCCTTGGCACCCGACTCGAGCCCGCGTCCGAGGAGCGAGCGCTCCGAGTAGGCGGTGAAGATGAGCACCTTCGAGTCCGGCACCCGTTCGGTCAGGAGCTTCGTCGCCTCGAGCCCGTCCATCCCGGGCATGCGGACGTCCATGATGATCACGTCCGGCTTGCGCCGCTCTGCCATCTCGACCGCCGCCGCGCCGTCCGAGGCCTCGCCGACCACGCGAATATGCGGGGCCCTCGAGAGCGAGAGGCGCAGGCCTTCCCGGACGACTTCGTGGTCGTCGACGATCAGGGTTGTGATCTCGTCTGCCATCGGACGGACGATTCTACGCTCAAAGGAGGGAGAGCTGTTCGTCGCGCGCCCGCCGCCGGGGTTTCACGCTTCGCCGGTCGCGAATCCCATGCTCTCGGGAGAGCGAGCGGACGAGGTCGCGCACGGGTGCCGTGACCGCGCCCGGGAGGTATGCGCCGCGCGCGTACAGCTCCTCGTAGTCGGGCAGAAGCTCGGGCCAGTCACGCTGAAGGCAGGTGAGGAAGTGCTCGCGGGTGCCGGGCCTGAGGTAGAGGAGGTTCGCCCAGATGCCGCACGCGCCGGCCTCGCGCGCCGCGGCGACGACTCGCCTGATCTGGCTCGGGTGATCGGAGAGGCCTGGGAGGAGCGGCGCCATGCCGACCGATGCGCGAACACCCGCGTCGACGAGGGCGCTCAGCGCTCGCAGCCGTTGCCGCGGTGGCGCCGTCCCCGGCTCGGTCGTGCGCCAGACGTCGTCGTCGACCGTCGGCACCGAGAACGTGACGTGCACGTCTGTGACGGCCGAGGCGTCGGCCAGTAGTTGCGCGTCGCGCACGATCAGCGGCCCACGGGTGATGATCGAGAACGGATTGGCGGCTTCGCGCAGCGCCTCGACGCAGGCGCGTGTCAGTCGATAGCGGCCTTCCGCCGGCTGGTAGGGATCGGTGGCCGCGCCGATCGCGATCGGCGCGGAGCTCCAGCTGCGGCGGCCAAGCTCGCGGCGCAGCACCTCGGCGACGTTCGGCTTGACGCGGATCGACGAGCCGTAGCGATCATCCGAGGGCCGGTCTGCCCGTCGCTCGAACGCCCGCACGTAACAGAACGTGCAGCGGTGCACGCAGCCCATGTACGGGTTGAGCGACCAGTCGAAAGGCATCCCGCGCACGCGGTTCAGCGCGACCTTGCACGGTTCCTCGCGATATTCGACGCGCATCCTCCGGTAGGATACGAACAGATGTTCGTTCCGTCCAGAGGACGGCTATACTCCGCCCACTGATTCGCGTGGACGACGATCTGCCGCCCAGTACGCGCGCGCCTTCGGGGCGCGAATGACCTTCGCTCTCGAGTTGGTGGCCCTGCTGGGCCTCATCTTGTTGAACGCATTCTTCGTCGCGGCGGAGTACGGGCTCGTGACCTCGCGGCGGACACGGATCATGGAGCTCGAACACGCCGGCAACAAGCGGGCGCGCGCCGTGCTGCGGATCACGGCCGACCCGCCGCGGTTCATCTCGGCGATGCAGCTCGGCGTCACCGTGTCGAGTCTCGCGATCGGTGCGCTCGGCGAGCAGGTGCTCGCGCACAAGCTCGACGCCGTGATGGCATCTGTCCTCGCCGTCATTCTCGCGCTCCTGATCGTCACCTACCTGCACGTCGTGATCGGCGAGCTCGTCCCGAAGGGCATCGCACTCGGCCATCCTGAACGGACGGCGCTGGCGGTCTCGACGCCGGTTCGCTGGTTCTTCGTCGGCCTCCGCCCGCTCATCTGGCTCCTCCAGTCCTCGACCACGGTGATCCTGCGCGCGCTCGGCCTCGAGCCCCCGGGAGCGGAGCACGAAGCGCACTCGGAGGCAGAGCTGCGCATGCTTCTCTCGAGCTCAGCCGAACAGGGGGAGATCGAGCACGGGGAGCAGGAGATGCTCTACAAGGTCTTCGATTTCGCCGACAAGGAGGTTGCCGCCGTCATGGTGCCGCGGCCTGAAGTTGTCGCGATCTCGATCGCGCTGCCGGCGCAGGAGGCGCTGCAAGCCGTGCTCGACTCGCCGTACACGCGCTACCCCGTCTATCGAGAATCGCTCGACGACATCGTCGGTGTCCTGCACATCCGCGACCTGATCGTCGCGATGCATGAGAACGGAATCGCCGCGGTCAAGATGGAGGATCTCGTCCGGCCGGCGTACATGGTTCCGGAGACGAAGCAGCTCGCGGCGCTTCTGACCGAGTTTCGGCGCACCAACCAGCACCTGGCCGTCGTCATCGACGAGTACGGATCGATGGAGGGCATCGTCACGCTGGAAGACCTCCTGGAGGAGATCGTCGGCGAGATCGAAGACGAGTTCGACCTGCCGGACGAGACCGTCGAGCGGGTCGACGCCGACACGATCCGGATCGACGGGACGTTCCCGATCGACGACTTCAACGGCCGTTTCGAGTGTGACCTTCCGCACGAGGACTACCACACGGTCGCGGGGTTCGTCTTCGGCCAGCTCGGCCGTACCGCCGAGCCGGGGGACGAGGTGACGCACGAGGGGCTGCGGTTTCACGTCGATGCGGTGGAGGGCCAACGCATCGGCCGGCTGACCGTCACTTTCCAGCCGTGGCACGCCCGTACCCGCGAGCCGAACGAGGCACCCGAGGCTTCCTAGGCTCGTTCGCGCTCGTTCCTCTTCCGCTTTTCGTCCTTTTTCGTCCTCCTCGTCCGCCGTGCAGTCCTGCTCGTCTCGTCGAACCCGTCGAGCTTCGCCGGGCCGTCCTCTCCGTTCGCCGAAGGCCGTACCGCACCGCTCATTGGAGGAGCGCCGGCATCCCGCCGGAGTGGCACCTACAACCGGCGCCCAACCGTCACGATGCGTTTCGTAACGGTGCCTGGCACCGAGGCTCAACGACCCTTCGAGATCGATGATGCCGACGCTGCGATCGCTCCGAAAGGGCTGTGCGCGACTTGTCACACACTCGTAACGGTGCCTGGCACCGAACCGGCCGGCGCCGTAGCCGGGCGACGGGAGTCGTGTCGTTGCTAGCCCCAGGCAGCCTCGGTCATCGGCCGGAGCGCCGTTTCGAGCATGCGCAGGTGGCGGGGCCGCTCGAGCGCGAAGACCACGACCTCCGCGACGTCCTCCGCCGTCATCATGCCCGGCAGCGCGTCGGGGGTGCGTCCTCGCCCTGCGTCGAGCGCGAAGTCCGTCGCGACGCCGCCCGGGCAGATGTTCGTGCAGCGGATGCCCTGCTCTCGCAGCTCGTGATCGAGCGCGCGGGTGAATCCGACCTGGCCGAACTTCGAGGCGCAGTAGGTCGCCTCGTATGGCAGTCCACGACGGCCCGCCTCAGATGCGAGCGTGATCACGTCTCCCTCGCGCCCGAGCATGTGCGGCAGCGCCGCGCGGATCGCGTAAAGAGTGCCTTTCAGATTCACGTCGAGCATCTCGTCGAGATGCTCCCGCGAGAGTTCGAGGAACGGCCCGTATGCGCCCACACCGGCATTCGCGACCATGATGTCGATGCCGCCGAAGCGATCCGCCACGGCGTCGCACAAGCTCGTAAGGGCATCGAGATCGCGGACGTCGCACGGCTTCGCGAGCGCGCCGGCGAGCCCAAGGCCATCACCGCTCCGCGATGCGAGACCGAGGTTGACTCCGCGCTCGTGCAACATGCTCGCGACCGCCGAGCCGATGCCGCGACTCGCGCCCGTGATCACGGCAGTCTTCCCTTCGAGCGTCATGAGACTTCCTCCAGTGTCTTGAGAGTGGGGTAGAGCGCGCGAAAGCGGGCGTAGCCGTGCGTGTAGGAAGCGGCCCACTCCTCGTCCGGCTCGATGCGGTCGCGCACGCGCACGCAGCGGGCGACCGCCTCGGCCGGATCTGCGAAGACACCTGCGCGAACCCCGGCGAGGAGTGCCGCGCCGAACGCCGATCCCTCCTCCGACTCCGTGCGCTCAACCGGCAGCCCGAGCACCGAGGCGACGATGCGCAGCCAGAGGTCGCTTGCCGCGCCGCCGCCCGAGGCACGAGCGAAGGCCGGGCGGACGCCGAGTGAGCGCAGCAGCTCGAGCGAGTCGCGCAGGCCGTAGGCCACCCCCTCGAGCGTCGCGCGTGCGAGAGCGCCACGGTCGTGGCGCAGCGAAAGGCCTGTGAACGCGCCGCGGGCGTCGGGGTCGGCGTGCGGGGTGCGCTCGCCTGCGATGTACGGCGCGAACAGCAACCCCTCGGTGCCCGGCGCCCAAGCCGACGCCTCCCGGTCGAGCGTCATGTAGTCGCCGCCGACGACATCGCGAAGCCATGCGAACGATCCCGCGGCGCTCAGCATGACACCCATCGCGTGCCATGTGCCCGCCACTGCGTGACAGAAGACATGCACACGCGCTTGCGGGTCGGGAGCGTAAGCCGGCAGAACGCCGAAGACGACGCCGGAGGTGCCGAGCACGATCGAAACCGGGCCCGGGCTCGCAATACCGACGCCGAGGGCGGCCGCAGCTTGATCGCCCGCCCCTGCAATCTCGGCCGACTCGTACGACGTCGGCAGCCACGCGAGCGGGATCTCGAGTGTCTCGCACACCTCGTCCGAGAAGCGCCGCCCCGCGACGTCGAAGAGGAGCGTCCCCGAGGCATCTGCGACGTCGATCGCTCGCTCGCCTGTGAGGCGAAAACGGACGTAGTCCTTCGGCAGCAGAACATGGCGGATCCGGGCGTACGTGTCGGGCTCGTGCCGCCGCAGCCAGAGGAGCTTGGGTGCGGTGAAGCCGGTCAGCGCACGGTTGCCGGTCAACTCGATCAAGCGCGCGAGCCCGACACGCGCCTCGATCTCGGCGCACTCCGCCGCGGTGCGCTGGTCGTTCCAGAGGATCGCGGGCCGCAGGACTCGGTCGTCCGCGCCGAGGACGACGAGGCCGTGCATCTGTCCCGAGAGGCCGATCGGCCCTTCGGGGAGTCGCGCGAGGCACGCCTCGGCCGCGCGCCACCAGTCCTCGGGGTCCTGCTCGGCCCAGCCGGGCTGCGGCGTCGAGAGCGCATAGGACTCCGACGCCGCCGCGATCACCCGCCCGTCGTGCGAGATCGCGATGGCCTTGACGCCGGTCGTCCCGACGTCGAGCCCGATGAGGGCCCGCGTCACGCCCCGAGCGCGGCGTAGACGAGCTCGTAGGCTCGGACGGCGTCCTTCGCCTGCTGGGCTTTGCGCAATTCGGGCTCATCGATCTTCGCGGCGACACCGTCGATGAAGTTCCACTGGAGCACCGAGCGCTTCACGGCGCCGACGGCGTCTTCGGTATACGGATAGAGGTCGAAGCCGAGCCGCTCGCCGTTCGCGCCGTAGTTCGCGCGGCGCAACTCGACCGCAAGCTCGAGCGTCTCCATGAATGCCGTTGCACCGACCATGTTGTCGTCGTCGAACGTGCCCCAGCCGGAGTTCGCGTGCTGGTGGCCGAGTAGGCCTTCCGCTGCGAGGAGGGCGGCGTACTCGGCGAGGTTCTCGCCATTCATGATCAGGTGCTGCCAGTCCATGTTGACCTGCACGTTGTCGATCCCCTGCGTGCGCAACGTGTGGATCACGTGCAGCGTCATGCCGATGTTGCGCATCAAGATCTTCATCGCAGGCTCGGAGTTCTTGTGCTCGAGGAAGATCGTCACGCCGCGCCCGCGCGCATGCGTCGCTGCTTCGCCGACGCCCTCGAGGAAACGCTGCCACGACGAGGCGTACGGCGTCTGGAACGGGTAGTTGTAGCCCTCGATCCCGGGCCAGATGATGAAGTGCGCCCCGAGCTCGCCCGCCAGGTCGATTCCTTCGAGCGTCAAATCGAGCGCGCCGCGCCGCGTGGCGTCGTCTGGTGAGGAGAACCCGCCCTTCGCGAAGCGTGGGTCGAGGTGCAGCCCGCTCGCGAGGCAGTAGATGCCGTGCCCGTCGAGTGCGCCCTGCACATCCTCGAGGTTGTCGCGTGAGAGCTCCTGCGGATAGTGAAACTCGTAATCGTCCATCAGCTCCCCGAGGCCCTCGACGGCCGTTCGAACCTTGGCCGCTGTCGTCGCCCCGGCGAGCTCGGGCTTGTAACCGCCCGGGTTGAACCGCGTCGCCATGCCACCGAAGGCCCAGATACCGAGGCTCGTCTTCACAGCGCGAGCCTACCCCGTGCGGCGCAGACGACGAGGTGCGACTTGACGTAGGCCCCTGGATCCGCGACCTTTGAAGACTCAACGACCCCCCGTCAGCCAGCGAGAGAGAGAGAAGGAGATCATTTTGAGGAACGTTTCACGTAGGGGCGTGCCCCTGCTGCTCGTGGCCCTGGCAGTGGCGGGTCTGACCACCCTTCTTGTCGCGACCGCCACCGCGAGCACGAAGACGAAGGCGTCCGGCGTGCAGGTGTGCGTGCTGCTCCCTGACACGAAGTCGTCCGTTCGCTGGGTGCAGTTCGACGCTCCCCTATTGAAGGCGGCGTTCGCGAAGGCCGGCGTCACGGCGTCGGTCAACAACGCCCTCAACGACCCGCTCAAGCAGAAGGCGCAGGCGCAGGCTTGCATCGCCGCGGGCGCGACGGTCGTCATCGAGACAGCGCTCGACAACGGCTCCGCCTCGTCGATCGAGAAGCTCTTCACCTCGAAGGGCGGCAAGGCGATCGACTACGACCGCCAGGTCGTCGGCGGGACCGCATCGGTGTACGAGGCCTTCGACGGCGTGGCGGTTGGCAAGGCCCAGGCCAGCGGTGTCCTCGCCGGGATGAAGGCGAAGGGCACTTACAAGGGCGGCACGGTCGCCGAGTTGTGGGGCGGCCAGACCGACCAGAACGCGTTCTGGTTCAAGAGCGGCAACGACAAAATCTTCAACCCGCTCTTCAAGAGCGGGCCGATCAAGAAGGGCCCGCAGCAGTTCGTGCCCGACTGGGATGCGAACAACGCGGCGACCATCTTCAGCCAGATGCTCGTCAAGACCAACAACAACATCCAGGGCGTGCTGGCGGCGAACGACAACATCGCCGGCGCCATCATCGCCGACCTGAAGGCGAAGCACCTGAAGCCGATTCCACTCTCCGGCCAGGATGCGTCCGTCGGGGGTGTCCAGAACATCATCTCCGGCTGGCAGACGGGCACGGTCTACAAGTACGTGCCCGCCGAGGCGAACGCTGCCGCAGCTGCTGCGGTCGCGCTCATCAAGGGCAAGAAGCCGGTCTCGAACGGGACCCGGCCGAACGGCACGCATCCGGAGCCGACCAATCAGCTGCCGGTGGTCTGGATCACCAAGGCCAACTACAAGCGCCTCTTCACGGACAAGTTCATTAAGAGGAGCGACGTGTGCGTCGGCACGTTCAAGCAGTACTGCAAGTAAGGTCCCGCACGATCCGCGGTGGAGGCGTCCCCCGGGGCGCCTCCACCGCGACTACACACCATGAGCGAGACTCCACTCCTTCAACTTCGCGGCATCACGAAGACCTACGGGTCGGTCGAAGCGCTGACCGACGTCAACTTCGAGGTCAACGCCGGTGAAGTGATGGCGCTCGTCGGCGACAACGGCGCCGGCAAGTCAACGCTGATCAAATGTGTCGCCGGCACCCACGCCTACGACAGCGGGCAGATCTTCTTCGAGGGCCATGAGGTGAACATCCACGGCCCGAAGGACGTAGCACGCCTCGGGATCGAGGTCGTGTACCAGGATCTCGCCCTGTGCGACAACCTCGACGTCGTCCAGAACATGTACCTCGGCCGCGAGGTTAACCGGTGGCAGATCCTCAATGAAGCGGCGATGGAGCACACCACCGCCGCAACCCTGAAGAGCCTCGCGGTGACAACGATCTCGTCGATCCGGCAGCCGGTGGCGACGCTCTCCGGTGGCCAGCGCCAGTCCGTCGCGGTGGCGAAGGCCGTCCAGTGGAACTCCAAGCTCGTCATTCTCGACGAGCCGACCGCGGCACTCGGCGTGGCGCAGACGGAGCAGGTGCTCGCGCTCGTCCGCCGCCTCAGCGAGCAGGGGCTCGCGGTCGTGATCATCTCGCACAACCTCCACGACATCTTCGAGACGGCGGACCGGATCACCGTGCTCCGTCTCGGACGGAATGTTGGCGTCTTCGAGCGCCGGACGACGACGCAACAGGCCGTCGTCGAGGCGATCACCTACGGTGTTCCCACGAAGGTTTCAGGCATTCCGGCCGCGCCCGAAGTCGGAGGCGACACGTGACGTCCGTCGACGTCGTCGGCCCCGACGGCCCGAAGCCCGTCGAGAGGGAAGAGCTCCCGGGTGGCCTCGCCGGCCTGTACCAGAGGGCCTGGTTCAACCTCAGGACGGGCAACCTCGGCCCGGCCCCGATCATCTTCGGTCAGATCCTCGTCGTCATCCTCTTCGGGCTGACGGCGACGAACTTCTTCACGGCCGTCAACTTCACCAACCTGGTCAACCAGATGGCCGGCACGGCGATGCTCGCCTTCGGAGTCGTCTTCGTCCTCCTGCTCGGCGAGATCGACCTCTCGATCGGCTACCTGGCCGGCATCGGCGCGCTCGTCGTCGCGGAGCTGCAGCTGGCGGGGAGCGGGCACCAGCTGAACGGCATCCTCGCGATGGTGATCGCGGTCGCCGTCTGCGCGCTGATCGGCGGCGTACAGGGATCGATCGTTGCGTTCGTGGGCGTCCCGTCGTTTGTCGTGACACTCGGAGGGTTCCTGATCTGGCAGGGCGTGATCCTCAACCAGCTCGAGCAGCGCGGCACGATCATCATTCAGGACCGCTGGATCAACTACACCGACAGCTACGCCTTCTCGCACGTCGCCGGCTATCTGATCGCGGTGATCATCACGGCTCTGTACCCGCTCAGCGTGGTGTACAAGCGGGTCGCGGCCCGCGGCACGTACATCGCGAGGGTGAACTGGATGGCGTTCGCGGTGAAGACCGTGGGGATCGCGGTCGCCGTGTTTGGCACAGTCGCGATCGCGAACCACGGCAAGGTGATCGCGACGTCACTCGGCTTGCCGCTCTCGGGCGTGATTGTCATAGTCTTCTTCATCCTGCTGACGTTCGTGGCGAAGTGGACGACGTTCGGACGTCACGTCTACGCCGTCGGCGGGAACGCCGAGGCGGCTCGCCGCGCCGGGATCAACGTGCCACGTATCCGTGTGCTCGTCTTCATGCTCTCCGGGGCAACGGCCGGTATGGGCGGGATCATCTTCGCCTCTCAGGTGAACTCGGTGGCACTGACGTTTCCGCCGGGCAACCTGCTGCTGAACGCGATCGCCTCGGCGGTCATCGGCGGTGTCTCGCTCTTCGGCGGCCGCGGCGAGGTGAGAGGCGCGCTGCTCGGTGCCGTGCTGATCGGGACGCTCCAGAACGGCTTGAACACGCTCAACGTGTCGAACGGCTGGATTTACATCATCACCGGCCTCGTGCTCCTCGCCGCCGTCACGCTCGATACGGTCGCCGTTCGCCTCCAGGCACGCTCGGGCCGCTAGCCCACCGCGCGGCTACTTGTTGCGCTCTCGGCGGGCCGGAAGAACGCGGTACTTGAGGATCAGACCGAACCCCGCGAGAGAGACAAACGTGCCGGCAGACGGAGAGCCGCTCACGTAAATGATCCCACCGAGCAGGATGAGCAGCGCACCGGCGACCGTGCCGGCTGTGGGAGTCTGGAGCCGCTGAAGCAAGCCGCCGTTGACTGTACTGCTATTTCCGAGCGGTGAGCCTGCGCGCCACGAGGTCGCCGATCTTGGTGCCGAGGATGCGGCCGGTCGCGACGTCGGCTGGGAGCTCGGTGCCACTGGCGGTGCCCTGCCTCGAGGCCTGGGCCGCCTGTCCACTGAATGAGCGGCCCGTGAACGCCCTCAGCACCCTGACCGCCGCGTAGGCGAAAGCACTGTCGTTGGAGACCCCTCCGGGTGACGGCGGTGTCGCGGCCAATGGGCTCCAGCCCGCACCCGGCACCCAGTGGCCCGCGCGCAGGACGAGCTGCTGCCCGCCGTCGCGCCTGACGAGGCCGGAGGCGAGTGGGAGCTGGTTGTTGGAGGCGAGGTACCGGATCATCGAGATCGGCCGGGGCGCCTGGGAGGCGCGCTTCGCTCCCCAGGTGGTGACTGCGGCGTCGTTGAGCGCGCCGTTCAGAGCGACGTCGAGCCGGACGTCGTGTGCGAGGCGCGCGGCACCCGCACCGGCGGGCAGCCCCGCAGCGATCCGGTTCCAGCCGAGCGGGGATGCGTCAATGACGTTCGGGCTCGCTGCCTGCGACGTGGCGCGGATCGCCGCGAGAGCAGTCTGCTTGTACGCGGCGCTCGACGGATCAGCGAGGCGCAGTGGTCCAGCCTCGACGCGCGGCGCGAACGTCCGCACGTTGCCCCACTGCGAGTCTAGGAACACCTGGACGTCCGCCGGGACGGAGCCACCTCCTTGAGCGGCCTTCTGGGACAGTGCCAGCGGCTGCCAGAACGTCGCATCGTGCACGGTCGACCCGGCCGTGGCGACGACCAGCGGCCCGTTCAGCGGCGTATAGCTCGGGTCGTCGTAGTGGAGCGCCTCGTGTGAGCCGTCGCGTCCTCCGGCGGCGATCGCCGTGGTAGCGATCCGATTTCCGAGCTCGGCCGCCGAGCTGCCGAAAGCGCGCGTGAAATCGGCTGAGAGGCAGAGGGCGCGGAGCCGCCCGCTGAGGAGCGCGAACGCCCGGTCGAGGTTCGCCCCGTACGACGCGCGCCAAACGAGCAGCCGGTAGGCGGCGTAGCTGATCGCCGTCTCGCGGCTCTGCTCACCGCCGACCGCGTGCCAGGCCTGGGAGATTGTCGTCGAGAGGTCGAAGAGATCGCGGGCCTGGACGGGCTCCGACGCGTCGCCCAGTCGCAGCACCTGGATCGCCTCGTCGTTCCAAATCCGAGCGACCGACCGGCCGTCGTGCGGTGCAGGGGTGCAGTTGGCGAGCGTGGACCGCGTCGCTCTCGTGGAGACAATCGTGGCGGGCGGCGGCGAGGCGATCCGCACCACCCGGTCCGCAGCGACGTTGCTCTGGACGCGCCTGCCTCCCCACGGGTAGCGCACGATGAGCGACCGAAGCGAGGTTGCGGCGCCGAGGCCGAAGTGGGCGCGCGGGTCCTCGGAGGAGAGGTAACTGCTCCCGGCCTGGATCTCGCGGACGAGGCGGCGCCCGTTCGGAAGCACGGCCGTGACGACGGCGCCGGGTGAGAACCGCGATAGCTCCACGTCGAGCCAGTGACCGCTCGGCCCGGACGGGCGCAGAAACACGAGCTTGCCACCGATCGTATTGATCGCGACGTCCATCCGCCCGTCGTTCGACGCATCCGCCGCGGCGAGCCCGCGTCCATTCAGACGCAGGCCCCCGGCACCGAGGACGCCCCGAGCATCGCCGAAGCGCTCCACATCGGGGCGGCTTGCGACGGGAGTCGGGACGAGCAGGCGGAGCTGCTCCGCACCTCCGCCAAGGCTCGTGACCGGGATCGCCCCGGCGGTCAGCACCAGGTCGGGCGCGCCGGAGTTGGAGAGGTCGACGAAGGACGCACCCCAGCCCGCGAAGTCGGTACCGAGCGCCGGGTCGAACGCGAGCCGCGCGTTCGCAAACGCGGGTGAGCGGTTTCCGCCGAGCTGCCTGAACGCGGCCGACCGCTCGTTCCGCGAGTTGCTCACGAACAGGTCGAGCTTGCCCTGCTTACCGAACTGGGTCGCAATGCCCATGCCGGCGAACGCGTCGTCGACGCCTTCGGCCGACGCTCGTTCTTCGAACCGGAACCCGAGGCCGGCCGGGTCGGCCTTCGCCCCCCCGGGCCAGGGGATGTTCTCGTACAGCTGGTTCGGATCCTCGTCGTTCGCGACGTAGAGATCGGGCCGGCCGTCGCCGTTGTAATCAGTGAAGACGGCGCCGAGCCCGTGCCTCGGCAGGGCGGGCTCGAGGCCCGCTTGGACTCCCACCTCGCGGAAGCGTGCTCGTCCGCGGTCGTCTACCTCGTTGAGGTAGAGCCGGTCGCGAACGCCCGCGAGATTCGTGGGGAAGCCGGCGAGCGAGCCCGCGACCGGTTCGTTCGAGTCTGCGTACCCGGCGACGAAGACGTCGGGGCGGCCGTCGCCATTCACGTCTGCGATCGTTGCGCCCGTGAACCAGCCGGAAGCGAGAAGGCCGGCGGCAGCAGCGCCTTCCGTGAACTTCCCGTTGCCATCGTTCCACAACAGATCGATGCCCTGAGTGGTCGTGACCACGAGATCCGTCCGGCCGTCGCCGTTGAGATCGCCTGCGACGCAGCCGTCGCCTTGCACCGCAAGATCGGCATGTGCGCTTCGGCTGACGTCGCGGAATGTTCCGTGCGAATTTTCGAACAACGCCGTTCGCGGGAGCCCGCCGTGCGCTTCCCACGCGGCCGTATCGGCGCTCGAGTACGAGTTGACGGCGAACAGATCGAGCCAGCCGTCGTTGTTGTAGTCCAGCCAGCAGACGCCGCCGCCCATCATCGCTCGGTAGTCGTTCGACATTCCGAACCTGAACGAGCCCTGCTGGAACTGGAGTCCGACTTGGCTTGCGACGTTCGCGAGCGTGTTGCCCGGCAGGTCGGAGCCGCTTGCCTCCACGCGGGGCACCGGCGGGGCGGGATGCGGCGCCTGTGCGAGCGTCCAGGCCGCCCCCGACTGGTTGAGGCGGTAGGTGACGCCGGCGAGCTGCGCGACGGCGACGGGAGGGCTCTGGCCCTCGCCGGCCTCGAGCCAGATCCGCACGCTTCCATGCTCGGGGCCATGGATCACGCTGACGAGGCCATGCGTGATCTGCTGTGCCGTCGCGACGTCCAACTTCGTCTGGACGCCGCGCGAAGGGAGAATCGTGATCGCCGGCAGGTCGCCGGCCGCGAGCGGCTGCGCGTCGTGGGAGCGCGAAGTGCCCGTGATCAGCACGAGGGCCACCGTGTATGCGGCAAGACCTACTGCGCCCGCGAGCGCGAACTGACCGCGGCTCGGCCGCCATGCGACGAGCCGCAGTAGTGGCATCGCGAGGCAGACGATCACAAGTGCGCCGAGCAGGCCGACCTTGCTTGCGAACTCGGTGCGCGCACCCGCGATCAGGATCGTTCCCAACAGGCCGAGCGCCACTCCATACACGATGCGCGCCTTCGGATCCGGTGGCGCGGTCTTCGGGTCCGTGATCATGAAGAACAGGAAGACGAGCACCTCGGGCGAGGTTACGAGCACCCACCAGAAGTCGAACCCGGTGATTGGGCCAAGGTGCCAGCGCGCTGACATGGCATGGTCGCTCAACGCGACGATGCCGATTCCGGTGGCAAATGTGATCCAGAACGCGAGTGCGATCCAGAGCAGCTTGAGGCGCGAAAGAATCAGGAAGCCGCCCGCGAGGATGACGGCCAGTGCGCCCACCAGCCAGCCGGACATTGGCCCCCACCAGAAGTCGAGCGGATTGGCTCGTCCCCGGCCGAGAATCAGGAAGCAGAGGACGAGCCCGATGTTCGATGGGTTGAAGACGTGCTCGCCGCGCCACTTGATCACGTACTTGGAAAGAAGTGCGAACGCCGAGGTTCCGGCATAGATCCACCAGCCGCGGAGGCTCCACCAGTCGCCGTGGTGCGTGCCCGGCACGCGGAGAATGAACGCGACGCCGTTTCCGGTCAGGAGCGCGCTCGCCGGCCACATCAGAACGTGTTGCTTGCGAAAGGCGATCGCCACTTCGAGCACGCCGCAGGTCGCCAGGGAGATGAGGATCTGCGCGATCGAGAGTTGGAAATGGAAGCCGAACTGGCCGATCACCTGCAACGACGTGATCGTCGCAGCAAGATGCAGGCGCGGATCGCTGACCTTCGGGAGGACGACCGGGTACGGCGTGCCCCGGATCACGACCGCGCTCATTCGCCGATCGTAGCCAGTGCTCCGAGCGATTACGATGGGCCGATGAGGCTCGAACGTGCCCGTGCGATCGTCGACTTCGTTGTCTCGGCGGCGGCGAGCCCCGTGTCGGCGTTCGTGGCGGACACGCACGGCGAGCTCGTGGCTGCGGCGACGATGGACGGAGCCGCGCCGGACACCCGCCTGAACGCGCAGCGAAAGGCCTACACCGCGGCCAGAAGCGACGCGCGGACGACACGGGAGCTTGCCGAGAAGGTGCGTGACGATCCGGTCGAGGGCGCGAGCTTCGACCCCTTCTTCACATTCTTCTTGGGCGGGGTCGCCGTCTTCGACGGCGAGGAGCGGATTGGCGCGGTGGGTGTCAGCGGCCTGCCCGGCGAGGTCGACGAGGAGCTCGCGCTGGCCGCGATTGCGGCTACCGAACGATCTGCGGATCGCTGAAGACGTCCGACTCGTCGCGGCTCCTCGTCGAGAACTCCGAGACGATCGCGCCTTCGTCGCCGGCCCGGAACCAGTGGAGCGTGTCGGGCGGGATCGTGAACTGCTCGCCTGATCGCAGTACGATCTCGTCGTCGCCCGCGACGTGCAGGTGCACGGAGCCGTGGCGACACCGGAACGTCTCCTCCTTGCCCGGGTCGTCGCCGACCGGCGGATGACGATGCTCGGGGCAGGTCTGTCCGGAGAAGAGGACGAGCTCTTTCGCGCAGACGCGCTCCGTGTTCACATAGGTGACGATCTGCAGGCCGACCTCTGCGAGGCGGCCAAGCCCGAAGTCGGCGATCTCGATCCCGTCGCGCTCAGCCGCCGTGAGAACGATGCCCGCCTCGTCGAGCATCGCTGCCGCCCGCTGACGCGCTTCCGCGAGGGTCACAGCGTGCGGCGCGTGCCGCTCGTCGCCGACGCGTGCAGGGCCTCGAGTGTCCTCGCCTGGCCGGTCGCGTCGTCGCGGCCGAGCAGCAGCTCGCCTTCGCCGCGGATCGCGTCGCTCAGGTTCTCGAGCTCGAGCCGGTAGGAGTCCTCGCGCTCGATCTCGATCCGCTCGACGCCGCCGTCGCGGCGCAACTCGATCGCCGGTGTGTTGCAGTGCCACGGATCGTCCAGGACGAGCGAGCCTTCGCTTCCGATCGCCTCGAGCTCGTCCTGCTCCGGCAGCGCAGTTCCGCAGTGGAACGTTGCGATCACGTCGGACGGGAACCTCAGTGTGCCGGCGAACATCCAGTCGGTTCCCGAGGGTCCGAACCAAGCCTCGCCGAAGACGTGCTCGGGCTCGCCGCCGAGCAGGCGCGAGCCACTCACGTTGTAACAACCGACGTCCATCAACGCCCCGCCTTCGAGCTCCGTGCGCAGCCGGATGTTGTCTTCGTCGTAGAGCGAATAGCTGAAGACCGAGCGGATCAGGCGCAGCTCGCCGATCGCGCCGTCCGAGACGAGCTGCTTCAGCTTCTTCGTCTGCGGATTGTGGCGATACATGAACGCTTCGCTGAGCATGAAGCCCGTGCGGTCGGCGGCGTCGAAGGCAGCGGTGATCTCGTCCGTGTGTCGCGTCATCGGCTTTTCGCAGAGCACGTGCTTGCCGGCCTCGAGTGACTTGATCGACCACTCGCAATGCATCGTGTTCGGCAGCGAGATGTAGACGGCTTCGATCTCGGGGTCCGCGAGGAGCGCTTCGTAGGAGCCGTAGGCACGCTCGATCGCCCACTCCTCGGCATAGGCCTCGGCGCGGGCCTGGTCGCGGCTTGCGACGGCAAGCAACTCGACCTTCGGCGACGCATGCGCGCCGGGAATCACCTTCCGGTTGATGTCGGCAGTCGAGATGATTCCCCACTTACGGCGTTCGCCACGAGTGCTCCTTCGCGTTGGGTTCGGACGTGCGTAGTATCGCGCGATGACCGAGATCGGGATCGGGATGCTGGGCTACGCGTTCATGGGCAAGGCGCATTCGAACGCCTTCAAGAAGATCGCCTACATGACGTGGCCGCCACCGCTCGAGCCGCGCCTCGTCGGGATCGCAGGCCGCGACGAGGAAGCGGTCGGCGAGGCGGCGAGGCGTTACGGCTACGAGTACGCGACAGGCGACTGGCGCCGGCTCGTTGCCGACGACCGCATCGGTCTCTTCGACAACGGCGGCCCCAACTCGCTGCACGCCGAGCCCACGATCGCAGCTGCCGAGGCCGGGAAGCACGTGATCTGCGAGAAGCCGCTCGGGCGTGACGGCGCCGAGAGCTACGAGATCTGGAAGCGTGTAGCCGTGACCGGCGTCAAGCATCTGTGCGCGTTCAACTACCGCTTCGTGCCCGCGGTCCGGCTCGCGCGGGAGATGATCGACGCCGGCGAGCTGGGGGAGATCCGCCATTTTCGGGGCCGCTATCTGCAGGATTGGGCCGACGATTCAGCGCTCGACACCTGGCGGTTCGCGCCGGATGAGGCGGGCTCGGGCGCACTCGGCGACATCGGCACGCACGTGATCGACCTCGCCCGGTTTCTGAACGGCGAGGTCGCGACGGTCTCCGGCTTCCTGAAGACGTTCGTGGCCGGCAGGAAGGTCGATGACGCAGTCGAGGCAGCCGTGGAGTTCGAGAACGGCTCGGTGGGCACGATCGAGGGGACGCGGCTCGCGCTCGGCCGGCGCAACGCATTCCAGTGGGAGATCAACGGCTCCAAGGGATCGCTCGCATTCGATATGGAGCGGTTGAACGAGCTGCAGGTCTTTCGCGCCGACGGCGACCGCGCGCGCGGATTCAAGACGGTGCTGGTTTCCGAAGCGGATCATCCGTTCTGGGAGCACTGGTGGCCGCCCGGCCACATCATCGGCTGGGGCGACACGTTCGTGCACGAGCTTCATCACATGCTCGAGGTGATCGCCTCGGACGGCGACGTGGCGCCGTTCGGCGCGACCTTCGAGGACGGGTACCGCGCGTCTGAGATCGGCGACGCGATCGCCCGGTCCGGCGAGAGCGGGCAACGCGAGCAGCTTCGCTTCCGCGAGTAAGTCCCTGCCTGTCGCGGGACGTAGCTCGAACGGGGGAGGGGCTTAACTCGAACGAGGGACACGGCTTCGATCACGGCCTGCAGACGGTCGCGACCGACGTCGCCGAGCCCGCCGCGCGCGAGTTAGGCCGGGTTGTCGCCGAGGTTCACCTCGGCCGGTCACTCGACAACGCTCTCGCCGACCTGGGCCGCCGGATCAGATCGGCAGACTTGCAATTCGTCCTCGATGCGATCGCCATCCAGGCTCCGTCGTGCTCCGGCGCGTCGGCGCGGTGAAGTGGTAGCCATGCTGCTCCTTCTGCTCGCAGCGCTCTCGCTCTCGGCCGCGATCTTCGTCGTGGCCGGGACGCTCTCCACCCATAGCGCCGCCGCCACTCGGCGGTCCTTACCGTCCGCCGTTGGTCGGCGGCGAGTGGCGACGTTCGCCAGGGCGCCGCACGAGGTCGCGTTGTCGGCCTCGTGGCGGAACGGCTTGGCCAGCGCCTGCTGTCCGAGCGCCTCGCAGACCGGCTGCCGCAGCGGCTCGCCTCCGCCGGCTTCGGCGGCCGCGTGACGATCCAGACGTTCGTCACGTTGAGGCTCGTCCTGGTGACGTTCGGCATTCTCGCGGCGCTCGCCATCTCTGCAGGCGGCGGTGCGAGCTCCGGGCTGACGCTCCTGATGGCGGCCGTATTCTGGGTCAACTGCTTCGTCGCACCCGGTTTCGTGCTCGGTCGACGGGCGGCGGCGCGGCGCGCCGAGATCAGTGAGGCACTGCCGGACGCGCTCGACCTGCTGGCGGTGACGGTCGAGGCCGGACTCGGCCTCCACGGCGCGATCCTGCACGGCGCATCGCGCCTCGTCGACGACAACGCGTCGTAGGTCAGTCGTGCAGGACGAGCGTCGCCTTGCCGCCGCGGTAGGCGAATGCCTCGGCGAAGCGGTCGATTGGAACACGCAGGCCGACGAACGCCTCGAGTGCGTCAGGCCAACGCTTGCGGGCTTCGTCGAGCGCGTTCACGCCTGCGAGCCAGTCCTGGCGCTGAGCATTGACGCTGCCGAAGAGGACGCGATTCTCGAGGATCGTGTCGAGTGCAAGCGTCGGGCCGTCCAGCTCGACCTTCTGCTTGCGCGGATCGATTCCGAGCAGGCACGCAACGCCGCTTCGGCGCAACAACCCGAGCGCGTCCGCCATCAGCTGCGCGTCTCCCGCCGCTTCGATGACGAGGTCGAAGCCTCCGAGCTCCGAGAGCGGCGTTTCGCCGGACGCGACGTAGTGCGCGCCCACGCCATCGACGAGGTCGTTCGACGGCTCCAGTGAGGCCGTCCAGACATCGATGCCCTGCAGGCGCAGGAGGAGCGTCGAGAGCATGCCGACCGCGCCTGCCCCGATCACGAGCGCCCGTTCGAGCTGCCAGGGCTGACGGCCACCGATCGCGAGCGAATGCCGGATCGCGCGGGCGCACACCGATGTGGGTTCCGCGAGCACGCCGAGACGGTCGAGCGACGGTGGCACCGCGATCACCTGCGTCGGGTCCTCGAGGACGAGTTCGCGCGCGTAGCCGTCGAGACGCGTGATCCCGCGCTCGCTGTAGTCGCCGGTGAGGCAGGAGTCCGGCGATCCTTCCTCGCACGCGATGCAGTGCCGGCAGGAGCGGCGCACGGTCGCAGTGACAAGGTCGCCGCGTGCGAACCCGTGCCCGTCGCGCTCAACGGTTGCGAGGACCTCGTGACCGAGCACGAGCGGCGCATTCTCACTTCGAGCAGTGCCGAACACGCCTTCCGAGATCTCGCGGTCGGTGCCACAGACGCCTATTTCGAGCACGCGCAGGAGCACGCCGTCGCCGGTCGGCTCGGGGACGTCAGCGACGTGTGTGGAATGGGCGACGCCCGGCTGAGTGACGAGCGCCTGCACCGTCAGGCCCCGATGCCGTCGCGTAGCACGGCTCCTTCGGAGGCAGATCCGACGAGCAGCCGGTAGCGGGCGAAGACGCCGGTCGCGTATGGCGAAGGAGCTGGCTGCCACGCGGCCAAACGCTCGGCGAGCTCGTCCTCGCCGATCTCGAGCGTCAGCCGGTTTGCGTCAATGTCGATCGTTATCAAGTCGCCGTCGCGGACGACCGCGATCGGCCCGCCACGCGCCGCCTCGGGTGCGACATGGCCGACCATCAGTCCGCGAGTCGCGCCGGAGAAGCGCCCGTCGGTGACGAGCGCGACAGATTCGCCGAGCCCCGCACCGACGATGGATGCGGTCACGCTCAGCATCTCGCGCATGCCGGGGCCGCCGGCCGGTCCTTCATACCGCACGACGAGCACGTCGCCGGGCAGGACCACGCCTGCACGCACCGCGTCGGTGCATGCCTCTTCGCTGTCGAAGACGCGCGCGGGGCCCTGCTGGACGGTGCGCGCCGCAGCGAGCTTGACGAGGCTGCCGTCGGGCGCCAGATTGCCGCGTAGCGCGTGCAGCGCGCCCGTCTGCTTGAACGGCGTATCGACGGTGAAGAGCACGCTGCCGTCGGGCTCCGCGGCCTCCGCCGAGGCGGCGGCGAGGGTCGATCCGTCGACCGTCGGGGCGGATCCGTCGAGGTGGCCGCCCCGGATGAGCTCTCGAATGAGCGATGCGGTGCCGCCGACGCGGTGCAGGTCTTCCGCCACGAAACGACCACCCGGAGCGAGGCTCGCGACAACGGGAGTGCGGCTTCCGATCTCGGCGAGCTCGTCGAGCGTCAATGCGACCCCGGCCTCGCGTGCGATTGCGAGCAGGTGCAAAATGCCGTTCGTCGACCCCCCGGTGGCGGCGATCCCGGCCATCGCGTTGAGGAGCGCGCGGCGATCGAGGAAGCGGCGCGCGGTCGCCTCGCCGCCTGCAAGGCGCGCCGCCAGCGAGCCGGCGCGCTCCGCGGCCGCACCTTTCGTCTCGAGGTCGTCGGCGGGGACGAGCCCGTCGCCGATCGTCGTGATCCCGAGGCAGTCGAGCGCGACCGCCATCGTGTTCGCCGTGAAATGCCCGGCGCAGGTGCCCGCGCCGGGACAGGCGACCCGCTCGAGCTCGTCGAGCTCGGCGCGGGGGATGAGGCCGCGTTCCTCGGCGCCGACCGCCTCCCAGACGTCCTGGATCGTCACCTCGCGTCCCGCCAGGCGCCCCGCGCGCATCGGGCCGCTGTAGAGGACGACTGCAGGCTTGTCGACGCGAGCGAGCGCCATCAGCGCGGCCGGGACGGTCTTGTCGCAGCCGACGAGGCAGACGAGCGCGTCGAAGTCGTGCGCATGAACCATCAGCTCGATCGAGTCGGCAATCACTTCGCGCGAGATGAGCGAGGCGCGCATCCCCGGAGTCCCCTGCGACTGGTTGTCGGACACGGCGATCGTGTTGAACCCGAGCGCGACCCCGCCGGCGGCCGCGACGCCGTCGGCGACGCGATCGGCAAGCTCCCGCTGGTTTAGGTTGCACGGCATCGTTCCCGTCCAGGTCGACGCGACCCCCACGATCGGGCCTGCGAGGCGCGCGGGATCGATTCCCATGGCCCGGAAGTGGGCGCGCGCCCCTGCGCGCTCGGCCCCAGTGGCAAGCGCGGTGCGGGCGCGGCGGCGAAGCGCGTCGTGACTCACGGCTCGAGAATACGCCGTGCGCTCACCCGCGCTCGTTGCTAACGGAGCTCGGGTAGCGCGACCCGGAACGTCGACCCGGCACCGAGTGTGCTCGTGACATCGATCGTTCCACCCAGTTCGCTCACCACGCTGCTGACGGTGGCGAGGCCGAGACCGGTACCGGCCCCGGGAGCCTTGGTAGTGAAGAACGACTCGAAGATGCGCTCGCGTAGCGCTTCCGACATCCCGCAACCGGTGTCGGTCACCGTCAGGACGACGTTGTCAGAATCACGGGCGACACCGACAGTGATCGACCCGGTCGCTTCGATCGCGTCGCGGGCGTTCACAACGAGGTTCAGCAGTATCTGCTCGAGCTGCGATCGCGTCGCGTTGACGATCGTTGCGTCGCCCGTTAAGGAGAGGCTGATCTCCACGCCCGCCGGGAGCAGTCGGCCCGCCATCGCGGTGGTCTCCGCGGCGGCACGGCTCGCATCGACCGGCTCGGGAGAGGCTTTGGCCTCGCCCCTGCTGAATGCGAGCAGTTGCTGCGTGAGGCGACGGCCGGTCGCGCCCGCGGCCACGATCCGCTGTGTGTACTCGCGCAGCGCGTCGTCTTCGAGCTTCGTCTCGAGGAGCTCGGCGTACCCGACGGCCGCGAGCAGGACGTTGTTGAAGTCATGGGCGATGCCCCCGGCAAACGTTCCCAGGAGCTCGAGCCGCTGTTGCTGGCCGGCGCGAAGTTGCAGCTCCCGGAGCGGCGTCACGTCGGTTTGCGAGGCGACGAAGTGCACGATGTCGCCCTTCGCGTCGCGGAGAGTCTTGATCGAAAGGGCATTCCAGAAGGGAGTGCCGTCCTTGCGGTAATTGAGCAACTCGCCGAAGAAGTCCGTTCCCCGCGCTAGGTCTTCGCGGAGCCGGGCGATTGTCGCTCGATCGGTACCCGGGCCTTGCAGGAAGCGGCAGTTGAACCCGACGATCTCTTCCCGGTCGTAACCGGTCAGCCTGAGGAACGCCTCGTTGACATAGACGATCGGGTTGTCGGGCAGGCTCGGATCGGTGACGACGATGCCCTGGTACAGGGAATCGACAGCATCGGCGAGGAGCGCGTCCTTCGCCTCCGCGCCGAGCTCGCGCGCCGGCAGCAACCTGTTCGCGGACATCCTCGCCTATCGGCAGGCGGCAGCGAGTCTTGAGGCGACACCGCGTCGATTCGCCGCGGCGGCGATGTCGGCGACGTGCGCAACGGCGGCGGGGCGGCGGCGTCGGGTAGCTGCTGTCGCGTCTGGCCGGGCCGCTTCGAGCCATGGCCCTTGGTCAGACCAAGTGTGGCGTCTCTGTGACCGGCGAGAGCCGGCAGCGATCGCGGCTTGCGGCGGATCGGGGCCCCGACCGGCCAGCTCCTCT